>JAPKCQ010000047.1 GCA_026421165.1 Lewinella sp. | reverse complement strand
GCGCTTTTAGGCTACCGCACGGCTCCGGCACCACCGGCTTGCTGAATAGCTAAGCCGTTTGTCGACCACTACTTTATTTTTTAGTTCGGAGCGAACATTGGTCATCCCCGTAGCGGGATCAAAGCGAACGCGGTGAATATAGACGATTTTCGCATTCGCATCGGCCCTGGTGATGACGATAGAGCTGACGTAACGGCTGAGGTTGACGTGTTCGTGACCGCCGATACCTAGCTTTAAGCACCGAGAGTTCGGTGTTGAGGCTGCCGTTGCTCAGGCCGTTGGCGTCAATAAGTTCGAGGTTTACACCACTGGCGGTCCAGTTCCCACTGAGGCGAACCGTCATGAGGCTGAATTCGGTAGTAGTTCGTACCTTCTGTGGGGTTATTGTCCGTGAATTCATGGGTATTAAACTCAGTGGCGGTCGCGTTACCGACAAAGGCGCGCAGACTACGGCCATTCTTTGCGGTATATTGAGTGTAGTTTGCTCTACTGCCGGAGCGTTTACTTTCGGCAATAAGTAAAACCGGACGCCAAAAGATGAATAAAACAAGCAGCGTTTCGTAGCGTAGTTTTGCCCGTCTTAGGTTCAGCAGGTTTGATCTAGCCGTGGGTTAATATATTGCAGCCGATCCAAATAAATAAATCTTCCACAAATGCCAACCCAAATTTTCCACTTCGCCATCCTCGGCCTCGGCAACATCGCCCGCAAATTTGCTGAAGACCTAGCGCTTATTCCTGATGCGGCGTTGGTCGCCGTCGGTTCCCGATCACTAGAAAGAGCCCAGGCTTTTGCTAAGGATTTCGGGGCGGAGTTCGCCGCTGGCAGCTATGAAGAAACCTTCAGCGGGCCCCGGGTGGATGCGGTCTACATCGCTACGCCGCACGTTCTCCACAAAGAACTTACCCTGATGTGCCTAGAAAAAGGCATCCCAGTGATTTGCGAAAAGCCGCTAGGACTTAACCTAGGGGAGGTCGAAGAAGTCATTGCTGCTTCAAGGGAGCATAAAGTGTACCTGATGGAAGCACTGTGGACGCGCTTCCTACCCTGTACCCTCAAACTAAAGGAGCTGATCGACGACGGCGTTATCGGGGAAATCCAGAGTATCCGCTCAGATTTTGGGTTTCGGGCGAAGGACCTTGCCTCCGTCCTTCGCCCTGCACCCGCGTCTGCGCCTGATCTTGAACGGAACCGCATACTGAACCCAAAACTTGGCGGTGGAGCGCTCCTTGATATCGGTATTTACCCGCAGTTTCTCTCACAATTCCTACTCGGCGCTCCGGAAGAGGTTCACGCCACGGCCCGCCTTTCGCCACAAGGTGTAGACCTGGACACGCAGGTTACGTGCCGCCACGCTGGCGGAAAACTGAGCCACAACTACAGCACCGTGCTTGGCCGTACCAAAACGGAGGCCTTAATAATAGGCAGCGAAGCGAGCCTGCACTGGCACCCGCGCTGGCATGAGCCCAGCAGTTTTAGCCTGCTGCGCGGTAAGGATACGCCGCCCGAGAATTTCTACTTCGACTATGGAGGAGCAAACGGCTACCGCTACGAAGCGGAGGCGGTGATGGCGGATGTACGAGCAGGACGGATAGAGAATGCGCTTTGGTCGTTGGAGGATTCGCTCGCGCTCCACCGCACACTTACTGAGGTACGGGAGATGATTGGGGTTCGGTATCCCGGAGAGTAGGCATTCAAATGCTCATTCGCACATGTGCGAATGAGCATTTGAACGCTTAAAACTCACCTCTAACCATTTCATTACAAAGCATCAAAACACCTAAATTATAGGCATGGCAGGAATGCTAACCAGAATATCCTCGGATCATCTGGAAGAAATGAAAGTTTCCAAAGAAATCAAGGGAGACGTAAAAGAAGAAGTGGATGTCGACAAATTTTGGGAACACATCATGTTTGTTCTCGGCAAAGGTTTTTTAGGAAGAGAGCCAACGGAATCTTTATTTATGCCTCCCCAAATTATCGTCACCTACGAAGATGAACACCAAACCGACGGCATTCGCTACCACGACCAAGAAGACATCGCTAAAATGCTCGCCTACATTGGAGATTTGAACGAAGACCAGATTAGAGAACGAATCGACATCCCGGTAATAAACAAGTCGGTGATGTATAAATTTGAGGACTGGGACTTCACGGAGGAATTGGTGAAATACATCGTTGCCACCATTGTCATCTTTAAAAACGCCGCCGCTGAAGGAGATATAATATTGGGATACATCGGATAACCCCAACCAACAGCAGCACCAGCAAGCAACCTAGCCACGATGATCGATTACCTAAAGCTAAACCAGGAGCAGTGGGACCAACGCGCCAAAGCCCACCTAACCAGTGACTTCTACGACGTCCCTGGCTGGCTAGCCGGCGCCGAATCCCTCAAAGCCCCCGAGCTGGCCCTGTTACCCGACGACCTGACCGGCTTAAAAATCCTCCACCTCCAGTGCCACTTCGGCCAGGACACCCTGAGTTTCGCCCGCCGGGGAGCCATAGCCACCGGCGTAGACCTTAGCCCCTCCGCCATCAACGCCGCTGAAGATCTGGCCCAAAAAGCCGGCCTCAAAGCCCGCTTCATCAACTGCGACCTTTACAGCCTCCCCGAGCACCTCAATGAGAAGTTCGACATCGTCTTCACCAGCTACGGCACCATCACCTGGTTGCCCGATCTCGACGAATGGGCCGCCATCGTAAATCGTTACCTCAAGCCCGGCGGACAGTTCGTTTTCGCCGAGTTCCACAACATGGCCTACCTCTGGAACGACGACCGCACGGCCATCAAGTACCCCTACTTCAACCCCGAACCCATTGTGGAACAAATTACCAAAAGCTACACCGACGGTAGCGACGAAGTGAACGGAACCGAAGTAAACTGGGACCACACGATCAGCTCCGTAGTCACCGCACTACTCGGTGCCGGACTCACCCTGCGCGGCTTTCAGGAATTCGATTATTCCCCCTATAATTGCTTCGACGACATGGTGCCCGCCGGCAAACCCGGCCACTGGCACCTACGGCAGATGCCAGGGCTTATTCCGCTGGTTTATACCCTCGACCTGGTGAAGTAGCTAATAAACGAAGGAGGGATTCATCGTAACCTTCTAACGCCCAAGCCTCTGCATTCCGGATGAAAGAGCATAGCGAACTGAACGGTACTTCCGGCAGCCATTACCTAATTCACTCATTCGGCGCAAACGCAGGATGCAAAGTAAGTTAGAAGAGCAAGGACGCCAGCCTTAGGATCGTCAATTTAACAACTGTCCTGATTAGCTTCGGTACTGCTTCGTGGTGAAGCGTAAGCATCGTAGTACTGATCGAGTCCATGGAAAGTCTACATAGCCGTAGCTACGGAGGCTTTTCATCGATGAAGAGCAGTGTCGCGGGGGCAAGCTATAAATCGGACAGTTATTGAATTGACGATCCTTACCTTTGCCCTGAAGTACCTCCCCCACCTACAAAGTGTGGCAGCCCTAAATTCTAACTTCTAACTTCTAACCTCTAGAAACCTTGCACCTCGTAGCCCCCTCCCTGTTAGCCGCCGATTTCCGCCGCCTCGACCAGGCCATCGAATTCATCAATGAAAGTGAAGCCGACTGGTTCCACCTTGACGTGATGGACGGCAACTTCGTCCCCAACATCTCCTTCGGTCAGCTCGTCATCGAGCAAGTAGCGAAGGACGCAACGAAATACCTCGACGTTCACCTCATGATCGACCAGCCAGGCCGCTACATCGAGAGCTTCGCGAAGGCCGGAGCGAACGGCATCACCGTCCACGCCGAAGCAACCAACCACCTACACCGGGTAGTACAGCAGATCAAGGCCGCAGGCTGTAAAGCCGGTGTTGCCCTAAATCCACACACTCCGGTAAGCATCCTGGAAGACATCATCGAAGACCTCGACTTGGTGCTCATCATGTCCGTAAACCCAGGCTTTGGAGGGCAGAAATTCATCTACCGCAGCCTCGCTAAGATCCGTCAGGCCTACGATATGATCGCCATCCGCAACAGCCCAGCCATCATCGAAGTCGACGGCGGCGTAGGCTTGCAGAACGCCCAAAAAGTACTGGAAGCTGGTGCCCGCGTACTCGTAGCTGGCTCAGCCGTCTTCAAAGCAGAAGACCCAGCAAAGGTGGTACGCCAATTAAAAGCCATCTCCGGCAACCCGATGGCCCAGGTGTAGGTTTACGCAGATACGCTAGTGGTTATAGCTCATCCTAATACGGTTGTAACGACAGCTATCGTGTTTGTCACGCCTCCAAAGCCTCTCCTCTCCCGATAAGAAGGGCCAGAGAAGAAGGCCATCCCAGCCCCGCTTGCAACATAAACTGTCGCAGAGCGATTATCCATCAGTTAACCCCGGACGAAGTCCGGAGTTCCTCACCCTCCCAGAAAAGCCATTTTCCATCCGCCCACCGAAAGTCCACCTCCCCAAAATCCCCACCCTTCTGCCCGCCCGCCGCTGGAAGCTATCCAACGGCCTGCCGGTAATCGCCATGCCCGGCGTGGAGGCTCCCGTTCTGCGGGTAGAAATGATCTGGGACGCCGGCCGGCCCTTCGAACATAAAAAACTCCAGGCCGGAGCCACTGCCGACATGCTCGTGGAAGGTACCCGCCAACGCTCCGCCGGTAAACTGGAGGCCTACTTCGAGCAGTTCGGTACTGCCATCGCCCAACCGGACCTGATGGATACGGCCAACCTCTCCCTATCCACCATCATCCGCCACGCCAGCGAAGTACTTCCAGTGATGGCCGAAATTATTGCCGAGCCAGCCTTTGATGACGCCAGCTTCCGACGCTTCATGAAGCGCCGCAAACAACGCCTGCGCGAAGGAATGAGCGACAACGACACCCTCGCCTTCCGGCTCATCACCGAAGCCGTTTTCGGGCCGAACCACCCCTACGGATACAACGGCTATAAAGAAAACTACGAAGAATTGACCGTGGAGGACATTCGCTCCTTCCACAAAAGCCATTTCCACGCCGGGAACGCAACCTTATACGTCGCTGGCCATATTACCTCCAAAGTGGAGGAGATACTGGAGCAAAGTTTTGGCCAACTGCCAACGGGTAAGCGGGCAAAAGCCCCTAGCCTCCCGCCGCAGCCAGCTCAACCACAGATTCTCCAGGTACTGCGCCCGCGGGCTCAGCAGACAATGATCCGGCGTGGCCGGCGTGGCATCCACATCGGTAGTGAAGATTACGGTGGCCTGGTCGTGCTGGAAACCATTTTCGGCGGCTACTTCAGCAGCCGGTTGATGAAGAATATCCGTGAGGAAAAAGGCTATACCTACGGCATCGATAGTGATCTAGATACCTACCGTTACGACGGCTCCTTCGGCGTTTCGGCCGATGTGGCCAACGAGAACCTGGCGGCCGTTCGCCAGGAAATCGATATCGAAATCGACAAATTATTACAGCAGCCCGTTCCGACGGCGGAGTTGGATATGGTTCGCGCCTACCTGGCAGGTAGTATTTCGATGGAGCTAGACGGACCGTTCGGGCATGGTGCCAGGCACCGGTCCGCACTCGTCAAAGCCTACGACCCAGAGCCCCTGCTTAGAAAGCTCAACGAGGCCGTGCGGGGAATCTCCCCAGCGGAGATTCAGAGTTTAGCGCAGAAATACCTCTCTAAAGGTGACGATTTTGAAGTGATTCTTGGGGGGGCTGGTTTGGTTGAGGGTGCCCGAGAAATCTCTGTCTTGAACCGACCGCTGAAGCTGCCGACCGAGCCGTAAGGAGCTAACAATAAGTCCGCCCGTACCCAATCCGATACCCTACACCTACCTCCACGCCCTAAAACCGCTTCTGATTTAAAACCTACCGATCTAACTAATTTACCTGCCACTCCCTTCCAATTGCAACTTTTTACTATATTTGGGTCGGCATTTAGTTATCCCGGAAACACAAAATGAATTACTACAGATTTGTGCCCGGCCGAATTCATCCTAGTCAGAAGCAAGTTCCAATGAAAAGATTAATGATGAGCAGCCTATTCCTGCTCTGCTCCCTTGGCTTATCCGCCCAGACGAATAATCTGAAGACCTACAGTGCCCTCTCGGCACGGGTGCTTGCTATTGACCACCAGAACGTGAATGAGGCGATCAACGAAGCCGCGCCGACCTTCGCCCTCGAATTCGGCTTTCGTCGCCAACTAAGTAAAATTTTCGGCATCATGGTGCCCATTAAAGTCGGCGTCATCGACGTAGGCGAGCTGGACAATATTACCATCTCCGGCATAGAGGTTTTGGGACAACTGTACCCAGCAGGAACTGAAAGAAAGATCTCCCCTTACCTCCATGCTGGCTACGGCGTCGTTTCCGAACGTTTTCAAAACGTCAACTATCAAATCCCCCTTGGGCTGGGTTTCAATTTCAGGCTCGACGGAAACTCCTGGTTCAACATCCAAGGAGAATACCGGATCTCCGAAGAAGGCAAGCGCGACAATGTCATGGCCGGCATCGGTTACGTGTACCGGCTCAGCAACATTGACTCCGATAAAGACGGCATCATCAACCGCGACGATCAGTGCCCCGACCTACCCGGGCCACTAGCCACCAACGGCTGCCCCGATACAGACATGGACGGTATCATCGACGAAAATGACCGCTGCCCAACCGCCGCAGGCAACGCGAACCTCGGTGGCTGCCCAGACACGGATATGGACGGTACACCCGATATTGACGATAAGTGCCCCGAATTAGTAGGCCCCGCCGAAAAAATGGGCTGCCCCGACACCGATAATGACGGTGTAAACGACGACGTTGACGGCTGCCCCAATGAACCAGGAAAGGCAGAAATGAACGGCTGTCCGGACCGCGACGGCGACGGTGTGATCGACGCCGAAGACAAATGTCCCGATAACGACGGCCCCCCCCTGCTCAACGGTTGCCCCGATACCGACGGTGATGGCGTTCTTAATAAAGACGATAAATGCCCCAACCTCGCAGGGGCCGCACCCAAAGGCTGCCCCGACCGTGATGGCGACAACGTAAACGACGAAGACGACAAATGCCCCGACACCGCTGGCACCTTCAACGGTTGCCCCGATACGGATGGAGACGGCGTGAGCGATGACATCGACCGCTGCCCAACCCAGGCCAGTGGAAGAGCCAACGACGGTTGCCCGGAAATCAAACAAGAGGTAAAAGAACACCTCGAATACGCCGCCCGCGCCGTTCGCTTTAAACCCGGATCAGAAAAACTAGTAGAAAAGAGCTACGTCATCCTATCCGAGATCGCTAGTATCATGCGCGAATACCCGGATTACGGCCTGGCCATCAGCGGCCATACAGATGGCATAGGCCCGAAAACAAGCAACTTCGCCCTCAGCAAACGCCGCGCAGCGGCCTGCCGCAGGTTCATTGTCGCTACCGGTATTCTTGAAAGCCGGATCGGCAGCACTGGTTTTGGAGAGTCCAACCCAATAGGTAACAACGCCAGCAAGGAAGGACGACGGTTGAACCGCAGGGTGGAGTTTAGCCTGGAGCCGCAGCGATAACTGACATTCGGGGTAAAATTCCTTGTTTCATCCTAATGGATTTCCTCTCTTCGGGTCGTTTAGCACCATGGTAGACGCTTAGTACTAAGGTACGCCCCACAAATAATTTACGTTTAAGCCGCAACTGCGCCTCCCAAAAACAGACCATGCTCCGCCTCATCCTCCTCAGCCTGCTCTTGCCGTGCTGCTGCGCCCTATGGGCTCAGAACGCTCAGTATCCCGACCCGGCCCCCTTTACCACCCTGGGGTTCAGGATGGTGATGCTGGATCATGAGGTCCTTAATGACTTAAATAAAAGCCTACAGAAAAGTTATGCCATGGAAGTCGTTGCCCGCCATCAGTACACCAAACATTTCGGCCTACTCATGCCACTACGTATTGGTAATTCGGACGTTGGGCGGTTTACCAACCCACGCTTAGGCACTGCAGATTTTCTGGTGCGGATAACACCGCTGGGTAGCGAGAACAAAGTATCGCCTTATCTTCAGGCTGGCTATGGCTTCACCTTCGAGCAAGACACACGGCCCTTTCGTGCGTTTCCCTTTGGTGCTGGGTTGGACTTCAAAGTGGACAAAGATATGTGGGTTAGTCTGCAAGCAGAGTACCGGTCCACTAACCGGGAAAACCGCGACAACGTCAACCTCTGCCTAGGCTACACCTACCGCTTCGGTAGCCCCGACCGCGACGGAGACCGCATCTCCGACGGGCAAGACAAATGCCCCAACACCCCGGGCGTCAACACCGCAAAAGGCTGCCCCGACGCTGATCGCGACGGCGTTCCTGACGATCAGGACCTGTGCCCTGATGTGAAAGGCGAAGAGTCAGCCAACGGCTGCCCTGACCACGATAAAGATGGCATCCCAGACGACCAGGACCAGTGCCCCTACGAAGCCGGTAAGAAACGCCTCCGCGGCTGTCCCGACATCGACAATGATGGCGTCCCCGACGACATCGACAACTGCCCCAATACTCCCGGTAGCCTTTACACCGGCTGCCCGGACACCGATAACGACGGCTTCGAAGACAATGAAGACCAATGCCCCGAAGTAGCCGGTCCTAACCAGGGTTGCCCCGAAGTAAGCCCCGAACTCCAAGCGATGCTGGACAGGGCTAGCAACCGCATCACCTTCGAGGGACGCTCGTCCACCCTCACCGCGCAGAGCTTACCCATGCTCAATGAGATCGCCGTTAACCTCCGGGCGAATCCCTTCTTCAAGCTCACGATTGCGGGACATACCGATAATACTGGCACGGTAGAAAACAACGAGAAGCTTAGTGAAACGAGGGCGCTTTCTTGCCGAGGCTACCTTATGTCCAAAGGTATTGAAGGAAATCGAATCAACTTCATCGGCTACGCCGCTACCCGGTCCAAAGCCGATAATGGGACGGCGGTAGGTAGGGAATTGAATAATCGGGTTGAATTCAGCCTCCGGCCTTTTTAGATAGCCTTCGGCCTTTTAGGCGCCTCCGGCTTATAGACGCTACGCTTTTAGGCTACCGCATGGCTTCGCTGCTACTCCAACGTACGGTAGTCTAAAAGACGTAGCCGTCTAAACTTCCCAGCCATTTTGCTCCAACCGCTCATACTTAACCTGTACCTGAGCACGCAAATCCTCTTGATAATCCGCCATTTTTTGCCGGATGACCTCATCAGTAGCGCCCAGAATTCGCGCAGCCAACAGACCGGCGTTCTTGGCACCATCAAGCGCAACGGTAGCTACGGGAATACCGCCGGGCATCTGGAGAATAGACAAAACAGAATCCCAGCCATCAATACTATTACGGCTCTTGATCGGCACACCAATTACGGGTAGTGGGGTGAGACTGGCCACCATCCCCGGTAAATGTGCGGCACCTCCTGCTCCTGCGATTACGACCTGAACGCCACGGCCGGCGGCCTTTTTGGCGTAATCGTAAAGTCGATCGGGAGTACGGTGGGCGGACACTACGGTCACCTCGATTTCAATACCAAATTCGGTGAGGATTTCCGCAGCTTGGCGCATGATCGGCAGGTCGCTGTCGGAACCCATTATTATTGATACCATTATGTTAGGTCGTTAAATTTTTAGACGTTAAATCTTTAGAAGCTAGTCGTAATAATCCTGGCAACTTGCGGAGCCTAACTTCTAACGAATTAACTCCTAAAGCCTGTTCTAGATTTCGAAGTCAAGCGCCCGGCGAAGTACGCCACCATCACGCTGTTCAGCGAGTTGCTGGTACGCCTCCTGGTTAAATTTATAGAGTACGGCGGGCCGGTGGGCAACGTTTTGCTGGCGACCGACTTCTTCGAGAATACCCGTACGCAGAATCCGGGTACGGAAGTTCCGCTTATTGAAGGACTCAACATTGAGAACGGTTTCGTAGAGTTGCTGTAGTTCGCCGAGCGTGAACTCCGCTGGCAGCAGCTCAAAACCGATGGGTTGGTAGCGGACTTTTGCGGCGAGGCGCTCGTTTGCTTTTTTTATGATCTCGCTGTGGTCGAAAGCCAGATCGGGCAGTTCATCCAGTAAGAACCATTCGGCCTTGGTCGCGTCGGAAGAAGCCTTAGCAGGGTGATCCTGAAGGTTGACGAGCGAGAAATAGGCAATAGAAATTACACGGCCACGAGGGTCACGTTGTACCGCGCCGTAGGTAAAGAGTTGCTCAACGAACAGGTCCTTCACACCGGTTTCTTCTTCGAGTTCGCGGAGGGCGGCGGTTTCCAGGTCTTCGTTGAGGTCAACAAAGCCGCCGGGAAGCGCCCAGTGACCTTTGAAGGGTTCGCCGCCGCGCTCAATGAGCAGCATCTTCAGTTGCTTACCTCCGTCGTAGCCATAGACAACAATGTCGACGGTAACTGAGGGGCGGGGGTATTTGTAAGTGTGCATAATTCTTAAGTTCGCTGAAGTAATATTATAGTGCGTCAAAACCGAAATCTTCCAGAAGCTGCATCTTTTCTTCGTACAGGGCGGCGTCCAATCCGTGCGGAAAGTTAGCAAAATTGGTGATGCGCGACCAGTTTCTCCAGCTTTTCAAGGCGCGGTCGCGGGTACTTTGTAAGCTTGGAGAAGCATAGACCAGCACTCCGTCTTCAAAAACCGGACGCAAAAGCTCGTCTTCCCGCAGGCCAGGAGGAGCGGATATGGAAAAACCTTCTTCCGTATAAAAACGCCCCGAAGGCGCTCCGTTGAACTGGTTATAGATGATGGATCCCATCGGAAAGTCGTCCTGTTCATCGTAGTAACGCCGTACGCCTTGGCGACCGGGGTTGCTAACCTTAAAGACAGTTTCGGAGAGCTTAATGCGTGGCGACCATTCGCCGTTATCTTCCTCAATGGCGGCGAGTTTATAAACACCGCCGAGCGCAGGTTGGTCGTGAGCAGTTACCAACCGGGTGCCGATGCCCCAGACGTCGATCCGAGCGCCTCTGGCTTTCAGGTCAGCGATGGCGTATTCATCAAGGCTGTCGGAGGCGATAACTTGTGCATCAGGAAATCCGGCGGTGTCTAGCATTTCCCGGGCGGCGATAGAAAGTTCGGCCAGGTCTCCAGAATCAAGGCGGACACCAAGCATCTCGTGGCCCCGTTCCCTTAGTTTCTTACCTTCCAGGATAGCCGCAGCAATTCCATCGAGCGTATCGTAAGTATCTACCAAAAAAACACTGTTGTTAGGCATCGCCTTTGCGTAAGCTTCAAATGCTTCTTCCTCGGAGGGGAAAGCCATCACCCAACTGTGCGCATGGGTTCCTTTGATCGGGATATTATAGTACCTGCCGGCCCAAACGTTAGAGCTGGCATCACAACCACCGATGTAAGCTGAACGGCTAGCCGTCAAGCCACCGTCAATGCCCTGGGCGCGGCGCAGACCAAATTCAAGCACCGTATCCGCCCCAGCTGCCGCTTTGATGCGGGCCGCCTTGGTGGCGATGAGGGTGCTGAAGTTCATCACCGCAAGCAAAGCCGTTTCCAGTAGTTGGCACTCGATGATGTTGCCCTCAATCCGCAGCAAAGGTTCGTGCGGTAAAACCACTTCTCCTTCGGGCACAGCGTAGATATTACCCGTAAATTTCAACCGTTGGAGGTAGTTCAGAAACGGCTCCTTGAATAAAGGCTTACCGTTAGCTCCCTTTAGCCTGCCGAGGTACTGTACATCATCAGCACTGAACTTCAGCCCCTTCACGATGTCAATCGCCAAAGCCAGCCCCGCCGACAGGGCAAAATCTCCTCCAAATGGTGCCTTTCGGTAAAAGAGGTGAAAAATTGCTTTTCTTTGGTGCAGCTTTTGGTCGTAGTAACCGGCCGCCATCGTTAGTTGGTAGAGGTCGGTTAACATCCCGAAATCAGGGCGGTACACTTCACTTAGGTGAGAAGATGGAGGCATGGTTAGTTTAAAATTTAAACAAAGGTAGTCTTCTTTACTCAAACTTACAAGTTTTCCGGGTCGATGCTCACTCCGAGCGAGAGCTCTGTAAGCTTCGCCTCATACGAGGTAACTTTTCCTGAGAGAGGCAAAGAAGAGTAAGAGGGAAAGAAGTACTTACAAAGTGCAAATACGAGCAGAGCAGTCTTCAAGTGATTGAAGCACCGATTTTTTAAGGAACAAGCAAAGAAATATGCGCATCCTGCCTCTCTTTATCCCTACAGCTCAGTCTTCCCTTTGCTCAGGCGGAGATTAGGAAATATTTCACGTTGGTCGTTCCCCGGAGCGGCCTCAACATCAGAGCTCAACCGAATTTACGAGGTAAGGCCGTCGGTCGAGCACAACGTGGTATTCGCACTAAAACTTCCTCCCAAAGCAACCCAAGCAAAAAAAACAAGCCTTTAGCCATAATAGTCACACTACTAAACGCTAAAAGGTACTACCCATGTCTACTCCGATCACCACCAAGATATCCCGTCTTTCCTTACTCACCCTGCTCCTACTTACCGGATCAATTTTCGCTCAACCAGACCTCCCGGCAAACAGCTGGCAGGAAGACTTACGCTTCCTCCAAAAAACCGTACACGAAGACTACTCCTTCCTGTTCAAGAAAACAAGTCCGGGCGCCTTCGACGAGGAGGTAGAAAAGCTCTACGCCGCTATTCCCAGTCTGGAAAGCCACGAAATCATCATTGGTATGGCCCGGCTGGTCGCCTCTTTTAAATACGGGCATACCTCCCTGCGGCTGGGCGGAGAAAAAAATAATTTCTACCAACTACCGCTGAATCTTTACCACTTCAATGATGGTGTCTACATCGAAGGCACTCATAAAGATTACCAGGACGCACTGGGCGCGAAAGTCCTGGAGATCGAAGGCATCCCAATCGCGGAGGTCTTAAGCGCCGTTGAACCCGTCATACCTGCAGAAAACGAGCAATATGCTAAAGGCTACGGACTAGGCTACCTCAACTTCCCCGAAGTACTTCACGCCCAGGGAGTAACGAAGACCTTGAAGAAAGACATTGCTTTTACGCTGGAGAAGGATGGGGAAGTCTTCAAAAAAGTCTTCATGGCAAGCAGGGGCTTATCCGTTCCCGATCATTACGGATTCCTCCCTCAGGAAGGTGATTGGCTTTCCAGCCGGCAACAGGAGGCAACTCCCCCTTACCTGCAAGAACTAGACAAGCATTACTACTTTAAGTACTTGCCCGAGGACAAGGCTGTTTACGTACGCTACAGCCAGGTAGTCCCCGATCCATCGGAAGCCATTGACGTGTTTTACCAGCGCGTTTTCGATTTTATCGAAGAAAACGAAGTGGACCGATTGGTGCTTGATGTCCGGCTTAATGGCGGCGGCAACAATTTTAACAATAAGACGGTGGTTACGGGCATTATCCGAACGGAAAAGATCAACCAGGTGGGCAAATTCTTTGTCATCACTGGTCGTAGAACGTTCTCCGCCGCCCAAAACCTGATCAACGAACTCGATAATTACACCAATGCCATTTTTGTTGGCGAGCCCTCTTCGGAGAACATCAATTTCTACGGAGACAACCGCACCGTAACGCTCCCCAACAGCCAGCTACAGGCGCACTTATCCTGGGCCTGGTGGCAAGATAAACCGCAATGGCAGAACGGAAAATGGACGGCTCCGCATTTAGCCGTCGACATGAGCTTTGCCGAATACAGTAGCAACCAGGACCCCATTTTAGACAAAGCTTTACACTTCGATTCGGAGGACTTCATTCTCGACCCAATGGATTACCTGACGGGATTGTTCCAGGCCGGAAAAATGGAGCAATTACAAAGCGAAACCATAAGGATGGTGGCCGACCCCGCCTACCGGTTCTTTGATTTTGAAGGTCAAATGAACAGGGCAGGACAACGACTGCTTGGCCAAAATAAAATGCAGCCCGCCTTCTTCATCTTTCAATTCTGCACCCAGATTTTCCCGGAATCGGCCATGAGTTATAACAATTTGGCACAGGCTTTTTTACAGGCTGGCGATAAGGCTAAGGCTGGTGAGCTATCAAAGCAAGCCCTTCAATTAGACCCTGAAGGACTTATTGGAAAGAATGCACAGAAGCGACTCGATACGATGGGTAAAGATTAGAGGAAAGAAGCGGTTTCTAATCTGGCGCGGCCGCAGGTGCAAAGAGGGCTTTCAAGCATAGCCTCCCGACCTGCGGCCACCAGACAGCTAAGCTTTTTCGCCCGCCGTGTATGCAGTAGATGCAACCTAAAGCAGGCCACATCGTCCCTACGTCCATAAACCAAACACGTCAGTAGAATACAGCTGCCGAAAACGAAGACGGGCATTCACCTTTGCAACTAAACCAACCGTCTACCACGGTTTACCCGTCAACAGAACCTTCAACTCACCCACCAGATGAAACAATCTCTACCCTTCTTACTTTGCTCCTTCATTCTTTTGCTTTGCACCAGCGTTCGCGCCCAAAAAGACGCTAAAGCTCAGGAAACTGGCAGTATCTCCGGCGAAGTATTTGACGAGCGCACCCCCGCCGAGTTTACCAATATCCTACTCGTAGCCGCCACTGACAGTGTGGTTGTAAAGCTGGAACTCGCCGACGAAAGCGGTCGCTTCACCTTTACCAACATCGAGCCCGCCAACTACTTCATCCGCACCACCGGCATCGGCTACGGGGTAAAGAGCCACCCGCCCTTCACCCTCTCCGCAGGCCAGGAGCTTGACCTACCAACCTTCCAGATCAGCGGCTCCGGCACCAACCTGGAAACCATTGAAGTAACCGCCCGCAAGCCGTTTCTAGAGCAAAAAGCGGGAATGCTCGTCGTCAACGTAGACCAGAGCATCACCGGCCAGGGGGGTACCGTGATCGATATGCTGCGCAAGGTACCCGGCATCGTCGTGGCCGGAAACCGCATCCAAATGGCCGGCAAATCAGGTATCACCATTCTTATCGACGGGCGACCGACGAAGTATATGGACATCCAGAGCCTGCTGAAAGACATGCCAGCCGACAACATCAAATCCATCGAGGTCATCAGCCAACCCGGTGCGCAATACGACGCTGAAGGCTCCGGCGGCGTCATCAACCTGGTACTGAAAAAGAACAGCCTGCTGGGCACCAACGGCTCCGTCTACGTCGGCGGCGGCTACGGTGAGCGGGCCAAGTACCGCGCCGGTGGCCAGCTCAGCCACCGCCAGGGAAAACTCAACCTCACCGGCGGTGTGTCCTGGAACCGACGCAGCTGGGTGGAAGGCCTCGATCTTACCCGCAGATTTGAGAACCAGACCTACGAACAGACCAACCGCGACTTCGGCGTGCCAGACTCCTACAGCCTGCGCGTTGGTGCGGATTACGACCTGACCGACAAGCAGCGCATCGGCGTCAATGCCCGCTACAACTGGGGCCAAACGCCCCGCTCGGCCACCAACCTAACGAACGTCCTGAACCCAGAAACGAATAACCTGATGGAGACCTTCACCACCTCCATCAAGCAAACCCGGCCATGGACGGGCTTCAACGGTGATGCTTTCTACCGCATCAAACTCGACACCAGCGGGCAGGAAATCAACTTTGACCTCAGCTACAACCGCTTCACCCGCGACGGGCGGATCGAGCTCAATACCGTTGGTGATGGCGGTTTCCCCAACCGTGTCAACCTCGAGCCCACCTCCGCTAATATCTTCTCCGGTCAGGTCGACTACAAGAAGCCGCTGAGCCAAACCCTCATTTTCAAAGCTGGTGCTAAAGCCAGTATGGCCGAGCTTGACAACGAGCTACTCGCTCGCTTCAGCCAAAACGGTGAAATGGTGGTCGACGAAAACCTGAGCAACCGCTTCCTCTACGACGAAAGCATCCAGGCCGTTTACACCAGCCTCGGTTGGGAAAAAGGCGACCTGAGTGCAAATTTCGGCCTCCGTTTCGAGAGCACAAAAATGGAAGGATACAACGTAACGGTGGACAGTTTCAACCTCCGCGATTTTAGCCAGTTGTTCCCGAGCGTGAGTCTCAGCGCGCCGGCCTTCGGTCCCATCGGCGTTTCCGTGGCTTACAGCTACCGGATTGAGCGGCCGAGCTACTACAAACTCAACCCTTTCGTTGGTTACCTCGATCCGCTGACCTTCGAGAAGGGCAATCCCTTCCTTCGCCCCGAGCTGATTCACTCCGGTCAGTTGAGTTTCACCTACGAGAAACAGCCTTTTTTCAACCTTAGCTACGACTATACCAGCGATGTGATCGCCGACGTCACCCGCCAGGTTACCGAAGACACGGGTCAATTTCAGGCAGGTACTACTTTTCAGGAAACCGTTAACCTCGACAAGTACGTCCGCTACGGCGGTAGCCTTTTCCTTCCTTTAGATTTTATTGCCAAGCCAATCTCCGGTTACATCGGCGGTATGCTTTACTTCAATGATTACACCTCTGATTTTGACGGCGGCCAGCTCGACCAGGACCAGTGGAGCTTTACCGGCTTCTTCCAGATCAACGCCAAGTTACCTATGGACTGGAAGGGCGAAGTTTCCGGCTGGTACCAGGGCAATGGCATTGACGGCATCATCCGTACCAACCCCTTCTACGGCGTCTCTGCTGGAGTAGAAAAGTCTTTCTTCGACGACCGGCTCGACTTCGTGCTGAGCGGCGACGGCATCATCCAGAAGTTCTTTACCGGCACGATCCGTTACCAGGAGCAGAGCCTTGATATTCGTTCTATTTGGGAGGCGCCGGTCGTGTCCGTTAAGCTCACTTATAAGTTTGGCAACCGTTTCTTGAAGAAGAATGAGGGGCGGCGTAGTTCTTCTAGTGAGGAGCAGGAGCGGCTTAATGATTAGTCTGAATAAGCCTTAAAGCAATCCTAAATCAAGGCTAATTATTAGCGGGTGAGTTGGCGTCAAATTACCTTTGCACGACACCTAAAAACCCTTAAAATGCTTAGACGTACCCTTCCCTTTCTCGTCCTTATTTTGTCCACATCCTTCCTTAATGCTCAGTCTGAAGACAACTGGGCCATCAGTTTTCGGGGCGGTTACGGTGGCACTACCGCCAAAGAAGCCATTACTGAAATAACGTTTATTTCTGCGGAGGATGCATCCATCCGGGAGGTCGATCTCGGGATGATGAAAGGTTACAGTGGTGGCATCGATTTCAGAAATTCCGTTGCTGGCGAGTACCTCTTTTCGGCTTCGCTTGACGTCCTGAACGTCAACGACGAGGCACAGGTATACGACAACACCAATGCCTTTATTGAAGGCCGGGGTCGGAACCTTACGGAGGAGAACAGCTACCTGGCGGCCACGGCGGCCATCGGCTTGCATTATCGGATCACGGAAGATGACAGCAAGCTCGACTGGCAGGTGGGTGGGCTACTGACCTATTCCTGGTTCGTTCACAATTACCAATCTGCCTTCACCGCAAATGCTTCCGGTAGCGAAGCTATCTCCACCTCAAACGTGATTAGTACGCGCAATACGGGCAAGCGAGAAGGTCTTTCCGTGGAGATGAAAATGGCTTACTTACTCACGCCACGCATCGGATTAGGCATTACGGGCAGGTACGGGCTGGAAGGTCGCGATTTTAACCGGGCAAGGATGCTGGTGGCTGGTTTGCAGTATAGTTTCGGAGATTAGGGCGCGGCCGCAGGTGCAAAGGAAGGTTGAAGAGCATCGTTGAAACTAGTGGGCCACCCTGTAAATATCGTTGATCCAAAATGCGGGAACCTTCTACCCTACCGCCGCTGCTCGATCTTAAACAACATCAAGCGACCGATGTCTTTGGCCCGTTGGATGGCCAGGCCCGCTTTATCCCCAGCAAACAGTTCCCGAACGGTTTCTTCCCACACGGCTAGCCAGACCTCAAAATGCACCTGCGTCAGCGCCGTCTTCTCGGCCAACTCCAGGTGCTTCAACATCGGGTTGCCCCGGTAAACGGGGTTGCCGAGTAGGATGCTTTCCCAGAAATTGCAGATGACGGGCAGGTGGGTTTCGAGGTTGAGCTTGGCTACTTCGGTGAAGATGTGGCCTATGGTTTGTTTAGAGATCGCTTTGGTGTAGAAGTATTCGACAAGCATAGCCAAGGTGATCGCTTGTGTAGCCGTGTAAAAACGGCATGCTAATCATCAATACTCTGACCAACTAAAATAGAAAATTTCCAACCAGTATCGTCTGATTCTATTTTCTGAGTTTGCTTCAATAATACTCCAATAATTTGCTCCTCGGGGTCAGCAAAATAACTGGTGTTGAAATAGCCACCCCAACTAAACGTTCCGTCACTTCCACTTCCGCCAACGCCTTCTCCTTTTTCACCCTGAACCATAAAGGCCAGGCCATAGAATGCTGCTGGGTCTTCGCCCCATAAGTCACCAATTTGATTGGACATTATCGTTTTGATGGTGGTTCGGCTTAGAAGTCTTGTTCCGTTCAGTTCGCCTTTATTCAAATACATCTGTAAAAAGGTAGCGTAGTCCTCAGCTGTGCTAGAAAGGCCAGCCCCGCCAGAAAAGAATTGCCTAGCACCCTTTATAGGGTAATCTGGATCATAGAATGTAGTCGGGTAGTTAATCCATTTACCGTCTTCTTTGGTTTGCACCGAAACCAGTCGGCCTTCTTTAGATTTGGGCAAATAGAAGGCGGTGTTGTCCATTCCCAGAGGTTCAAAAATATGGGTATGCAAGTAGGTGTCAAATGGCATACCTGATATTACTTCGATGAAATACCCAAGAACATCATAGCTTTCGCTGTAAGTAAATTTCTCCCCCGGATTATGATGAAGGGGAAGGCGCGCCAGTTTTTTGATGTTCTCTGCAATAGTAATATTTTCGGTAGTGAACAGGTCAATAATCCCAGCGTCCTTATAAATTTTCGTAATCCGCTCATCACCATCAATTACACCATAACCGATACCAGAGGTATGGGATAGAAGGTGTCTGATGCTGATTTCTTTGTCGGCGGGTGTAGTAAGGAAGGTACCGTCAGCTAAGAGAGAATCAAGTACTTGAGGGTCTTTAAATTCGGGGATGTATTTTGAAATTGGATCATCAAGTTTAAACCTTCCTTCTTCCCAAAGCATCATTACCGCGGTGGCGGTAATCGCTTTAGTCTGTGATGCCATGCGAAAGATGTCGTCTCTTTGAAGCGTCCGCTTAGATTGGGCATCTGACGTGCCAAAGGCCTTATGGTACACGATTTTCCCATTTCTAGCCACCAGCGCCACTACTCCGGGTATGTCTCCGTCTTCGATGGCCGCCAAACACATGCTGTCGATTCGAGCCAACCTTTCTTCCGAAACACCAACTTCTGATCCATTTGCATGTACAAGGAAAGGGGAAGATTGAAGTGACTTTGTTTGCGCTCGCAGCAAAACACCACTCAGGAAAATAAGGGTAATGAGGAAGGTGCGTTGTGTGTAGCTAAATTTCATATCTGTTTCTTTAACCAATGGTCCGTTGCGAATTTAAAGCTAATGATAGCTAAAAAACGGCGCTTTAACAACTCTCCTGATTTAAAACAAAGGTAGGAGCGGAGCGCGCCGAACGACGCCACCTCCCATTCCAGCAACGAGACTAATTAACTGTTTGAGGACAGCCGCGTCTGCACCCGTAGTTACGAAGGAACGGAAATCGGACTCACCTTCTACAAAGAACAGGCCTTACTGATGAGCGATGAGATCATCGTCTAGGCGGACAGGGCGGACATCTAGAATAAGCTATACTGCCGTCGGCCTGGGTACCAACGTCTACCTACCCAAACCATTTGAACGGAAAGAACGGAGACTTACCATTGAAAACCTACTCCTCAATAACCCCCCGCACACTACCCACCAGTAACAACCGTCGCTCAGCCTC
>JAPKCQ010000298.1 GCA_026421165.1 Lewinella sp. | reverse complement strand
ATCTCCATCCAAGCAAGTAGTGCCTACTGCGGCGCAATCGGAGTAGATGAATAGTCCGGTATAGATTTCGCTTATCCCCGTCAGCGAAATGTCGAAGGTTCCGTTGCTGGCAGCCGTCCAGCTATAGAAGACATCGTCGCCACTTAAATAGTCACTGCTGCTGCCGCAGCCGGCACCAGGAGAACCGCTTACGTCGTCTTCATGGTTTGCCGTGTCATCGGTGGTAGTGTATGGGAGTGCAGTAACAAGAATCGGGTCGCCGCAGGTGTTACCTATTTGGGCATGTAAAAAATTTGTGCTAGCTAATGCTAGTACGAGAGATAGTAAAATTGGTTTCATGAAAAAAAAGTTAAAATCATCAAAAAAAACGTGGTGTCCAGTCCCGAGTAAGAGGTTGCTTAAACATGTAAATTTTGATATAGGTGAGATAGTGTGATAAAATAAGAGTCTTAACTTCGAAGAAAAAATCGAAGGCTTTGTCCTACGCTATTAAAGTAGTTGTCTTTTAATGAAGCACCAATCGGACGAGGTCGCAGTTGCAAAGCAAAGGGGTTGTAGAGCAGTACGTAGACCGGTTTCTGAAAACCACCTTTGCACCTGCGTCCGCGCCGGAAAATCATCTTGTCCCTTTGTCTGTCCTTTTTATATAGGAAAGGCGCCCAATATTTATTAGGGCAGGGTCTCTGGAAATTCTGCCTGATAATTATCACCTCTGGTAGCGCACACATAAACCAATTTACAGTTACATGATTGCGACCTCGGTTCAGAAGCAGGTAATACAAATGATTGTCGGCCTCCTTTCTCAAATCATGATTTTTTGACTTTGTCTGCTTTTCTCCGTATTTTCGCGGTTGCTAAAACAATATGCTTCCCTTAACTTCGGTTAAAAGGTCGTTGAGACGGTTTCGGCCGCTAAATTATCAATTCACTTTCTTTACAATAACGGGAAAACAAAACAAGCACTAAGCTTTCTTTCATCATCTTCCCCGAATTACACGTTCCGAAAATATGGCACTTACTAAATCGCCCGCATTCAAGTACTTCAAGAATTTCGTAATCGGCGTTGGTGCCGCAGTCGTTATGCTTGGTGCTCTTTACAAAATTCAATCCTGGGAAATGCCTCTCGGCGGCAGTATTGATCTTCTGACCATCGGTCTCGGAGTAGAAGCTGCCCTTTTCCTTCTCATCGGTATTCTCGGCCCTGAGCCGGATTACTACTGGGACAAGCTTTACCCCGGCCTTAGCAACTACAACGGCGACGTCCAGCCGCTGACCTCAGGTGGCGTTTCTACTCCACAGCTTAACGGCGAAGTAGTAGAGCAGCAGCTTGGCGGTATGTTGACGGAGCTTCAGACCATGTCTAAAAGTATGAGTAGCCTCAAGGCACTTCAGGATGCCGACTTTAGCGGCACTGGTGAGCAGGTTCGTCAAATGGGCAACTTCTACTCTAAGCTCAACGAAGCGATGGCTGACCTCGCCGCAACGGCCGACGAAACCAAGGCTTACAAGACTAACATGGAGTCGCTCAACGGCAACCTCAACACGCTCAATGCCGTGTACGGTAACATGATTAGCGCCATGCGCGTTCCTAAGGCCTAAGCAATAACCGCTTAGCATAATATATCTCCCTTTTCATAAGCAAACCGACGCGGCGGCAACGCCGCCGTCGCGTCGGTTTTTAAATATATATATCAATGTCAATTCCAAAGGAACCCCGGCAGTTGATGATCAACATCATGTATCTCGTACTGATGGCCTTGTTAGCCCTGAACGTCTCCGCTGAGGTTATGAATGCTTTTCAGACCCTTGATGAGGGTAATGAGGCTAGTATCAGTACAGTAGACAAACAGCTGCAGAAAACCGTAGGTGGCCTAGACGAGCTTTTGAAGGATGATACCAAAGCTAAATTTCGTCCCATTCAACCAGCAATCGAAGAAGTTAAGTCGATCTCTACTGAGTTCAGTGCTTACATCGATGGTATTCAATCTAGGTTGATTGATATGTCTGGCAATAACAACGGTGTTGAAGATGAAGAAGACTTCAAGGAAACACACGGTATTCTTTCTCCCCGAGGTAAAAAGAATAAGGATGTAACTACTCGTGTCCTGGTAATGGGTGAAGAAGGTGAAGAGGCCGTAGGTGTTGAGCTCAAAGCTAGAATTATCGATACCCGCGACCGCCTCGTTGCCGTTTACGAAAAATTGCTCACTGAGCATGGTGAAGAGATGGACCAGAGCCAGGAAAACATCCTGGCCAAGATCGCTAACATCAAGAACAATATACCTTTTGATGTTAACGATGACGCTTGGAAGGAAGCTGGCCGCCCCAGCTGGCGCGACTACCGCTTCGGTCATATGCCCGTAGCTGCTGTTCTTCCGCTGCTTAGCCAAATGAAGTCTAACCTTAAGTCTACTGAGGCTAATATGGTGAATGATATGGTACAACTTGCCGGTGGTAAGATCGTTGAGTTCGATCAATTCTTTCCTGTGTTTAATGCTGACCGTAGCTACGTTATTGGCGGCGAAAGAATCACAGCTAAAGTTTCCGTTGGTTCTTACTCTTCTAGTCTTGACCCTTCTAACATCGACCTTCGTGTAAATGGTCAACGCCAGAAAATCAATGCTGACGGCACTGCTGACTTCAGCATCACCGGCTCCGGAACGGGGCAAAAAACGCTAACAACGTCTGTCGCTGTAACAAACCCACTTACTGGTGAGGTTAAGACAGGAGAAGGCAAATTCACCTACGAAGTAGGCCAGCGCTCTGTCTCAGTCTCTGCCGACAAGATGAACGTATTCTATATTGGTGTGGAAAACCCCGTTAGCGTAGCCGCTGCTGGTGTTTCTTCTGGCGATGTACGCGTAAGTGTTACCGGCGCCGCCTCTAAGAAGTCTGGTAACAATACCAATCTGATCATAACTGGTAACAGCGTTGGACCTTCCAAGGTCAACATTACGGCAAAGGGCCAGAATCTTGGTTCTTTCGAATTTCGCGTAAAGCGTATCCCTGACCCCATAGCTAAGATTGGTGGCTCACGTGGTGGCCGCATCAAGGCCAACGTGTTCAAGGCTCAGAAGGGCCTTTACGCTGAGCTGGAGAACTTCGACTTCGAAGCGCGTTGTACGATCGTTGGCTACGAATTAGTCTACGTTCCCAAGCGCGCCGATGCAGTTCCCAGTACTAATGCTGGCGCTAACTTTATCTCGGGTACGCAGAAGCTCGTTAACTTGGCATCACCCGGTGCCACATACTATATCAACAACATCAAGGGCCGTTGCCCGGGAGACGAAGTTTCCCGTAACCTCGGTACCATGACGTTCCAGATTCAGTAAATCCGTTAAGGCCGGCACATCGTTTGTATATGCCAGAATAAAAACGGATTTTTGCGAGCCTCCCGGGAAATGTTCCGGAAGGCTCGTTTTTTTTCTTGACTTCTACACTATGCCCGTTGCACCCGGCGTTCGTACATGGTATAAGTTATTTTCCCTCTTTTTAATCATTCCCCTACCATGAAGGCAGCTCTTAAACTGGCCCTCCTGATTCTGCTCGGAACTTCTTCGGTTCTGGTCGCTCAGCGCCCCGGCAATCCCCAGAACAACTCCGGCAACATTACCCTCCCCGGCACCGGCAACTCCGACAATCCGGCCGATGACATGTTCATCACGCCCGTCAACGATATTGTGGAGAAGCATACCAAAGACGAACGCCGCATCCTTAAGTACGAGAACATCCGTGAAGCCGATATTCTTTGGCAGCAGCGTATATGGCGGGTGCTGGACGTGCGGGAGAAGATCAATCTTCCTTTTGCCAATCCGGAGCGCCCTCTCATCACCATTCTAATGGAAGCCGCTAATGACAAAAAAATACAGCTCTACAGCACGATTGACGACAAGTTCACCACGCCTCTTACGGAGGCCGAGCGGGGTTCTATCGCTGGAGCCATCGACACGGTAGCCGTTGTCGATCCCGAAACTTACGAGGTGACTTACTCCCTCGTTCCCCGTGAGCTCAATCCGGACGACATCCGTCGTTATCGCCTTCAGGAAATATGGTTCTTCGATAAGGAGAGCTCAACTATGCAGGTACGCATCCTCGGTATTGCTCCACTGAAGGACGAGCTGGACGAAAACGGTAACGTCCTCTACGAACGTGCCATGTTCTGGGTTTACTACCCTGGTGCCCGCCAGGCGCTGGCCAATGAGAACGCTTCGACCGCTAACGATGCTGCTAACCGCAGCTGGGAAGATGTGTTCGAAAGCCGCTACTTCAACAGCTATATCATTAAGAAGAGTAATGTAACCGATCGCAGGATTGAGGATTACAAGACCGACGGACGTGAGCGTCTTATGGAGGCCGAACGGATCAAGATGGACATCTTCAACTTTGAGCACGACCTCTGGTCGTACTAAGACGACGAAGATTTCTTCCCAAAATTAAAAATACGCTGTTGGCTCTTAGCCAGCAGCGTATTTTTAATTTTGGGAAGGAATCTTCGCTACGTCACTACAGTTTAGCGAAGGGAAAGCCGCAGTAATTACTTGCCTTTCTCTCCCGTGAGAGGGGCCGATGGGAGAGGGTACGAGCGCGTAACGTATGGGAGGGAGGGACGCGCAACCTGGCGTTTATTTACCCTAGTATAGTCTGTACCTCCACCGTCTCGTGCAGCGTCCGGTGTACTGGGCAACGGTCCGCAATTTCTAGTAGGCGGGCCTTCTGTTTGTCGGTAAGGTCGCCGGTGAGGATGATTGTCCGGTCGAAGCGGTCAATTTTGGCGGGCTTTTTGTCGGCGGCGGCCATATCTGAAGCGTAGTCTTTGCTGTGGTCGAGGTGCACCTCAATCTCTTCCAGCGGCCACTTCTTCCTGCGGGCGTACATCTGCACCGTCATCGCTGTACAGGCGCCAAGGCCGGCGCTGACTAGTTCGTAGGGGCTGGGGCCGTAGTCGTTACCGCCGATACTTTTAGGTTCATCGGCGATGAGGTGGTGCTGGCGGACCATCACTTCGGTTGTAAACCCTTCGTTTCCCAACCTGACGGCTACTTCTTGGGAAGACTTTAAGGGCGCGGCTGCAGGTGCAATGATGTACCTCGAAGACCAGCTGGCGATGACCTGTCCCGCATAGTAGGCGTCTTCCGCTGTAGTGAGTAGGTGGTCTGCACCGTCGAGCGAGACGAAGCTTTTGGGGTGGAAGGCCGCACTGTATAGCTTGGCGGCTTCATCAATGTTAACGGTAGTATCCTGTGGGGAGTGGAGGAAAAGTAGGGCTACGTCGAGGTCTTTGATGTGATCGATAATGGGCTGGTTTTCCAGGTCGTCAAGAAACTGCTTCGCGATGCGAAATGGCCGTCCGCCGATGTTGACGGTAGCCGCCCCTTCCTTCTCAATTTGGTCGATGTCTTCAGCGAAGTGTGCTGAAACGTGATTGGGGGCAAAAGGAGCACCGATGGTGGCTACCGCTTTGACTGAGTCAATCATACCTGCGGCGCAAAGCACTGCCGCACCGCCCAGACTATGCCCAACCAGCAGGGCGGGCGCGCGGTGGTTATCGCCCAGCCACTCGGCTGCCGCCACGAGGTCGGAAATATTGGTCGTGAAATTGGTGTCTACGAATTCTCCTCCGCTGTTCCCCAGTCCGGTAAAGTCAAAGCGCAATACACCGTAGCCTTGTAGGTTCAACTCGCGGCTAATGTGCCGAACCGCTGCCAGTGAACTGGA
>JAPKCQ010000297.1 GCA_026421165.1 Lewinella sp. | reverse complement strand
GCGTCCCTTAGTTCCTTCGAGCGTTCGGACTGAAAATTTAGAAGCGCGCGCTGCGTCGCTTTTAAATCCATCGTCCTGACCTAGCGCGCACCGGCCAAGTAAAGCCTGTTTAGGAAACTACGTATTAGCGTCAACGTAAAGGTAGCAAAATAGGTATTAACAACGGGGCAGAAAGAAAAATACTTAGTTTTACGTAAAAATATACTTAGTTTAAAATAGAATACGTAGATTTGTCCCAGGGTCGAATCGGTATTGTACTTGTCCACTGGTTTTGATTTCTCTTGTTTTTTACCCCATCCACTTTTACGCTAACTCACTAATCGCCGCGTAGTATGAAACTAACTTCACTTACTCACTTCCTTCTCTTTGCGTTTGCGCTTCTCGGTCCGGCATCTGCTGCTGCTCAGTTTAAACTGACCGCCGAGGTTCGCCCCCGCACGGAGTTTCGCAACGGTTTCAAAACGCCGACTTCTACCGGTTTTGACCCGGCATTTTTCACCGAGCAGCGCAGCCGGCTCTACGTAGACTTTAAGGATGAGAAGTACGCCATGCGCTTTTCCCTTCAGGACGTTCGCATCTGGGGCGAAGTGCCGCAGATCTTTAAGGAGGATGCTGGCACCACCTTCTTGAACGAAGCGTGGGGTCAGTACTTCGTCAGTGAAACCTTCTCCGTGAAGGCTGGTCGGCAAATCATCAGCTACGACAACCAACGCTTTCTTGGCGGACTGGAATGGGCACAGCAAGGGCGCCGCCACGACGCGTTACTTTTCATCAACGAAAACAAGGAAAAGCGGACCAAGCTTCACGTAGGTCTGGCCTTCAACGCCGACAAAGACAAGCCCGAGTTCGGATATCTCCAGGCTCCTGCGGCAAACTTTTACTCCGTAGGTGGCAATTACAAATCGTTGCAGTACGCCTGGTACAATAAAACCTTTGCGGACAAGAAAGGCAGCCTTTCGCTACTAGCCCTGAACGCTGCTACCCAGAACGCCGACTCTACCTCCAGCAACAAACAGACACTCGGCATCATCCCCCGGGTGAAGGTTGGCAAAGTCGCCCTGGCCGCAGATATTTACTATCAAATGGGTAAGATCGGTGACAACACCGTCAGTGCCTTACTGGCTGGCGCTAACGCTACCTTCCAGACCAAGGCGACGCCCATTACGGTTGGCTTCGAGTACATCTCCGGTAAGGACGGCGACGACACCAGCTCCGACATCACCAATTTCAGCCCGGACTACGGCACGAACCACGCCTTCAACGGCCTGATGGATTACTTTTTTGTCGGCCCGGCCAACGCCAACGTCGGCGTAATTGATCTCTACCTCAAGACCAAGTTTAAAGTAGGCAAGGCCGCACTCCTTCTCCACGGCCACCAGTTCATGACCGGATCTAAGCAGTTTGATGCAGAAGGCGCTGAGCTGAGCAAAGTGATGGGTTTTGAGGTCGATGCCGTTTACGTTCGCAAGCTCGCCCCGGCGGTTACGCTGCACGTAGGTGCCTCCGTCCTGCTGGGTACAGAAACACTGACCACCATCCGCCCCGGTAACGAGACCTTCAACCAGTGGGCCTGGACGATGATCACCTTTAAACCGACGCTTTTTAACAGCGAGGAAGAGAAGAAAAAGAAGAAGAAAAAATAGTCCGTCGCACGGTACTTATTACTCCACTACCTCAAGATAAAACCAATGAAACAACCATCCAATATTTTCGCGGCGGTTCTCATCTCCCTGCTGTTTACAGCTTGCGGCGGTGACCCTGCTCCTTCAACCTCCACTGCACCTGCGGCCGCGCCCACAGATGCTGCTCTAATCGAGAAGCCACAGCTGACTTTCGGCTTCATCAAGCTGACCGACATGGCGCCGCTCGCCATCGCTAAAGAACTCGGTTACTTCGAGGACGAAGGCCTGTACGTGAGCGTAGAAGCCCAGTCTAATTGGAAAAACATTCTCGACCGGGTCATCGACGGTCAGCTGGACGGTAGCCACATGCTCGCCGGTCAGCCCATTGCTGCCGGTTCTGGTTTTGGCCGCCAGGCGGAGCTGATTACGCCCTTCAGCATGGACCTCAACGGCAACGGCATCACCGTATCCAACGACGTGTGGGACAAGATGAAGCCCAACGTGCCTAAAGGTCTAGACGGTAAGCCATTACATCCCATCAGCGCAGAATCACTTAAACCCGTTATCAAGTCCTATGCTGCCGAAGGGAAAGCCTTTAAAATGGGCATGGTTTTTCCCGTATCCACCCACAATTACGAGATCCGTTACTGGCTCGCCGCCGCCGGCGTAAACCCCGGCATGTACACGGCCGATAACATCCAGGGCCAGGTCGACGCCGAAGTTCTCCTGAGCGTAACGCCGCCACCACAAATGCCCGCCACGCTCGAAGCCGGCACTATTTACGGTTACTGCGTAGGTGAGCCGTGGAACCAGCAGGCCGTTTTCAAAGGCATCGGCGTACCCGTAACGACCAACAGCGACATCTGGAAGAACAACCCCGAAAAGGTATTCGTGATGCGTAAAGACTTCGCCGATAAGTACCCCAACACGACCAAGGCCATCACCAAGGCCCTGATCCGCGCCGGTAAATGGCTCGACGAGCCGGGCAACCGCCCCACCGCCGTTGGTATCCTCGCGAAGTCTGAGTACGTTGGCGCCGACTCCATCGTACTGGCCAACTCCATGACTGGCACCTTCGAATTCGAGAAGGGCGATAAGCGGGAGATGCCCGATTTTAACGTCTTTTACCGCTACAACGCTACCTACCCCTTCTACTCCGACGGCGTCTGGTTCCTGACGCAGATGCGCCGCTGGGGGCAGATTCCCGAGAGTAAGGCCGCCGACTGGTACGACACCACAATCAAGGAAATCTACCGCCCCGATCTGTGGCGCTCCGCCGCCGAAGCACTCGTTGCCGAGGGTAAAATCCCTGCCTCTGATATTCCTGCAACCGACGGCTACAAGCCAGCCACCAGCGCGTTCATCGACGGAAATACCTACGACGGTAAGGACCCGATCGGATACATCAACTCCTTTAAGATTGGCAATAAAGACGCTAAGTAGTCAGCCCGTTAGTCCTTAGGGTTGCCAGCGAACTGGTATTCCTAACGGGCTAACGTACGACCAAGGGCGCGGCCGCAGGTGCAGCAAAAGTTGGACAAGCAAAGATCGCCCTGTTAACACACCACCCCTCCAAACCACCAACTGGTTCAACTCAACAGCTATGTCACAGACGATCATCAAACCGGCAAACCAGGCCGTCACCAAAACGGACTTCGCGACCGTTGCTAAGTCCTTCAACATCGGGCGGTTCCTACCTACTGTCGCTAGTATGAAGGGCAAGCTGCCCGGCGTTGCTAAGTCCGCCGGTATCACCCTGGCTTCCATGGCGCTGTTCTTACTGGTATGGCAGTTGTCTTCCAGTTACCTCTACAACGTGGAGGCCGACAGCCGCATTGAGCGGGTGCTCGCCGAACAAGGAGCGGAGGAGGCCGAGAAGATGAAAGCTTGCATCGCGTCGGGAGCCATCAGCTGTAAGCCCAATACGCTGCCCAGCCCGTCGGAAGTATTCAACGCTTCTCAACTGCTGTTGGCCGATCACCGCATCATCAACGCCGACAAAAGAGCCTTTGCGGAGAAGACCGCCGGAGTTAACGCCCAGCGCGCCGCCGCTGGTCAGGCTGCAATCACCTACACTGGCCGACCCAGTTTTGTCGATCAGATCATGACCAGCCTCAAGACCGTTGCCGTCGGCATGCTCATCGCCTTTTTTATTGCCGTTCCGATCGGCATCATCATCGGCCTGAACGAGGGTTTACGTACGGCCTTCAACTGGTTTATTCAGGTATTTAAGCCGGTCTCTCCCGTGGTTTGGCTGCTACTGGTTTTCATGATCGTCAAGACCCTGACGCTGGGTTCGGATTCCGATACTTCCTTTCTTATTTCGGCCATCAGTGTCGGGCTTTGCTCCATGTGGGCCACTTTAGTGAACACCAGCGTTGGCGTTTCTTCGGTTAACCAGGACTATGTCAACGTGGCTAAGGTGCTGAAGCTTGGTATTGCTAAAAAGATATTCAAAGTCATTCTCCCATCTGCTATTCCCTTAATTTTTACCGGCCTGCGGATTACCGTTTCGGTGGCCTGGATGGTGCTGATTGCCATCGAACTGCTCGCGCAGAGCCCGGGCTTGGGCTCTTTCGTTTGGGAAGAATTTCAGAACGGTGCCAACGACTCTAACGCCAAGATCATCGTGGCAATGTTTGTGATCGGCTTCATTGGGTTTCTACTTGATCGGGTGATGTACTATGTGCAGCAAGCGGTCTCCTTCGAAAAAGCACTGGCTTAACCGAACGGACACCGCGCGCTCCGAGCGCGGCTCACGAAGCAGAGCGCGGCCGTTTTTCGGGAAGGCCTAGTTTTTTCTCTTCAACCTCTTCCGGCAAAGCTGCCTCGTCCTTAAACCCAAAACGCGCTCGGAGAGCGCTTTCTTCACCGGCTGCCGGAGGCAGCACCGCCCCAACTCCCCAATCATGTCCGTACCAATAATAGAGTTCCGAAACGTATCAAAATGGTACGGTGAAGGCGACAAGAAAACAGAAGTCCTCTCCAACATCAACCTCAAGATTGAGGAGGGCGAGTTCCTGGCCATCGTCGGCTTCACGGGTTCTGGTAAAACGACCCTGGTTAATATGATGACCGGGCTCGATCGACCCTCTGAGGGAGAAGTACTTTACCGGGGTAAACCTATCACCGGACCGGCACCGGAGCGGGGCATTATCTTCCAGAATTACAGCTTACTGCCCTGGTTCACCGTTTACCAAAACGTAGCACTGGCGGTCAACGAAGTTTACGCCAACTGGCCAAGAGCTAAGCGCGACGAGCACATTCGCAACTTCATCGAGATGGTCAACCTAACCCCAGCCACCAACAAACGCCCGCAGGAACTCTCCGGCGGTATGAAGCAGCGGACTAGTATCGCCCGCGTACTGGCCACCGATCCCGACCTGTTACTAATGGACGAACCCCTCGGCGCCCTCGACGCCCTCACCCGCGGGAACCTCCAGGAAGAGATCCTCAATATCTGGAGTGCTAACCGCCGAACCGCCGTTCTGATCACGAACGACGTCGATGAAGGCATCTTCATGGCCGACCGTATCATTCCACTCGAACCCGGTGAACGCTCCGGCCTCGGCCCTGAATACCGTATCGAACTGCCCCGGCCCCGCAATAAGAAGGCACTGAATTCGGATCCGCACTTCAAAAAGGTCCGTACCGATATTCTCAACTACCTCGTCCAGCTGGGCGAAGCCGCTAAACTGGAACGGGACGACAGCCTCGAACTACCCGACCTTCAGCCCATCATGCCCGGTACCAAGTCCTTCGCCTGGCTGCGCCGCGCTTCTTAAAAATTAGGAGCTAGGAGCTAGGAGCTAGAAATTAGGAGCTAGAGAACTAGGAGCTAGTGTCAGTAGCGATTAGCCCTCTAGTTCCTAATTCCTAGTTTCTAATTTCCTAATTCCTAACACATGTGCGCCGCGCTTTTTAAAAATCAGGAGCTAGAGAACTAGGAGCTAGTGTCAGTAGCGATTAGCCCTCTAGTTCCTAATTCCTAGTTTCTAATTTCCTAATTCCTAACACATGTGCGCCGCGCTTTTTAAAAATCAGGAGCTAGAGAACTAGGAGCTAGTGTCAGTAGCGATTAGCCCTCTAGTTCCTAA
>JAPKCQ010000046.1 GCA_026421165.1 Lewinella sp. | reverse complement strand
AATCCGGCGAAAGCTCCGACTGTCTTCCAGTAGTATTGCTTCGGTTTCGGCTCCCTGGGGGTTATCCGTCAAAAAGGCAAGGACTTCGAGGCTTAACCAAAAGTCATCTGGCCGGCTGGTTTCGGGCCAGATAGCGCGGAGCGCCGCTCCGGTAGAGAAGCGCCGAAGTTTCCACTCTTCTACCCCCCGGACATCAAGCAGTTCGTCGGCACTCGCAGCATACATCGGGCAAATTAAGGGAAGGAAAGCTATAGACATATCAGGGTTCTGACGATAAGGGACGCAGTATGTAACGTCCAGAGAAGAGAATGGATTGGAATTGAGAAGAAAATCGAGCATTAAAAGCGGTCACCGCGTTTTATCTTCGCATGTGTCCTTATTATTTGTTGCACTGTTAAGTATTGAAACACTTCACGAAACACCAATAAGCACTCTGTTTCTGCCCGGCAAAGCAGCTATAATATTCTATCCCTATGATTAAGAAAATTCTTGTTCCCGTAGATTTTAGCGCTGCCTCAGCCGCTACGCTCCGTTATGCTGAAAGCTTCGCTGCCTTCACCCAAGCTACTGAAGTGAAAGTTATTCACGTATTTACTCCACAAGTAACCACGGGAGATGCCCTCGTCATTCTGCCAATGGGCGAGTTGATGGACCAGCGTGATGAAGCTTTCGATACGTTCCTGGCGGAAAATCCTGCTCCCAAGGGCCTGGTCCGAAAGTCCGAACTTCTCCTTGGATTTGCGGCGGATAAGATCATTAGGCACAGCGAAGACTTCGACCTCATCATCATGAGCAGTACCGGAGACGGGGACCTACTGGAGCAGGTATTCGGCAATATTGCTTCTGAAGTTTCTCAAAACGCGAAGTGCCCGGTACTACTAGTGCCAGATCAGGCAATTTTCAAAGAATATAACAACGTCCTCTACGCCAGTAACAGCCTGTCACTAAGTCGACGTGCCGTACTTCAGTTCCGTGGTTTTAACGAGCTGTTCCACGCCCGGGTCCACTTCGTTCACATCAACGATGAAGAAGGACAGCATGAGGGAAAGCGGGAAAGCTTATTCGCTCCGCTATTCAATAACCCTGATCCGGAGTTTGCCTTTGAGATTCAGGAAGTAACCGCTGATTCCGTCCAGAAGGGCTTGGTTGAATACCTCCAATCTAAACCTATTGAACTGGCCGTGATGGTTACCAAGCAGCGCGGGTTTTGGGCCAACTTATTCCATTCCAGCAATACTAAGCAGATGGTTTTGCATCCGGAGACACCGCTTTTGGTGCTGCATCTTGAAGATTAGAAATTAGAGCGCTAGAAAACAATTGGCTAGTTTCTAGCGCTCCAATTTCTAACTCTTTAGTTCCTAATTTTAACACCCTCACCGTATGCACACGCCCACGAATGTGCATCCATGCCCTGAGCACTGTACAAAAAAGGTGTTCCACCGCTGTTATTTCACCGATGTTTAAAGATTTACCCATGCGCCATTTACTGATCGCCCTCGTTTTATTATTCACCGCCAACCTGATGAGCCAGAACTACCAGGCCGAAAAAAATAAGATTGAAGCCGCCATGAAAGACGGTAAGCCTCGAACCGCACTGAAAGCAGCTGAATTTTACTACGATCTCGCGGTAAAAAACGGTGATGAAGACCAGGCCATCAAAGCCCTCGCCTACCGCGCAGCCTTCACCAGCGAAACCGAAGAAGAAAGCCAGGATGCCGCGATCAAACTGATCCATCAAGAGCTGGATGTGACTAAAGATCGTCCGATAATTGCTGCAGTTCTGAACTTTATGCTCGGCTCCAGCTACTACCAATACGCCCAGCAAAATAGCTGGCGACTGCGCAATAACACCGCAATAACTACGGACTCCGTACCGGCAGCCAACCGGCCGCTGGAAGACTGGAACCTGACCCAACTAGTCAAAGCCGCTGAAAGCCATCTGTTCACCAGTCTCCACCTAGCCCGCACCGCCCGTACCCAACTCTCCGCTGTTCCCGCCATCGTAACCAACGACAGCGCCCGAATAGACGAACAGCCGACGCTCTACGATTTGCTGGCCCGCGCCTCCCTAAATATGCTCGGCAACCCATTGCTTAGCGTCGGCGACCCTGAAATCACAAAGCCGGAGCAATACCTCGGCAGCGCCGCCGCCTTCGCCGCCATGCCGATCGATGCAACCGAAGGAACGGGCACCTACCGCAAACTAAAAATCTACCAAGACCTCACCAACTTCCACCTCGGTCCCCCCTCTCCCGCCTTAATGGCCGTGGACATCGACCGGCTGGAATACGTAAAGCAACTCGGGACCGACAAGACAGATAACCTGGCCGCCCTACGCCGGATGCAGGAGACCTACCTGAATACCCCTGGCGGGCAAATCTTCCTCGTCAAAGAAGCCCAGGTTTACGCCAATGGCTACCGCAACGAAGAGACTACCGCCGCCAACCCTAAAGCTACCGCCCTAGCCATCCTTGACCGGATCACCGACAAAAAACCAGCCGTAGCTACTCCTGCCGAGCAACTCCGCCGACAGATTTTGACAAAATCGCTCGGCAACAACGTGCAGTCCGTCTACGGTAAAGAGGAAAACATCCTCATCAACCTTAGTTACCGGAATATTGGCCACGTTTACCACCGTCTCTACGCCGCTCCGCAGTCCGGCCCCTCGCAGGATTTTGAACGCTGGCGGATCGACGAAGAAGCGCTGGCAAAATTGATCGAGCAGAAGCCCCTTGCTAAAGTAGATTTCCGCTTGCCGGAGAACGATGATTACGAACAGCACACCACGGAAACGTGGGTGCCGGCCCAGAAATCAGGCCGCTATTACCTTGTCTCCAGCAGCGATAAGAGCTTTGACCTTAAGGAAGGTTACGTGGCCATCACCAACTTCCAGGTCAGCGACCTCGCCGTGGCACGCTTTCACGACGGCGAAGACGATTACTTCGAGGTCGTAGACCGGACTACCGGGGCCGCCCGTGCCGGCGTGAGCGTAGAAATACAACGACAAAACGGCCGAGACCGTAGTAAGTGGCGCACCATCAAAACCGTCACTTCAGGTGCCGACGGGCGGTTTAAAAACCCCAACACTAAGGAATTCTCCGTCCGCTTTATCCTTAACGATCGGGCAAATAACGACGAGCTGGTTACCAACGGCGGTTACTTCCGTAACTACCGGAATAACGACCGCGACACTTACCCACTCACGCCCCTGTTCACCGACCGCAACATCTACCGCCCCGGCCAAACGGTAAAAATCTACGGCCTCACCTGGCAGAAAAGCCCCAGTGATATGCCGAAAATGCTCACCAACATAGAGCGGGAGCTAATTTTAAGAGATCCCAACTACCAGAAAGTGGGCAAGATGACCGTTACCAGCGATGAGTACAGCCGCTTCCACGCAGAATTCAAGCTGCCCGCAGGTGGCCTGACCGGTAACTTTCAGATTGAGACCGAAGGCGGCAGCGTCAGCTTTCGTGTGGAAGAATACAAACGGCCGCGCTTTGAGGTTAAGCTAAACGGCCCCGACTACGCCGTCGCCGGAGAAGAAACTGAAGTAAAAGGTACTGCAGAGCTTTATGCCGGTCCCGGCCTTAATGGTGCAAAGGTCAACTACCGCGTCTTCCTCGAAGAAGTGAGTTACTGGTGGTGGGACCGTGGCAACAACAACGACAAAGAACTAATCGCCGACGGCACTACCGAAACCGGAGGTCAGGGCGAGTTCTCCATCAAGTTCACCCCGGAAAAACAGAACCAAAAAGGCCGCAAGCGCTTCCGTTTCGTCATCGAAGCCGACGTTGCCGACGATACCGGAGAAACGCACGACGCCTCCACGAACGTCAGCCTACGAAGCGAAAACTCTGTCATTGCCCTACGCCCGACCGAGGAACTGGTGGATAAAGCTGACAGCCTTACCATCCTCGCCGTCGGAGCTGATGAAGACCTAACGGTAAAGCTTACCATCACGCCCGTCACCAAGCCGGGCACATCGCTGGTAGACCGTAAATGGGAGTTCCCGGACCGCCCAATCCTCACTGCTCAGGATTACCAAAAGCGGTTTCCTAGCCTCGCATTCGAAAATTCTAATAATTTGGAAAATTGGTATTCCAGTGGTAATCCCATCTATGAAGACAGCCTGAAAATTACCAACGGCGAAGCCCGCCTCGACCTCGCCGCCAGCAACTGGCCCGTAGGCCATTACCGTATTGACTGGGCTTACCCCGGCGGAACGGACGGAGAATCAGCCTCCTTCGCGGTACTCGATGCCGAAAAATCCGTCCTACCGGCTGGCGTCAACTACTTCACGAAAGTGAGTAACCGGAACCCGAAAATAGGAGAGACATTTACCATGACCCTGGTTTCCAGCAGTACGCTACCCAACGTGAACGCCTTATGGGCAAGCCGTAAAGGGTTTAAAGTCGTAGAGACTACCTCCGAGAAAAAGACCGTCTTTTCTTACACTGCGACCGATGCGGACCGGGGTGGCATCAACCTCTCCATCGGCTTCGTACACTTTAATGAAAGCCACAACTTCCGCGAGCGCTTCAACCTCGGCTGGGACAATAAAAAGTTGAAGATCGATTACGCCACCTTCCGCGACAAACTCCGCCCTGGAGAACCCGAGCGGTGGACGCTGACGGTTAAAAATACCGACGGATCACCCGTCATGGCTGCGGCCCTCGCTTCAATGTATGATGCGAGTCTAGACCAAATCAGCCCAAACCAAGGTTGGAGCTTCAGCCCTTTCCCCAGTTTCAACGGCTATGTCCAGTCGATGAATATGCTTACCGACGGTATGTTTGGAGCATCGGCCAGAAGTAATTTCCGCTGGCCAGACCTACAGTTGGCTCCACCCTTACCACAGCTAGACCTTAGCCCCTTCGGTAACCAAATAAATATACGCGGCAGCCGGATGAGTATGATGAAGCGCAGCGGCCCGCCGGTTGCTTACAGTATGGAAGCGGCAGCTGAGTTTGAAGACTCTTCCGCAGATAGAGGAGCCCTGATGGAAATGTCGGTAGTAAGCGCAGGTGCTTCCCCGCCGCCGCCATCCGTTCAGGAAGCAGGAGAAAAATCCGTCGATGCTCCCGTCAAAATTCGCAAGAAACTACAAGAAACCGCATTTTGGCTACCCGATCTCACGAGCGACCAGGATGGTAATCTCGTCATCAGTTTCGATAGTCCGGAAGCGCTTACGAGTTGGAAGTTCCGCCTATTTGCCCACGATAAGGAGCTGGCTACGGCCGTTTCCGAGCAGACGATCGTAACGCAAAAGGAGCTCATGGTGCTGCCCAACGTTCCCCGTTTCGTACGCGAAGGCGACGAAATTGGCCTTACCGCCCGCGTCAATAATATGACTGAAGTAGCGATGGACGTAACGGTGACTTTGGAACTGTTTGATCCGGCTAGCAACCAACTGTTTTCGTCCGAGATACTATCTTCTTTGGGCGCGGCCGCAGGTGCAGAAAAATGGATGAAGGAGCAAAGCATCGCCCCCAACTCCGGTGAAGCCGTAAGCTTCGCCCTCACCATCCCCGACGGGTTCTCCGCCACCGGGCCCATTGGTTACCGTGTTATTGCCCGCGCAGAAGGTTTCTCCGACGGCGAAGAAAACGTCATCCCCGTTCTGACGGACCGGACGCTGATCACCGTCAGCCAACCCTTCTACCTCAAGCGGAAGGAAAAGAAAACCATCACCCTGCCCGTACTGGCCAGCAACAACAGCAACACCCTCCAGCACGTGAACTACACCTTCCAGGCCACCACCAACCCGGCTTGGCTGGCGCTGAAGTCGCTCCCCTACCTCATGGAGTATCCGTACGATTGTACCGAGCAGCTGGCCAACCGCTACTTCGCGAACCAGTTGGCCTACGCTACGGTTAGTAACAAACCGGTTCTGGAGCAGGTCTTCCGCGAATGGAAGAAGGACACCAACGCCCTGAAGTCCGAGCTGGAGCAAAACCAAAACCTTAAGAACGCGCTCCTCACCGAAACACCCTGGCTCCGCGCCGCCGAAGACGAGCGTAAGCAGCGCGCCCGCATCGGTGAGCTCTTCGACCTCAAGCGGCTGGCGGATGAGCAAACCGCGGCCCTGGACAAACTCGCCAACCGCCAGAATCAGGCCGGCTACTTCGGCTGGTTCCCCGGAGGTCGTGGTAACCGTTACATGACGCAATACGTCGTGGAAACACTTGCCCGCCTGCGCCAACTCAATGTGGTAACCGACGACCAAAAAAGCCGCGTAAACGCCATTTCTGAAAGTGCCATCCTCTGGCTGGACCAAGAGATGAAGAAAGACTACGAAGAGCTACTTCTCAAGATGAAGGATAGGAAAGACTGGGAGAAAGACTACCAGCCTTCTTCCGTTGTCGTTCATTACCTCTACGCACGCTCCATTTCCGGTCACCAGATCAGCATGGGAAAAAGCGTAGGCAAGGCCTTGCAATTCTATACCGAACGCGCCAGTGCTGAATGGCTGAGCTACGGATTGTACGAGCAGGCCCTACTGGCGATCAGCCAGGCTACTCCGCAACAAGTCGCCCGCCCGCAGAATGACATTACACGTAAAATCATCGAGTCCCTCCGCGAGAAAGCCCTGCACAAGGATGAGTTCGGCATGTACTGGAAATACGGCCGCGGCTACCGCTGGCAGAACCTTCCCATCGAGACCCACTGCCGCATCCTGGAAGCCTTCCAGCTTGCCGGAGGAACTACGGATGAGCTCGACGAGATGCGCCTCTGGCTGCTGACCAACAAACGGACCAACCGCTGGGCGACCACCAAATCCACCGCCGCCGCCGTCTTCGCCCTCCTCAATACGGGGACCAACTGGACGGACGGACCGGGCAAGCCTTTAGAGGTAACGTGGCCGGACTTTGCCTCAAAACAAGACCTTGCATCCCGCGTACTCGCCGCCCAGAAAACCACAGAAGTCGCTACCGGAGCCTTCTCCGTAAGCGTCGCTGCTGCGAACATCACCAGCGGGCTCGCCTCCGTGAAGGTAAAGAATAAGGACAACCGCTTAGTTTGGGGTGGCGTCTACTGGCAATACACCGAAATGGCCGAAAAAGTAGCAACCGCCAGTGACGGACCGCTAACCCTGAAGCGCGAACTTTTCCGCAGCATCCCCACCGCAGACGGCATCCGCCTGGAGCCCATCACCGCCAACGACCCGCTGAGCCCCGGCGACCGCGTAACCGTAAAACTGACGCTGCGCAGCGACCGCGAGCTAGACTTCGTCCACCTCAAAGACCGCCGCGCCGCCACCTTCGAACCGATCGAACAACTCTCTGGCTACCAGTACAAAGGAGGCCTGAGCTACTACTTCGCCCCCGGCGACCTAGCCACGAACTTTTTCATCGATCACCTACCGAAAGGCACCTTTACGGTAGAGTATGACCTCTTTACGACCTACGCAGGCAGCTTCAGCAATGGCCTGGGCCGGGTGCAGTGTATGTATGCGCCTGAGTTTGGTGCTAATACTGCCGGAGCGCGAATTATAGTACGTTAAAATAAAGACCGTTAGCGCAGTTCCCCTGTGCTAACGGTCTAATTCCTGAACGTTTAACTTCTAACGGTCTACAATTTAAATCCTTCGATCCGGCCCGCCAAAACCTCCCGGTAAGACTTACCGACTGGCAGCGAGGTCGTTTTTCCTTTTTCCTTCACCTCCACCATATTGCCGTGGAGTGCTTCGATGCGGTTCACATTCACGATGTAGCTGCGGTGGATGCGCTGAAAATCTACGCTGGGCAGGCGCTCATCGAGCGACTTCATAGTTTGGAGGGTAATTACGCGATCATCCGGCATGCGAATAATGACGTAATCCTTTAGGCCTTCGATATAAACGATGTCAGCGAGATTGACGCGAACAAGCTTCTTATCCGCTTTGACGAAGAAGAAGTCTGCTCCGGATTTCTCCTCTACGACCTCACCGGCATTGGCCTTTTGTTTCAGCTCCGCCTGCTCAATAGCACGATTACAGGCCGTAAGGAAACGTTCGGTACTGATGGGCTTAACGAGGTAGTCGAGTGCGTTAAGTTCGAAGCCTTCGAGGGCGTAATTCGGGTAGGCGGTGGTGAAGATGGTTACCGGTGGGTCCACAAGTCCTTTAAGAAAATCGGTGCCCGTAAGTTGTGGCATATTGATGTCAAGAAACATCAAGTCTACGTCTTTGTCCTTCAGCACGTCATTGGCTTCAAAGGCATTATCGCACTTAGCAATGAGTTCGATTTGAGGAATTTTATTGAGGTAAGTTTCGAGAATATCCTGAGCCAGGGGCTCATCGTCTACTATAATTGCGTTTATCATGGTGCTATATTAAGGGTGTTGACAAGTAAGGCAAAATTTGGTCGACCAACCTGGATGAATTATCGTTAAACGGATGTTAAAATGCCCTCTTTAGCGGAACACCTCAGTACCGTGGCTTGATGAATCGAAGGAAGAAGAAGGTGGAAGTTTTACAAGAGATGCGGGCGCCAGTTCAAGGTCGAGGTGAACGGCATAGGTGGATGGTGACTCCCGAATATTAAGCTCGTAACAGCCTTTGTACAGAAGGTCCAGCCGGCGGCGAACATTGACCAGGCCGATACCTCCACTCGGGCGGTTGCCGTGCAATTGACTCGGCATCTGAGAGCCTTTGCTATTCTCCAGAATGAAGTGAACGGCCTTTGGCTCTACGTTGAGTGTTGCTACCACAAATCCGTCTTTAATGTTAGCATTTACGCCGTGTTTGAAGCTGTTTTCCAAAAAAGGGATCAGCATCAAAGGCGCAATCATCTGATCGGAGACGTTGCCGTTCACCTTTAGCTGGATGTCAATACCTTTACGTTGGCGCAGCCGTTCCAGATCGAGATAGTTCTTAAGGTAGTTGATCTCCTTGCTCAGCGGCACCCGGGGCTCGTTACATTCGTACAGCATGTACCGCATCATCTCGGAGAGCTTAATGACAATATCCGGCGCTTTATCGTCCTTTTTTAGCGTCAGGGCATAGAGACTATTGAGGGTATTGAAGAGGAAGTGCGGATTAATCTGACTCTTGAGAAAACGTAGTTCAGATTGCATGCTCTCGTTCTGGGTCACCGTCTTTTTGCGGTTTTGTACGATCCAGTCTATCATAATTTTACCGACCGTACTCAGGCCAGCCACCAGAAAGGTACTGAAGAAATAAGCGTAAAGATTGTTGAGGATGTCTTCCTGTATGCTTCCTACTTTGGAGAAAAGGAAGTACTTCAATACCAATTTGAGGGGAGTGAAGATCAGGGCGACGCCGAGCAACAACAGCAGATAAGTCCAATATTGTCCCTTCTTAAGGTACTGTGGAAATAGGTACAGCAGGTTGATGTAAACGACGATAATGTAAAAAACGATGTTGATGGCCTCGTTAGCCGCTGAGAGCCCGAAGGAAAAGTCACCGATTCGCCACTGCATTAGTACCAACAGCACTAAAAAGGCCAACCAGCCGCCGGCATGGTAAAAAGGCTGCTGGGTTAGGGTGTGGCCCAATCGGTCGAGAAAAGTCCCTGTATCTTCCTTACTGGTGTCATTATTGCTCACGGACATGATTGTAATGTACGACGCCCCCGGGGATTACACCCTCAGTTTTCTGACCAAAGACGGGCTTGTAGGGACGAGTTCACTTTACTATTGCATTCATTGCCTTAATAAATATCCATTGATTCCCTATGTTCCTTATCTTAGCCCCATGGAGAAAATAATAGTTCTCGTAGCCGCTCTGGCCATCATCTATTACATCGGCAAGGAAGTGCTCGGTACGTTCCGTCACTTAAGTGATGAAGAACTGGCTGACTTCTGGGCGGGCCGCACCAAAAAAACCGACCCTAAGGCACAAGGACGGTTTAGTGAACACCTTGGCCGTTGTACCACTTGCCGGGACCGGCTGGATGAGATCCGAAAGTCAGCAACCGGCCCCGGAGCTGATGCGCCGCTGATTGAACGGAAGTACTAAATTCAGACTACACAATATATTCTCTTGGCGCAAACGCAGGATGCAGAGCTTGGGTAAAGCATCGGATCAAACCGAGGTACGCAAGACCTAACTTAAACCGACCGTTTTTTTTACATAAAAGTCGGGCATTCGACAGGCGTCAAATGAATTCCTTACGCTAAGCGGTCTTTTTGAGACAGCGTACCGGCGTACCTTTGCGTTCTTTTTAAAAATAAAAACCAGCATGAAACTTTACACTACCCTGCTTTGCACTGCTATTTTCCTCGCTATGGGGTGCACCGACGAAACCTGCTACGAAGAAAAAGGCCTGGTCACCATGGCTCAGTACCTAATGGATAATAACATCGAGCCGGAACTAGACGACACCGGCCTCCAGTACATCATCCTTGAGCCCGGTGGCGAAGAGAAGCCCGACGCTAATGCAGACGTAGTAGTCAACTACAGCGGCAAACAGACCAACGAAGAAGTCTTCGACATGTCCAACGCTCCCATTCGTTTCAACCTTCGTCGCCTTATCCCAGGCTGGCAAATTGGCATCCGACTCATTGGTGCCGGTGGTAGTATCCGGCTATTTGTCCCTTCCAATCTTGCGTACGGGCCTAGAGGTCAAGGAGGGATTTGCGGCAACTCCGACCTCATCTTCGATATTGACCTGGTCTCTTTCACGGACTAGTGAAGCCCGTAAATCATTATTGGTAAGCGATGTTCACGACCTAAATGCTTTTGGCCGACACCTTAATGCTTTACTCATGCGCCAACTGGAGCACCACGAAATAAAAACTTCCAGCAAGCGGCACCCACTACGGTTGCTTTGCCCCGACTGGCGAGACCCGCGCAACGTCGGTTCAGCTTTCCGGCTGGCTGATGCGGCGGGCCTCGCCGGTTTGCTTTTGGCTGGCACTACTCCGCAACCACCTCACCCGAAGATCGATAAGACGGCAAGATCTACCGTGCGGAGCGTACCCTATACTTATGGTGACAATCCCGAAGCACTACTACGACAATTTAAGTGCGACGGCGCCTACATTGTCGCACTCGAAATTACGGACCAGAGCCAGTCTTTACTCCAATACCAACTACCCGCCAAGGTGCTCTCTTCCGGGCGTGAGGTAGTCCTCGTTACTGGTGCGGAAGACCACGGTGTCCCGCCCCGGTTACTTACCCTTTGCGACGACAGTGTTCATTTACCCATGTTTGGGCAAAACACCTCCATGAATGTGGCCGTAGCCCTGGGCGCAGCGGTGTATCTATTGCTCCGGAATTATTGAAGATCCGACCGGTAAAAATCAGACCGCTAGTAGCTAGTCTTTTAATTCCCCGCCCGCTCTCTCCGAATACCCGGCTTTAAGCGTTCCGCTGCGACGAATTCCACCTCAGCGGCGTCAGTCTGCCCGGCATTATACAGCGCAATACCATAGTTCCAGCGGGCATCAGGGTCATCAGGCTTTACTTCGGATGCCAGTTTGAAGTAGTTCAGCGCCACAGCGGTCTGGCCCGAAACGCCGGAGGCTACACCCATCAAACGCAGGGTTTCGTAGTTATTGGGATCGAGTTGTTCGGCACGACGGAGATAGCGGAAGGCTCCGAAGAGGTCACCTTTAGCCTCCCCTGCATCTTTACCTGCGGCGGCTAGGGCGATTACCAGGTTATCCGTCGCAGATTGGTAACCACCGTCGAGGGTCAAAGCCTCGTCGTAATCCGAGATGGCGGCATCGTAGCTGTCCTGTAGCAAGTTAGCATTACCCCGCAGTAGGTAAGCGTTTTTGTAGGTAGGGTGGATTTCGATAGCGCGGGTCAAATGGTCCACCGCTTCGGTGAGCAGGTTGGTCTGGTCTGGTTTTTCTGTGGCGGAGAGTTGCTGGTAGCGGTCTACTTTACTACCACCGGCGGCATTGAGAAGTTTGGCGGAGTTCGGCTGCTTCTCCACGTCGGTCGTGAAGAGGGTGTAATTATCTTTCCAGACCGGATTTCGGGCGATCGTTAGGCCGGAGAATACCAGCACGAGAACGGGAATTACGTAAGCAACCGATGCTCCAAACTTCCGAACCCCGTGCGCTATCAGAGCAGTAACCGCAATAGCCCAACCCAACGACGGCATAAATAGGAATCGTTCGGACATGTTAGTGCCTACACTAAAAAAGACGTTACTAACGATAGACAAAGAAGCAAGGTAAATCAAGATACCCAGCGCGATGAAGCGGTAGCTGCGGAATTTGAGCACAGCGAAGATGCCCATGCCTGCGTGTAGCAGCAGACCAAGCCAGGGCGTAAATTCGCCCCACGATTTCACCGGTACGGACATTGGGTAATAGTCGTGAACCAGCCCGGTTGGGACGAAGAGCAGCCGGATGTATTCCCAGAGCGTATGCATCACGGTCGCCAGTCGGTCTTCGGTAGAAAGCGGCACCCAACTACCGTTCCTCAGCTCCAGAAATGGGTTATTCATCAGCTCCAGCACGGGACCTCCCAGAGAGAAGCCGATCACAGAGGTACGGATAATCAGGAAGATAGCGACCGCGCCCAGGGCGGGGAGGAAGTATTTCAACCTTTCCATATTTCCGCCTTTACGTCCAAAGAGAAGAAGTACGGCGGGGATCACGGCCAGGAAGGTCAGGGCGTTTTCCTTCGCGAGGCATCCAAGGAGAACCATTATTCCACCTGCGGCCGCGACACCAATTTCCGAAAAAGAATTACGTGGTCCTGAATTTGATTCAGAGGCTATAAAATACGCGCGCTTCGCAGCGCTGAAGATCAACCAGGTTCCCCCCACTACGCCCAGTAAAGCGATAATTTCGTCACGCCCCTTAATGTTAGCTACCGCTTCGGTGTGCAGCGGATGCACCGCAAAAAGTGCCGACGCAGCCAGCGCAAACCACCATGGTAGCCGTTCATCTTTCGCTGCCAGATCACGAACAAAAAGGAAAATTATCACCACCAACAGCCCGTACCAGAGTACGTTCAGCAAATGGGAAAAAAACGGACCAGAGCTGATCTGTTGCTCCACCGCAAACATAGCCAGAGTCAGTGGTCGGTAGCGGCCACCGGCAACCAAGTTAGCTTTCGAGTCGTCGTTGAAAAATCCATAAAAGGTGTCATGGCTAAAAAGCTCACTCCAACCGGATACGCCCTGCTGCACAATACTATTATCTGTGATCACAATGGCGTCATCGAGGGTAAAATCGTGGCTGAGGGTATTAGCGTAAATAGCGAAGGCGAGAATAAAAAGTAACAGGGCTTGGGTTTTTACCTTCCGAAACCAAGGCAAATTATTCACCAGTACAGGCACTTCCTGTCCAGCCACCGGCTTTGACTGGCCTGTCGCTTTCGGGGCACGTTGTTTTTTCTGGTTCTTTGCCATGGGGTGAAAGTACGAAGTTCCGGGTTCCAAACCGAGTTCGGGACCACGTAACTCCTTTGTGGAAATTGGTGGCGCGGTCGCAGGTGCAAAATGAAGGATTTTGGAAGCAGGGTACGTCAAGGGCGATCTTACACAACCATTCACGTCTCCAGAGACTTTACATTGTTCACTTCGGAATGTCCACTCCTATGCGATGCTTCGCGCCGTCTACAACAACGGATTAGACTTTTTAAACCCGGGCTTCACTACGTGCGTTCCGGGTTACTATTCTTAAATCCCTAAGGGACGCTTCATTAGCACCCTCGTGTAAACAAACGTTCTTCCACCTAAACAATCTACGCTCCATGCCTCTCATCTTGATCACCAACGACGACGGCATCACGGCCGGCGGCTTGAAAACCCTCGTGAACTCCGCCCGGAAATTTGGGGACGTTCTTGTAATAGCTCCGGACAGCCCGCAATCCGCCCAGGGCCACGCCATTACCATAGAGCGTCCGGTCTTCGTCCGCGAAAGCAACGCTTTTGGCGAAGAGGTAGAAGCTTACGAATGCAGCGGTACTCCGGTAGACTGCGTCAAGATCGCCAAGTCTGTTCTCCTCAATGGCCGGACGCCGGATCTCTGCGTCTCGGGCATCAACCACGGCTCGAATGCCGCCATCAACATCATCTACTCTGGCACCCTCTCCGCCGCCATGGAAGCTAGCCTCGAAGGCGTACCCAGTATTGGCTTCAGCTTTTTGGATTACCGCGCCGATGCAGATTTCGGCGTATGCGTCCCCTACGTCGAGAAGTTGATTGCTCACGTGCTAGAAAATGGTATGGCAGAAGGCAACCTCTACAACGTCAATATCCCTAACCTACCGGCCGATCAGATTCAGGGTGTAAAGGTTTGCCGCCAGGCCGAAGCCCGCTGGGTGGAGGAGTACGTTAAAGGCGAAGATCCGCGCGGTCGCCCTTACTACTGGCTCACCGGAAAATTCGTGAACAACGAGACCCGCGAAGATGCCGACGCCAATGCCCTTATTGCCGGCTACGTCTCTTTGGTTCCCAGCCATCACGACCTAACGAACCACCTCGCACTAACTCAGCTACAAACCATTGAAGCAGACCTACAGCCCACGGAAATTGGTAAAAACACCAACCCAAGCACGTACCCGCAACAACTCAAACAGTTTTAAGCCCAGCAAATACCGTTAAATACCCTACGGGCCCCGGTCCGTAAGCAGTACCCCGGATATGCAACCGTAACGCTCAATCGGTTTATCTTTGCTTCCGCCTCTATGAAACATAGACTTAGACTTCGTTTTATTTTAAGTTGAATAACTTTACATACATTACCTCAATTATGAGGATCATTATCTCATGAAAGTATTGCGAATATTTTACTTTCTCCGGATCGTTCACGAAAGATGAGAACACCCAATGTCCATCTTCCGTCCGGCTATAATTTAAGAGAGCGGTTCTTTGCAGAGCCGCTCTCTTTTCTATGGGCAAAGGGTCATACCCCGAGAAAGTACTAGCAATAAAGAGAAGTGTGACACAAGCTCGTCGCTAGCGCTCCAGCCCTTTACCCGTAGACTATCCAAGAAGGTCTCGCCCGAAGTAAAAAAACCAAGCCATGGCAAGAATCATGGTTCCAGTAGCCACCCCCCGCAAACTCTGGTTACGATAGGTTTTGCGAAAGAAATTCAGCGGCATCACATTGAGACATATAGCAACCAACGCTACGGTTCGCAGCTCGAAAGAAATGTCCTGGCCAGAGCCTTCGCCGATCATGTTCTGCAGTTGAATCAGCAGAAAATACGCGATTGCAGGAATAATCAGGGAAACTACAAGGCCTACCCAGAGGCGATCGTTCTTTGGTACCATTTTTCAGTCTGTTGGTCTGTTAAAATTATTCATCTTTTAGCGAACGTGAAATGAGTGCAGTTTGGTTCCTCTTAGGGGCGCAAAAAAGACGAATCCCTGGCGAATATTTTGCTACTCTACGTACTCCTGCCGCTTGATCAGAAATACCCATTCGCTATCCTCGGCATCCACGCGGTAGCCCAAGTCGTAACAGAAGTGGTATAGAGTCTTGTTTCTGGTCACGTACTGATTGGTAAAGTACCGGAATTTAAAGCCACGGTCAATCAGCCGTTCCTTACGAACGTTGGCCTTGCCCTCTGGGTTTAACTCCGCCAGTACGTTGCGGTTGTGGCGCAGGATGTTGTTTACGTTGCGCTGAAAAGCGAGTTCCTCAGCATTTTGCCGGTTGTGGTAGGTGGCGCGACAGGCAGCCGAACAGTACTTTTTATCAGCCCGACCGGTATATTCCTCGCCGCATTCGGGGCAGAGTCTTTTCATGGCGAGAAGATAGGGTAATTAGATTGATAGTCTAGTAGATTGATAGACTTATAGGACTGCCGCACATTAAAAGTAAAAATACTCGCTTTGCTCACACAGCTTCGCTTTTACAGATAATCTCTGTAGTTCAAGGCGAGGCCGCAAGAGCGAAGCGAGCGTCTTAAGTAACCTATCAATCCGCCTCCTATCATGTCTATCACCATAAAGAAGCAGCGTAGTTAATCTACTATTTCAATCACGACAGCAGAAGCCCCTCCCCCACCATTGCAAAGCGTAGCCAGGCCGTACTTACCGCCTTTTTGCCGAAGCACGTTGATGAGCGTTACGATAATACGTGCTCCGGAAGTACCCAGTGGGTGACCAAGGGAAACACCGCCGCCGTTAACATTCATCTTCTCCCTGTCTACTCCGAGTTCTTTACCAAAAGCCATCGGTACTACGGCGAAGGCCTCATTGACTTCCAGGTAGTCAATGTCCTCCATCTTTAGTCCGGCGCGTTTCAGCGCAAGTGGAGCAGCCAGGGTTGGAGCGGTCGTGAACCATTCAGGTTCATGGGCCGCGTCCGCAAAAGCTACAATTTTGGCCAGTGGTTTGAGGCCGAGTTCTTTCATTTTTGCTTCACTGACCAGTACCAGCGCCGCAGCACCGTCGTTAATGGTACTGGCGTTGGCAGCCGTCACCGTTCCATCTTTAGAAAAGGCAGGGCGTAGGCTAGAAATCTTATCGAATTTCACCTTCTTGAACTCTTCGTCTTCAGTGATCACCAGGTCGTCTCCCCGTCGCTGAGGTACGTTTACGGCTACGATCTCATCGGCAAAAGCACCGCTTTCGGTCGCTGCTGCAGAACGCTTATAACTATCAATAGCGTAAGCATCCTGGTCTTCACGGCTGAATGCATACTTCACGGCAGTCGCGTCGGCACATACACCCATTGCGCTCTGGTCATAGGCGTCGGTCAGACCATCTTTACTGAGGCCATCTACGAGTTTGCGGTCGCCGAACTTGGCCCCCCAACGGGCGTCGGGTACGTAGTATGGTATGTTACTCATACTCTCCATTCCGCCAGCTACTACCAGATCGTTGTGGCCAAGCATAATGGATTGAGCGCCGAACATCACCGCTTTCATTCCGCTGCTGCAAACCTTGTTCACCTGCGTGCAGGGCACCGTATTCGGAATACCAGCACCCAGAGCTGCCTGCCGGGCCGGAGCTTGACCCAGGTTTGCTGAAACGACGTTACCCATTAGTACTTCCTGAACCTGATCAGGAGCTATGCCAGCTTTCTCCAGCGCACCTTTAATAGCAGCGGCACCAAGCTGGGGAGCGGTCAAGGATGAGAAAACACCCCCAAAGGAGCCAATGGGGGTACGCACTGCGGCGCAGATGTAAACGGTATTGGGCATGGTTAATTATTTTAGTTGTCTTGGCAACGATGCGAAGGTAGCTATAGTTTGGCTATAACCTTATCTTCGCCCCAAAGTTAACACCCATGATCCAACGCCTCCAATCAATATTCCTACTCTTCGCTTCCGGCTCTTGTTTTGGCCTCTTCGGTACTGATGCTGCCGATAGTGACGTGAAATTAGACAACAGCATACTATTCAGTGATGCCAGCTATAATGTATTTGACGACCTCGTACTCATGGGAACCTTTGGCCTTGCAGGCGTGGTCTTTCTCGCCGATATTTTTCTGTTTCGCAACCGGCCTTTACAGATGAAGCTAAGTATGCTGGCCGTTGCCCTCACAGTAACTGGAGTTGCATACGGAGCCTTTCTTTATTTCACCGATACCGCCGCCGAAATCTCTGCTGCTGTGACTCCCGACGTGGGGCTTGCCCTACCAGTAATTACACTTATTTTTGGAATCTTAGCGCGTAATTATATCCAAAAGGATGAAAAGCTCGTCCGTAGCGCTGATCGCTTACGGTAGTATAGACACGGTGCTCTGAACAAAATTAAGCGTTCAGAATAGCTCACTAAAGATGACGCCCGACCATTTCCTCCTGAATGCAGCCGGATATTTTCTATCCTAACAGTTCCCCACGCAGTCAACCCGCCTTGCATCCCGCGTCCGCGCCTGATGAATAAACTAGAAACGCACCATCCGAAAATCCGGATGGTGCGTTTGCTTTTCAGACAGAAGGCCGAGAGTACCGTATCGACTTTAAAGTCGGTACTACATCAAAGCTTAATCTCCTCATCCGCCCCGTCGTAAAACTTATAGGTCGTGATGGGAAAATCGTTATCGGACTGAATCTGCAGCCAGCGGTAGTGTTTCAGATACCACTTCATCTGCAGGCTCGGCATACCGCGCTTGAGGTAAGCGGCGATGAAGGGATGTACCTTCAGTTTGAGCTTCGCCTTGGGGCGGGCCTCCATGATAAAGTTGAGATCGCGCTCGACGTCGTCCGTTAGCAGGATGGTGGCGTTCACCTTACCGGTACCGCTACAGGTTGGGCACTTTTCAGCGGTGGTGATCTTTACCTCCGGGCGAACACGTTGGCGGGTGATTTGCATCAACCCAAATTTCGACAACGGTAGTACTGTGTGCTGTGCGCGGTCGTTCTTCATGTGCTTGCGCATCACAGAAACGAGTTGCTTGCGGTGCTCAGCATCACGCATATCGATGAAGTCAATCACGATGATGCCGCCAATGTCCCGTAGTCGGAGTTGTCGTGCCACCTCTTCAGCGCTTTCCAGGTTGATCTTCAAGACCGCCTCTTGTTGATTCTGGCTGGGCATTTTATTGCCGCTGTTCACGTCAATGGTGTGCATTGCCTCGGTATGCTCGATGACGATGTAAGCACCGCTGGACATGGTCGCCGTCTTACCAAAGCTGCTCTTGATCTGTTTTGTAATGCCGTGAGCATCAAAAACGGGTCGGTTGGTTTTGTGCAACTGAACAATGTTCGGCTTATTAGGTGCGATGCCGGCAACGTATTCCTTGACGGTTTCGTAGAGGTCTTTGTCGTCCACTACGATTTTATTAAAATCTGGCGTGAACAAGTCGCGAAGCAAACCGGTGGTTTTATCGGCTTCACTGAGAAGCTTGGCAGGAGCCTTGGCAGTTTTAGCTGCCTCGTAGATGGTTTTCCACTTCTCCATGAGGAGTTCGATCTCCTCGAAGAGTTCGGCGGTTCCTTTGCCTTCGGCGGCGGTGCGTACGATGACTCCGAAGTTCTCCGGCCGGATGCTCTCTACGAGCACTAGCAAGCGTTTGCGTTCCTCGGTGGTGCTAATCTTTTTCGATACCGCAACGGTCTCGCTGAAAGGTGTAATGACCAGGTAGCGACCGGGGATGGTAATCTCGCAACTCAGGCGCGGGCCCTTGGTACTGATTGGTTCCTTGAGCACCTGAGTGAGTACAACCTGGCGTTTCTTGAAGACCTCGTCGATCTTACCGGTTTTTACAATCTCCTTTTCCATCCGAAACCTCCCGAGCTGATCGGTCTGATTCTTGCCACTCGCGGTGGTGGTATACCACTTTTGGAGGGATCGGACCCTTGGTCCGAGATCGGTGTAATGCAGGAAGGCATCTTTTTTGTGCCCAATGTCGACAAATGCGGCATTAAGCGGCGCGGTCACGCGCTTTACGTTCCCCAGGAAGACGTCGCCAACGGTAAATTGGTCCGTGGAGCGCTGCCGATGGATTTCCACCAGCTTGCCGTCTTCGAGGAGCGCCACTTCTACGGTTTTACCCGTTGAAGAGACGATCATTTCTTTTTCCATTATTTTCTAGGGTTGGTTGAACATAAAGAAGCCCGCCACCGATATCCGGGGAGGGAGCATTCTGAGCATTCAGGACCATTTAAAGCATACCGGTAAACCGGAGGAGGCCGCCGCCAAAGCAGGCCGGGCATCGATTAATTCGGAAACAGCTACCAGAAGTAAAACATTTACCCACCTTCAGACTTGAAGAAAAAGGCACATATTGAATCAGACGAGAAGAAAACTTCGGGGAATTTTACCGCCGCGTGCTTGTAGAAAACGGCAGGTGGCGGTTAAGCTCTTGTGGCACGACCAATTAAAGACCGGCGCATGGTAGAAGAAAGTTCGTCAGAATATGTACGGCAAATGAGTTTTGTGTGTGTGTGTGTAGACGGTGACACGTTCAGTTTTCGGAAGGTGTGCGCCGTAATTCGGGGTAAGGGCGTTGGTAGTATTCAGGTAGGTAGTAGTCCGGAATTAAAGGGATACATGGCGAAGAATGGCG
>JAPKCQ010000296.1 GCA_026421165.1 Lewinella sp. | reverse complement strand
ATTTTTCGTAGAAAAATATTTCCCTTTCCCCCCCAGCCTTCAAATACCCCCGGTACATCCCCGGTGTATTGAACGGCATGGCGACGTTTCCTTTGGCGTCGAGCGCGATAAGGCCGCCGGTTCCGCCTTTGGCAACGAGGGTTTTGTTGATGATGGCATCCGCTGCTTCCTGGACAGAAGCACCACCGTAGGCCATGCGGGCGTGAACGTCGTAAGCAACGGCATAGCGGATGAAGAATTCACCCCAGCCCGTACAGCTTACGCCACAGGTGGCGTTGTCGGCGTAGGTGCCGGCGCCGATGATGGGGCTGTCGCCGAGGCGGTTGTAGCGTTTGTTGGTCATGCCTCCGGTGGAGGTTCCTGCGGCGATGTTGCCGAATTTGTCGAGGGCTACGCAGCCGACCGTTCCGTATTTGTGGTCGATATCGGTGATGATGCGGTTGCCTTCCATTTTTTCCTGGTCGACGCGTTCGCCTTCCAGTGCGCGCTGGAGGCTGTTCCAACGAAAGTCGGTACGAAAGTAGGCGGGGTCGACCGTTTCCAGGCCCTGAAGAATGGAGAACTCTTCCGCACCCTTCCCTGCCAGGAGAACGTGTTCAGAGTTCTCGAGCACAGCCCGGGCGGCGCTAATCGGGTGTTTGAGGTTGGTGACGCCACCGACGGCGCCGGCGTTCTGGTCGTGGCCGGTCATGAAGCTAGCGTCCATTTCGTTAATGCCGGCGTTGGTGAATACCGCGCCTTTTCCCGCGTTGAAGTAGGGGCTGTCTTCCATCACCCAGATGGTGGCTTCTACGGCGTCGGCCGCCGTTCCGCCTTCGCTCAGCACTTTTTCGCCGGCGTTAAGGGCGGCGTTCATTGCGGCTCGGATGCCGGTCTCTTTCTCGGGTGTCATGTTCTCCTTCAGGATGGTTCCGGCGCCGCCGTGGATAACCATGGCGTATTCGGGGGCTTCCGCAACGGAAGCCTTTTCGGTGGAAGCGTCCATGGTGGCGTTATCGGTATTCCCACAAGCGCAAAGGGCCAGGGCTAGACAAAAGAGAAGTGTGTTTTTCATGAGGGCTAAGGTACGCTTTCAATTATTCACCCTTATTCCACCCGCACCTCAAAGCAGAAGGCGTCCTCCTCAAGGCTGCCACCGCATCTAGGCTGGTTGTAAACCTCACCGAGGGCGACGGCGTAGTCTCCATAGGTGGCCAGCCGATCCTGCCAGCCGAGCGTATCCGGTCTGCGGTTAGCGCCTTCTACCCGTACGATTACTTCTAGGTAGCCGCCCCAGACGCATTGTACACTGCAGGGGCAGTAGTTGTCGTTCACCTCGATTATACGGAGTTCGATGCCGTTTGGCAGCGGAACGCGGTCGTCCAAATGGTAGCCTTCCTCGCAGGTTACAATGGTTTCGGCCGTTTCTTTTTCGCAGGCAGTAAACAGTAAGAGCAGAGTGGCAAACAGACAAATGAGGTACTTCATTCCAAGAAGAATTATAATTAGTGAGACTAGAACAAAGATAAAGCCGTTGTTAAGTGCGTAATTTTGTGGGCGCGGCCGCAGGTGCAAAGGAAGTTTTAAAGGCAGCCACACTGAACGGACCCTTCCGTTGGTTATAAAATTCACCAGAACAGCTGCAAGAGAACCGGATTACGGGCATTCAGTATGTTAAAACAAGCATCCCCGCTTAAGCCATAAAAATGTAAAAATAATGTCCGTGATTGACCCAAGAGCGTCTAACTCGGTTACTCTGATAAATATACAAAGCATGGATACGCCCCAAAACAGACACCTCAAACGCATCGAGCAATCTACCGCCAACCTGCGCGAGCAACTCCGTCATCATCCGCTTTACGAGGAATTGAATAACGTTGAAGACCTGCGTGCCTTCGCCAGTAATCACGTCTTTGCCGTTTGGGACTTCATGTCTTTGCTGAAGGCCCTCCAGGCACGCCTGACCACCACTACCCTACCCTGGCGGCCAGCCAAAAACCCGGCCCTGGCCCGCTTTATTAATGAGATCGTGTGGGGCGAAGAATCCGATGTGAATGAGCTGGGCGAGCCCACCAGTCACTTTGAGATGTACCTGTCAGCCATGCGGGAGGTGGGTGCTTCTACCGAAAGAATCGAGCACTTCCTGAAAGAGTTGAAAGGAATTGCCGACATCGACCGCGCAGCCTGGGCTAGCGGCGTTTCTCCTGCGGTCCGTGAATTCCTCAACTTCACCTTCGGGTTAATCCGTGAGGGGCAGGACCACAAAATCGCTGCCGCCTTCACCTTCGGACGCGAAGACCTGATCCCCGACCTCTTCATCGCTATTCTGAACCGAACCAAAGACCGGGAGGGTAGCCCCACCTATCCGAAATTCCTCTACTACATCGAACGGCACATTGAGGTTGACGGCGACGAGCACGGCCCCCTGAGCCTGCTGATGGTCAGCGAGCTCTGTGGTACCGACGAACAGAAATGGGCGGAAGCCGAACAAGTGGCCAAAGACGCCCTGAAAGCCAGAATTGCCCTGTGGGACGGCATTGCGGCCGCTATTTGTGATGCCCGCAGCGTGCCCGCATAACTCGGCGGCGTTCCGGGCTGGCCGTCAGGGATTTGTAGTAATTTTGTTCGGCAGCCTCCAAGGCTACCAAACAGTATGAACCAGCCCACCCCCACCGAGCGCCTACTCCTCCGCCCCGTCACCCTCGAAGACGGCCCCTTCATTCTCGAACTCCTCACCAGCAAAAGCTGGCTGGACAACATCGGCAACCGCAGCGTCTACACCCTCGACGACGCCCGCAAGTACATCTCCTACATATTACTGCCCGCTTACGGAACACCCGGTTGCGGACCGATGCTCTGCGTTCTAAAAAGTGACGGCACCATCATCGGGAATACCGGCGTATACAGCCGGCCGGGGCTAGATACGCCGGACTTTGGCTTTGCTTTTCTCGAAGAACATCATGGTAAAGGCTATGCCCGTGAGGCGTCTGTTGCTAACCTGGCTTACGCCGTTGCACACGGGCATTCCGAGTTACTGGCCATTACTTTACCTACGAACCAGCCTAGTCTGTCGTTACTCGAAAAGCTGGGCTTTGCACGGGACCCTGGGTTAATCAGGTTGCCCGGCGACCCAAAGGATTTGGTTTTGTTTCGGTGGAGCTACGGGCGAGAGGCTGTGCCCCAAGGGACCTTAAGCGGTAGCAAGGAGTAAGCATCATGTTCCTCACCCGGAGGTCGTACCTTAACCCCCAAATACGAAACCATGCCAAAGCTGCTCCTACTCTGCTCCTTAATCCTAAGCCTCGCATCCTGCGGCCGCGCCCCCGAAAATGCTGCGGCTGCTGATGGGCCACTGATCGACTCTGCCACCATCGACCGCCACCTGGCCGAACTGGCCTCCGATAAATACGGCGGCCGCCTCCCCTTTAGCGAAGGCGAAGGTTTGACGCTGAACTACCTCGAAAAAGAACTTAAAGCCCTTGGTCTAGAACCCGGCAACGGCAGCAGCTACCGGCAGGAAGTACCAATGGTGGAAATTACCGGCAACCCGGAGGCGGTAAAAATCGGTCTGGAACCCGGTAAAAGTATGGTCTGGAACCAGCAAAAAGAAATCGTCACTTACAGCCAACGCCCGGTCGAAGGCGTAAGTGTGACCAACTCCGAGATGGTCTTCGCCGGCTTCGGCATCGTCGCTCCAGAATACGGCTGGGACGATTATGAGGGCCTGGACGTGAAGGGCAAGACCGTCGTAATAATGGTCAACGACCCCGGCTACTACACCGAAGACACCACCATGTTCAAGGGCAAAGAAATGACCTACTACGGCCGCTGGACCTATAAATTCGAGGAAGCAGCCCGCCAGGGAGCCGACGCCTGCCTCATCATCCACGAAACCGGCGCGGCGGGCTATCCGTGGTTCGTCGTCCAGAGCTCCTGGTCCGGCACCCGCCTGACACTCGAGGACGATGGAAGCCCAAAGCTCGGCATCGCCGGCTGGATCTCCCTAGACGCGGCCAAGCAACTCTTCCGGATCGCCGACCCTGAAAAAATCGGCTGGTTCGCGGATGCGGCGAGCAAGGACTTCGAGCCCGTCCCCCTGAAAACGACCTTCAACAATACGGTCAACAACGACCTTCGCTTCGACAAATCTTACAACATCATTGCCACCCTTCCCGGCACGGAACGGCCCGACGAATACGTGGTCTACACTGCCCACTGGGACCACATCGGCGTCGGCCCCGCCGTAGACGGAGACTCAATCTACAACGGCGCACTGGACAATGCTTCCGGCACCGCGCAGCTGCTCTCCATCGCCGAAGCTTACGCCAAACAGCCCGAAAAGCCCGCCCGCTCCGTCGTCTTCCTCTTCGTCACCGCCGAGGAACAAGGATTGTGGGGCAGCGCCTATTACGTCAACAACCCAGTGTACCCGCTGGCGAAGACGGTCGCCAACATCAACATCGACGGCATCAACCCCATCGGCGAAGCGAAGGACCTGACGATCACCGGCCTCGGCCACAGCGAAATGGATGCTCTGGCCACCGCCATCGCCAAGGAACAGGGGCGCTACGTGCAGTCCGACCCCGAGCCTGAAAAAGGGTACTTCTACCGGTCCGATCACTTCAACTTCGCCAAAGGGGGCGTACCCGCCCTCTACGCCGCAGGCGGTTACGAGCACGCTACAAAAGGCAAGGAATACGCGCAGGAACAGCGGGACGGCTTCGTCGCCAAACGCTACCACCAACCCGCTGACGAGTACAGTTCTGGCGACTGGCCACTTGGTGGTGCCGTTCAGGATGGGGAATTGCTTTATCTCGTTGGGCGACGGTTGGCGAATGGAGAGATGTGGCCGCAGTGGAAGGAGAGTTCTGAATTTGGTCGAAAGTGAGTTAAACCATTAGATATACTACAATCGGACACTTGAGGTGATGCGGCCTAATCCGAAGCAGTTCAGTAGGGGCGATCCCTTGCGGTCGCCCGTACTGAGCCATGTTTAACTACGCTGCTTTGAGCGCCCAGTTCAGCTTTGATGCCTTTGCACTCCTACTTCATCTCATCCACAAACAATTTTACCGCTTCGTTGATCACCTTAAACTGGCGCTCAAGCGAACCGATAAAGTTGTCGGGCTTGTCTATGAACATCTCCACGGTGATCCAAACGTCGTCGTTAGTGACGTAAGCCTTGGCCACTTTTTTCGTCTTATTAACTTCATTGACGGCTTTAAAAACCTTGAGGCGCTCCAGCTCTGACTCAATAGGCCAGATGTTAGGCAATACCAAACGGTAGAACTCGGTATCATTTTCATTGACCTCCAGAAAGTAAGAACGGTCTTCGTAGCTAAACTGGACGTCTCCGTCTCCGTCGACCTCTCCATTGACCTTAATCTGGTCGAGAATATTGATGTAGAGCTTTTGCAGCTCAGTTTCAGATTGTGCAGCGATGGGAAGGGAAAAGCCCGTGGTAAGAACAAGCATTACCAGAATTAAACGAGAAAATTTCATTGCTATGTTTAGTTTAATAATTGTGAGAAGCTAACGCTTACTAGCCTGTTACACAGTTGGATAAAAGAGAACCGGGTGAGTATTATTTAAGACAAAGATAGGCCAGACGTAACTTTAGGGTACGTAGGCTAAAGATTCTAAGTTCGACCGGAAATAACAATAGACCATTAGCAAATGAGGCCTAATGGCCTGCTGACTAAAAAATCAATACCCGCCGCACACCACCATCGGCATCATTGCGCAGCAGATAGAC
>JAPKCQ010000295.1 GCA_026421165.1 Lewinella sp. | reverse complement strand
TTCGCTTCGCGAGCACAAAATCACCTCATGTGACCGACGATAGTACAGCTCATGATCTCCGGGGCTGTGCCCGGGAAATTAGTCTGGATAAAAACAAAATAGGAAGATTTATTTTACCATTAATATTATCGGGTTGCCCAATAAGCTATCTTGTCTCATCCTCTTTCCCTAAACCCGCTCTCATGAAATACCTACATTATACGGTTCTCCTTTTCGCTCTGAGTTTCACCCTCTCTGCCCAAGCTGAGTATTCGTTTCTTACCGATGGTAAACAATGGGTACAGGATGAGTTTTATTCCGACGGTTCTAACCCTTCTACGCTGACTTATTTCGAGTTCACTCTCGGTGAAACCGTGATGATGAACGGGATACAATACACACGAGTATTTCGCGACACTGTTTTTGCCGCCGGCCTGCTTAGAGAAATCGACGGTCGCCTGCTCATACTAAAAGACGGAGTGACAGACACACTAATGGATTTTAACCTAGAGGTGGGTGACACCGTCATCGTGGTCGAAGACAATTCCTCGGTGTCACAGAATATGGTTTTACTCTCCGTTGACAGCATAGCTGTCCTGGATGGAAGCATTCGGAAACGACTAAATTTTGAACTAAACAACGTGTCGTTCGACGGCTCGGGCTTCGGCGTCTCCTGGATTGACGGAATTGGAAGCACCAGGGGAACCATTTTCAACATTTTATGCTCGACGAACACGTTTAGCCGGTCTTCCGGTTCTTGCCAGACTGAGTTAATTTGCGTCAAGGATGCGAATGAGCGCCTACTCTACAACAGCACTGAAGATGAAATATACGACTGCAACAAAGTTGATGTAATAACCAGCAATAACACCTACCGGTTACCAGAAGGGCTTTTTACGGTGTATCCAAATCCAGCGACGAAAAATCTATTCGTTACCAATAGTGAGCATTATCGAGTCGCCCGGATCAGACTGACGGACATGAACGGCCGGAAATTAATTGATAGTAACCTAACTACCACCATTTCGAATGACTTACGTATCCCGGTTGGTCGTTTCAAAAAAGGCATCTATTACCTGACGATTTTTACGTCCCGGGGAAAATGGGTATCTCAACGGGTTGTGATTCAATAAAGAGACGGTTTTTTTTGCCAAATATTACTTTTTGACTTGCTCTGCATCCTACGGCCGCGCACTCTAAGCCACCACAGAGTAAACAGCTAACATGGCAGCTACGTACCCCAAAAACCATTTCCAATCGGTATACCTGTCCGGAGTAATCCCCGTTCTGTATTTGAGATAAGCCATCAAGCAAATTTTGTCAACGAGATAAGCGATGACCGTCGCCCAAATGATCCCAATGAGGCCGAACGTTGGAACCAGCAGAATACTGAGCACAACGTTGATGATCAACTCCAGCAAGCCAAAAAACAGGAGTAAACGTGTATACCCGAGCGCGGTGAGTACCGGAACGGGAAACAGCAGCCGGCTTACCACCACAAACAAATAAGCTTGAAATAAAGGCAAACTCTCTGCAAATAGGTCAGTAAACACCACCGTCCACCACCAACCAGAAGTGGCCATAAGAAGAATCGCTCCGCCGAAGACCCAGTGAAAGAGCCGCCGAGAAGTCTCCTTCAACAAGTCCAAACCAGCCGCCGGCGCTTCGGTCAACCGCGGCAACACCACCACCATCGCCCCATTAGTAATAGCGGCCAGCAACGGCAGCTCCCGCGCGCCGTAACGGAAGGTGGCAAAGATGCCCTCATCGCCCGCATACCAGTAGTTGACGAACCAGGGGTCAAAGGCGGTTACCAGCGCGCCTACGGAGGCGTATAAGATTAGGGGCCAAGCGGTTTTTAGTAATGTAGTAATGTAGTTGGGTAGTACTGTAGTACTGGCGTTGGAGCTACTAGATGCGTTGGAGGTAGTCTCTGCGCTACTGCCCGTTGTGCCGAGGGAGAGGGAGAAAGTAGCAGAAGCAACATCATCACCCACCGACTTCCAACGATCATAAACCAGCCAAGCACCAAGCACCAACCCCTTCACCCCAGCAAAAGTCGCCAGCACAAACATAGCGTCAGCGAAACCAGCACCGTAGTAAAGTGGGACCAAAAGCGAGAGCGTGAACCCCAGCGCGGAGAAGCCGCCAAACAGCACCAAAGCCAGCGGCTTGCCCCGGATGGTGAGCACCTGCTCGAAGAACAGCCCGGGCCACTGCGTCATTAAAAACAAGAAGAAATACCACCAGCCGGGCGGGCCATCGCCCATGCTCAGGAAGCTGAACAGTGGGCGGTGCAAGCCGGCTGCGACTGCGAGCAAGATGGCGGAGAATAAACCTACACCAATGATGGCTATGCGTGAAAAGGCCGCTGCTTCCGCTGGCCGGATCGTCCGTACCTGTACCAGATAAGCTTGCAGCAAACCCGTCAGCCAGCCAAAACCAAGGATATAGCCGACGTAGAGCAGGCTCTCCCACTCGCCGATTACTTCCCGTCCGATGCCGAGGCGCGGGAGGGCCAGGGCCACCACGATGATCGCGCCCTGGCGGGCTGCCTGGGCGAATTGACCTGCGCGAATTAGGTTTTTAGCGTTTAGCATTTAGCTTTAAGCACTTAGGAGGCACGCTTAGCACTAAATGCTAAAAGCTAAACCCTTAAATTTCTTCAGTAATATGCGTAAGCTCCATACCAAAAGTCTTCATCTCCTCCAGTACGGGTTCGTAGACCTCCTGCATGGTGGGGATGTGAACGCCGGTAGATTTGATCTTCTCCTGGCTGATAAGGCGAACGAAGATGCCCATGGGTAGGCCGACGAGACGGGACATAGCGGTGTCCGTAGCGTCTTCACCTTTCATGGTAAGGTTACTAGTGTCGCGAAAGGTTTTGCCGTCCAGTTCGTAGTCGATCTGGTGCTGCATCACGATAAGGTCCTTATCACCAGGGGCGAGCTTCCACTTTTCGAGCAGAAGGCGTTCGAGGATGAGCGCTGGAGTCGCGTCGCGCAGTTTGATGCGTTTTTTGGTGAAGAGGCCTAACCAAACTAGGCGGTTCATGACGTCTCCGTTGGGTGGTACGTCGAGCATACCCGCAATGCGGTCCTTCACCGATCCGGATCCGGAGGGAGCGAATGCTTCCATCAGTTCGTGGTACGTGATATTGGCGCTATCTAGGATGGGGAAGTCGGCGTTGGTGAGGCCGATCTGCACCAGGGCGTTCCAGGCAGCGGCGTAGCCGGGGCGGCGGATAGTGCCGCGCAAAATGGTGGGAATATCATCAAGGCTGTACTGCTTGCGGTAGAGCAGGCTGTCGCGGTTGGCGTAGGCTTCAAACTTACCGTGTCCGGGTACTTCAACGTCCCACAGCGTGGAGAAGAGGCGCTGGTAAGGCAGGAACTTGAGCTTGTTGTCCTGGAGGTACTGCGCGGTTCCCTGTCCGGCCAGTACGACATTGCGAGGGTTCCAGGTGAATTTATAACCCCAGGGGTTGTTGTTGTTTTCTTTCGCGACCAGGCCGCCAGTGAAGGATCGGAAGGCAGTAATCTTACCGCCCATTTCACGGATCACATTTAAGCGCTGCATTGCCGTCATGTGGTCGACGCCGGGGTCGAGGCCCATTTCACCCATGAAGATCAGCTCGCGGTCGCGGGCTTCGTCTCCCAAACGGAAAAGTTCCTGACTGACGTAGCTGGCGGTAACCAGGTGCTTCTTCAGGCGGATACAATCTTGGGCAACTTCGATGTGCAGGTGGGCGGGCAATAGGGAGACGACAATGTCTGCCCGGCTGATCAGGTCGCTCCGGTCATTGGTTTTGGCTACGTCGAGCCAGGCACTGGCACCGCGGGGGTGGTTGCCTATTTTGGCGGCGGCGGCGGCGGGATCGACGTCGGCGACGGTGACCACCCAGGACAGTTCTTCACTTTTGTCCAGACAGTATTTTATTAGGGCTGAGGAGGATCGGCCGGCGCCGATGATTAGAATTCTTGTTGACATGTTATATTTGGCTTGGTTTGTGGCTTGGGCAAATGTAAGGCGGACGCATCGCTTTTAGACGTGCTTTGCACTTTTAGATGCCTTCAGCCTTTAGACGGGCTATGCCATTGTGGAATCGAGGCAGATACTTCCCTAAAAACAACGACCCTCTACAGCAAGTGCAGAGGGTCGTTGTCTCTAAAAACAAAGCGTCTAAAGGGCCGAAAGCCATCTCTAGTCTACCAAGTCTTCTTCGATGTTGTGGTCCACCAGAATCCGGTTACAGTGCTCACAGATCATCACCCGCTTACGCTGGCTGATCTCCAGCTGCTGCTGCGGGGGGATTGCGTTGAAGCAACCGCCACAGGCGTTACGCTCCACCGTTACCACGCCGAGGCCATTGCGGTAGGTCTTACGGATCCGGTTGTAGCCTTTCAGCAGACGGCCGGCAATTTCCTTGCGCTGCTTATCGGAAGAACGGCGAAGTTTCTTCTCTTCTTTTTCCGTCTTTGTGATGATGGCCTTGAGTTCGTCCTGCTTTACGTCGAGAAGCGACTTCTTTTCGGACTGCTTGCCGAGGGTCATATCCAGGGCAGCTTGCTTGGTTTCGAGTTCGCGGTTGCTGGAGCCGGCCTTCTTGTCGGAGAGCTGAATCTCGAGGCGCTGCATTTCGGTTTCCTTCATCAGGGCCTCATACTCACGGTTGTTCTTCACGTTGTTCATCTGCTCCTCGTAGCGGAGGATGAGTATCTCGGACTCCTTGATGTTGTTATCGTGGCGTGAGATCTCCATCTTCAGGTCCTTCACCTGTCCTTCCAGGCGGGTTACGCGGGTATCAAGGCCGACGATCTCGTCTTCCAGGTCACTCACTTCCATGGGAAGCTCACCCTTCAGGATCTCGATTTCATCGATCTTAGAGTCGATCTGCTGAAGGCGGAACAGGTCACGCATTTTTTCTTCTACCGTCTTTTCGGTTGCAACTGCCATGCGGGGGGGGTTATATTTTATAATTTGGGACCTTTACACGAAGTAGCTGACCGGGTTAGTCGTGAGTTCCGTGCAAAGAACCGCAAAGGTAGGGAATTTCTTTGTTAACAACTCCGCAAGTAATTGGGTTGTAAACTGTTCGCTTTCATAGTGGCCGATGTCGCAGATGATGATCTGGCCGTCGGCATCGAAGAATTCGTGGTACTTATAATCGGAGGTCACGAATACCTGAGCCCCCGCTTTCTTTGCCTGGTTCAGCAGGAAGCCACCCGCACCGCCGCAAAGAGCGACGGTTTTCACTTCCTTATTTAAAAGTAGTGTGTGCTTCACCAGTGAGGCGTCCATACTTGTTTTCAGGTGGCGCAGAAATGTTTTTTCGTCCATCCCGGTTGGTAGTTCACCTACCATTCCGGAGCCGATGGTTTTCTCCTCGTTTTTCGGGCCCAGAAGGCGTAGGTTTTCCAAACCGAGGCGCTGGGCGATCCGTTCGTTCACACCCTGGTGGCGCACGTTGTCGAGGTTGGTGTGAATGGCGTAAATAGCTACGTCTTCTTTAATGGCCTTGATCACCGTGCGTTCCACATAGTCGTTACCGTTGAAGCGTTTTAGCCCGCGGAACACGATCGGATGGTGAGCGACCACCATATTACAGCCGCGTGCTTTGGCTTCGGCGATGATTTCTTCGGTACAGTCCAGACTGGTGAGTACGCCCGTCACTTCGGTGTCCGGGTGGCCGACGATGAGACCGGCGTTGTCGTAGCTTTCTTGGAGGTGGGTGGGAGCTATTGATTCTAGGTGATCGGTGATGTCTTTTATGGTCATG
>JAPKCQ010000294.1 GCA_026421165.1 Lewinella sp. | reverse complement strand
CAACCTTTGCAGGGTGAGTCATAGTCCTGTTTGAGTCATAGTCCTGTTTGTGTGAGAACTACAAGATAAAACCTCACCCGACTTTAGCTGTTTTTAGGCTCAATTTACAACGGACCATTGTATGACAATAGTATACCCGACAGGCAGCTTTTACCCAGCCCAAACAGGTGGCCCCGACAATACAATGTACTGGATCACCAAGGCCATTACTCGCTTGGGTCACAACGCGATAATTGCTACTACGGACCGTGGACAACCGGAGACGACACCCGTCGGGAAGTGGATAGATACAAACTACGGACGTGTCATCTACACTCAGAACCTAATTCACTACCTCCCCTTTAAAGTATTGGGACGCGCCAAAAGTAAATTAAACGAAGTAGACGTGTTACATCTGGCAATGATAACCTATCCAGCTTCGTGGATGATGGCCATTATCAATTCTTTGTTTTACGATAAACCGATGTTGTGGTCTTCCCGAGGAGACCTAGATCCTCCCATGCTTCTACGTTCGCGAAAAAAAAAGCGCTTTGTTATTTGGCTGATCAATCAATTAGTGAAAAAAGACAAGCTCTATTTTCACGCTACCTGCGATGAAGAAAGCACCTACATTCGTAACAACTTTGGGAAAGACAGCAAAATAATCCAGATTCCTAACTACATGGAATTGCCTGATCGGGCACACGTGCCTAAGGAGCACTACTTTCTTTATGTAGGTCGAATCGACCCAAAGAAGGCGATTGAAAACTTAATTGAAGGGTTGGGGAATTCTGCTGCTTTTCTTGCCTCCGATTTTGTGCTTAAGATTGTCGGAGACTATGATAACAACTACGGTCATAGACTGGTGGCACAAGTTAAGGCTGCCGAACTGGAAGACAAAGTGCAATTTATCGGCCATCGGGCTGGCCGGGAGAAAGAAGAATTACTTGCTGCTGCCTGGTTTTTAATTATGCCTTCCCACACCGAAAATTTTGGGATTGTAGTAATTGAAGCACTTGCACAAGGGACGCCGGTAATTGCCAGTACGGGTACTCCTTGGTCGATTTTACCGGAAAGTGGAGCGGGCTATTGGGTAGATAACGATTCAGAAACCCTGACGACTATCATTGATGAGGTACTGGCCTTGAAGCCAGAGGCACTTGAGCAAATGTCTCGTAACAGCCTACAACTAGCCACAGATGATTTTGATATTCACGCCAAAGCCGGAGAGTGGGAGGCTGCATACCTTAAGGTAGTAGGGGAAGTTAATGCAGAAGAGGTGATTGCTTCAGAGATATGAGCCTAACCATTCAAAAAATTAATAAGGCCTCATTAAATAACTCTTCACCGCCAGCTAAACCGATTAACTCAATGCGTCAGCCCGTTCCAGTAAACCTTCTGGCTTTAAACAAGGTCACGGCACTTATCTTAACTTATAATGAAGTTCCGAACATTAGCAGGACTTTGGATCGCCTAAGCTGGGCGAATAGGGTAGTCGTCGTAGATAGTTACAGTACGGATGGTACCATTGAGTTATTAGAACGCTACCCGAACGTGGAAGTCTTCTACCGTAAATTCGATGGCTTCGCCCAGCAGTGTAACTACGGTCTGGAGTTGATTAACACCGAATGGGTACTATCGATGGATGCGGACTATGTGCTTTCTGAGCCAATTATTGCTGAGATGAATGGTATAGTTCGTGACGGGGCGGCAGATGGAGCATGGGCTGCTTTCCGCTACTGCGTGGCCGGGAAACCACTTAATAAAGACAATACCACGCCGCGTAAGGTGCTGTACCGTCGTCAGGATGCCCATTACGAAAACCTGGGGCACCAACATCGCGTAAATGTGCCCGGAACAGAAGTGATAATGCAACATAAAATTTACCATGATGATCGTAAGTCTCTCAGTCGTTGGCTGAGGTCCCAGGACGGATACTTGACCATCGAAGCCGAGAAAATTAATCAAAGTAAATATGGCGACCTGGACTTCGCCGACAAGGTTAGGAAGACGAAAGTGCTTGGGCCGATCGTAATATTCTTCTACTGTTTATTTGTTCAGGGCCTACTATTTAAAGGTTGGTGGGGCTGGTATTATACATTACAGCGCACGTTAGTGGAAATACTTTTGGTGATCAAGCTTGTCGGAATCGTCAAAATCGACTTAGAAGACTACACCTCCTTACCTGATGAATAAGCTGATTTATCAAGACCTATCCTCCTTCATCATGCCCGCAAACTTCCGCGGAAAGCCAGGCTGGTTTGTCCAGCTCTGGTGGTTGGTGCAGGCGCTATTGTTCAAGCCTTCGCCGCAGTTTTTGTACGGCTGGCGGAGGTTCTTGCTGAGGTCTTTCGGCGCGCAGGTGGGCCGGGGCGTCATTATCCGGCCCAGTGCCCATTTCCAATTTCCCTGGAAGGTAACCCTGGGGGACCACTGTTGGATCGGCGATGAAGTGGTGATTTATAGCCTGGGCCCCATCAGTATTGGCGACAACGCAGTCGTTTCCCAGCGTAGCTATTTATGTGCGGGAAGTCACGATATGCTCGATGCCACCTTTACGATTACGAGCCACGAGGTGATGGTAGAGGCAGAGTGCTGGCTGGCGACGGACGTATTTGTCGGGCCAGGCGTCCGGATCGGTCGAGGGGCTGTAGTGGGGGCACGTTCGTCCGTTTTTAAGAGCATCCCCGGAGGAAAGGTTTATGCCGGTAGTCCGGTGAAAATGATCAAAGACAGAAAATAACAAGCAAGCCCGTTTTTTCCATTTTCTGCACCTGCGTTCGCGCCTAATTGAGGCGGCGCAAACGCAGGTGCAATTAAAGGTCTAAGAGCAAGCGTGGGTAACAATAGTGAATTTATAAAATGAAGATTTTAGTCTACGGAATTAATTACACACCTGAAATAACTGGTATTGGAAAGTACACGGGGGAAATGGCACCTTTTTTCGCTGCGGCAGGGCATCAAGTGACGGTAATTACCGCCCCACCGTACTACCCGAACTGGGAGGTGGCCGAGGCGTATCGGGGTAAAGGCTGGTTGACGGAAGAGTTGGACGGGGTAACCGTTCACCGGGTTCCGCTCTATCTGCCCACCAAACTGTCCGGCCTTAAGCGCATCCTGCACGAGGCTTCTTTCTTGCTTAGTTCTATGCGATATTGGGTGCCAGCCTACTTCCGTTCGTACGATGCCATTGTATGTGTAAGTCCACCAATTCACCTTGTTCTCCCGGCCCTGATTCACAAATGGTTACGTGGTACACCTATTGTAAACCATGTTCAAGATTTACAGGTAGATGTAGCCCGGAACATGAAAATAATCACCAATCAGCCACTACTGAGGTTCCTGGAGTGGTTGGAAAAACGCCTGTTGCTGAACGTCAATAAAGTCTCTTCCATTAGTGGGGGGATGATCCGTAAAATTCAAGAAAAGGGGGTGCCTACGGACAACGTCATTTTCTTTCCGAACTGGGTCGACAGCACTAACGTTTTTCCGCATTCCCGGGAAGAATCATTGCGCGCTGAATGGGGATTTACTGACGCAGATAAGATCATCCTTTACTCCGGAAACCTGGGAGGGAAGCAGGGCCTGGGTAGCATCATTGAAGTGGCAGAACTACTTCAGGACCGCGAAGAGATTCATTTTGTGATCGTAGGAGAAGGCGAAATGAAAGCACAATTAATGGCCGCTACTACTGCTGCAGGCCTAGATAACGTTCAGTTTAAGCCGCTGCAACCACTGAACAAGCTGGCTGCCTGCCTGGCTTCTGCTGATGTACACCTTGTTTTGCAAAGAAAAGCGGCCGCCAATCTGGTGATGCCTTCTAAACTTACCAACATTCTAGCCGTAGATGGACACGCCATCGTCACGGCGGAACCCGGCACCACACTCTACGATGTAGTAGCTGAAAATCAACTGGGAACGTTGGTGGAGCCTGAAACCCCTCAGGCGCTACGGGAAGGAATTGAAGCAATAATCGGAGGGGAGAAGAAGCAGGATACTTTGGGAGCACGGCATTTTGTCCGTAACCATTTATTGAAGGATAAGATACTAAATACGTTTCTGGGTGAGCTTTCTCGCTTGGACTTTAAGCTAAAATAGCATGAATAAAATAAATAAAACAATCCGACCTGGTACTAAAAAAATGGCCCACCCGAAGCACCGGGTCGGGTTGATCATCTCCGACTTTATCTTTTTTAATCTGGGCTTTCTGATTGCGGGGCGGATAATTTATGGTAGAATTGGTAGTACCGAGTTGTACACCACACATTTACCGCTCTTCCTGGTCGTCAATTTAGCCTGGTTATTGATCACTACACAATCTAAGGCTTACGACTGGCTGGGAAAAGTACGGATGGAGTTACGACTGAATAAATTGGTGAAGATGATCTTCTTTCATTTTAACGTCGTTGTCTTCTTTTACTACGTGATACTGCGGAGCTTGCCTGACCTGTGGTTCTTTCTATTGGCGTATCTTCTGGTGGTGGTGGTGATGGTAGCCAGCCGAATTTGCATTCACTATTACGAGAAAAAGAAAGGGCATGCGTTGACCCGTTACGTAGTCGTTGGTGGCGGCCAAAAGAATCTGGCCGATTTAATAGATGCCTTCAGTTTTGCCTTTAACGGTAACGCCCGGCTGGTGGGCCGCTTTGGGGATACGCAGTATAAAGAGGTACAAAATATTGGTTCGTATAAAGATTTGAAACCCTATCTGCAGCAGTGGCCAACCATCGACCAAATAGTTTTTTTTCACAGTAAGCTTTCCGTAAAGGAAGAACAGGAAATACTTAAAATAGCGGAGCCTCAATTCATCAGGGCATTCGTAGCGTCCCGCGCGGCCGCTCTTTTTCCCCGCGGGTATGTAGGCCGGCAACGCGGCGATATGTTGATCATGGGGTTACGGGAAGAGCCGCTAATGCGCCTGCGTAACCGCTTCACTAAACGTATTTTCGACCTAATTGTCAGCGGAGCGGTAATGCTGTTTCTTCTACCGATCATGTATATCGTAATTGGTTTTTTGATCAAACGGGAAAGCCCCGGGCCGATCCTCTTCAAACAGCAGCGCTCAGGGTATGGCAACGAGGTGTTTGACATCTGGAAGTTTCGGTCTCTGAGAGTTAATGATAACAGCGATACGGTTCAGGTTACCAAGAATGATGACCGGCGTACCAAGATCGGTGATTTTCTCCGACGTACTAGTCTAGATGAGTTCCCCCAGTTCTTTAACGTTTTTCTGGGTAATATGTCCATCGTTGGGCCCCGTCCTCATATGCTGAAGCATACCGAGGAGTATGCCGCTTTGATTGATCACTACATGATTCGTCATAAGATTAAACCAGGCATCACCGGCTGGGCACAGGTAAATAACTTGCGCGGCTCGACGGAAGAATTATGGAAAATGCAAAAACGCGTTGACTACGACGTACGCTACCTAGAGAATTGGAGCCTGCTACTGGATTTGCGCTGTGTTTGGCGAACGGTATTCGATGTATTAGTAGGGGAGGAGGCGGCTAATTGAGGGACGCCGTACAAATAACTTATGGTTTTTGATCGCCTTGCTTTATTCTTACCATACTTAAAAGTCTTCTGCATCCCGCAAGCCTGCGGGATGCAAAGAATTAGCAAGTATAATGAGAATAGGGACGTAGGTAAACAAAAACTACAAGTAAAGTACTATCGTATATCATACAAAGAAAATATACATTGAATCAAGTAAGTATTAATAAAGAAGAATCAATAGTTAGAAGAGAACTATCTGTTGATTTAATGAAATCTGTTGCCATATTTGGAGTTGTATTTATTCATGGGGCATATGTGTTCAGTTGTGATGGTGAGTACTGGGCAGTCATAGTACAGTGCTTCCACTTCGGAGTACCCTC
>JAPKCQ010000293.1 GCA_026421165.1 Lewinella sp. | reverse complement strand
TTCGCGCTAGCGAATACGGCCTTCCCATCGGCAGCCTGTAGGGGCGATCCCTTGCGGTCGCCCGTACAGGCAAGCGCTTTCACCTCGTGTTTCCAACGGTAGATAGGAACGCGGGACTCCGGTTCGCTGCTCGTGTTCCGAACGGTAGATAGCAACGCGGAACTCCGGTTCGCTGAGTCCTGGGTTACCATCGTTCAATCTCCACAGGACTAAAAGGCAAGTACCAAATTTACTGCAGTACGCTTACCTCCGCTTAAAAAAACGCTGCAACAAAGACCGCGACTCCGTAATAATACTAGCTTCGCCTTCCATCAGCGGCCCTGGTTCAAGCCGGTTGCCCGTGGTGGTGTTCAACTCATTCGGGAAGGTAACCTCTACGGCGGTGATCCCACCGATGGGCAGGCGACCAATACTGATCACTTTTCCTTCAACGGAGCCGTATTCCAGGTACGGGTAGCTGTCGAAACGGACGAGCACCCGTTGCCCAACGGCGACGGCACCTGAGCCCTTATTGGGTAAATCAATACGGCCAATGACGCCACCGGCGTTGGCGGGTAAGACCATCCCGATACTGGTGCCACGTAGCAAGGTCCGCCCGGGACGGATGTCTCTATTCAGTAAAACTAGGCCATCCACGGGGCTCGTAATTGTGTAGTTGTTTTCCCAGCCGGCGACGGCGGCTTTAAGTCCGTCGTAGGCATTGCGCAGGTCTTCCCCGGCTTGGTTAAGGCTGCTGGGTAGGCCGCCTCGGTAACTATCGATCTGGTTACGCATCAGTTCTATGTCGAAACTGGCGGCGCGGACCTCGCTGCGGCTGGCATTAAGTTCATCTTCCGTTCGTTCTACGTTCCGGCGGGCGGTGTTGAGGGTGTTGCGGTTGTCTACGCCATCGGTGCTCAGCTGTGCCTCGCGCTTCAGTCTTGATCGGTTGCGGACGATGCGATCTTCCAGTCGGGTCTGAAGCTGCCGCTGGTCTCGGATAAAGCGCTCCTGACGGCCGATCCGTGTTTCCAGCTCTCTGGTGGTGAGGCCATCCAAACGGCGATCACGAAGGTTGCGGTACATCTCTTGTTTGTTCTGAAGCTCGTAAACGGCTTCCTGGACTTCGCCAAGGTTCCAGTCGGGAGGGATGAAGAAATTGGACAGACCTGCGTTGGATTGATCACCGTTTGAGCTCAGCCTTTCTGACAGTTCGAAAACGTCGTTGAAAGTTGCGAGGCTCCTGGCAACCATGAGTACTTCTCGGGCGCGCACAGAGTCTTCATTCGCTACTAGGAGGCGGGCGATTGGAAAGTCGTCAGGGGCTTCCAGCGGCCGTGGAGGGTCAATGGTGGTCAGTACGAGGTCTCCGCTTACGGTATCCGGGTATTCGTATAGGTAGCTGATGAGCGCCAGGCCGAATACGCAGACGACCATGAAGATGGTGCCATAGAGGGTTATCCACGATGGGGGCCGGTTGATGATCTCTTCCATATCCTGACTGCGGGGAGCGTATTGCCAGTCTTGTTTTGTTTCCTGCATAGAGCTGGTTGTTGCAAGTGATTGCACCTGCGTAAGCGCCTAAATGGAGCCCACGTCTTTAATTGCCTAACAAAGTCTGGTTCCGCACCAGCCGGAAATAATTCGAGCGCGACTCCATCAATTCTCGGTGGCTGCCCTGCTCTACGATCTCGCCGTCGTTGATTACAATGATGTGGTCGGCCCGCTCGAAGGTGGAGTGTCGGTGGGCCACGATCATGATGGTGGCACCTTCCATATACTCGAACAGCTCGTCCATGATCGTAACTTCGGTGAAGGCGTTCAGACCGGTAGTCGCTTCGTCAAGGAAGAGGTACTTGGGCTGGTGGTAGATGGCGCGGGCGATCAGGAGGCGTTGCTGCTGCCCTTTGCTCAGGCCTGCACCCGCTTCGCCGATTATTGTGCCGTAACCCTTCGGTAAACGGTCGATAAAACGCTCGATCTGGGCAATTTTCACCGCCCGGATAAGTCGCTTCTGATCGATGTACTCTTCCCCCAGCGCAATGTTTCGCGCAATGGTATCGCTGAAAATATAGCCATCTTGTGAAACCACGCCGGAAATGGAGCGCCAGAAAGTCTTGTTCAAGGTGGAAAGATTGGTTCCACCGACAAGGATTTCACCTTCAGCAGGCTGGTAAAAACCCTGTAGTAATTTTAGCAGGGTAGACTTGCCGCTTCCGGACGTACCAACGATGGCCGTCACTTTACCCGCCGGAATTGTCGCAGTGATGTTCCGAAGTACTTCCGGTGCGTTGGGTAAATTGTAATGAAAGCCCACGTCTCTCAGTTGGAGCTCTCCTTCATCAGGTACCACACTGAGGCGGTGATTAGGGTCCTGCTCGTCCGCTTTATTATGAATCTCATTCATCCGCTCCAGGCTGATCATGCTCTCCCGGTAACCACGGACAAATTCAGTGAAGTCCTCAATGGGACTGTCAAGTTGGGCGAGGATGTAATGAATGGCCACCAGCGTGCCGATGGTGAGATAGCCCTGAAGTACGGCCGTTGCTGCCACCAGCGTGATCAGTAGGTTTTTAAGCTGGTTAATCGCCGTTCCACCCGTTGTCTGCCACTGGTTAATGGTGCTGAGGCGAACCCGGGTACGGTACTGACCGGAGCGTTTACGCTCCCAGGCCCAGCGTTTCTGCCGGGCGGCGTTGCCTTGTTTAATCTCCTGCATTCCGTCGATGATCTCCATCAACTGTTCCTTACCCGCAGCGCTTTGCTCAAACAACCTAAAGTCGAGGTCGCGCTTACGGCCTTCCTGGTAACTCACCCAAAAAACGTTGAGGAAAGTTCCGGCCAGGAAGATGAAGAAAAGAGTAGTGCTCCAGAGGGCAAGTACAATGGCGAAGGCCACGAAGTTGAGCATGCTGAACACCCGAACCAGTGTCGGGCCAGTCAGGAAATTCTGCAGTCGTTCGTGGTCATTAATGCGTTGCAACAGATCACCCCGGCTACGGCTGTCGAAGAATTCGAGTGGTAGTTGGGTTAGTTTTTTGATATAGTCGCTCACGAGGCTTACGTTGACGCGCCCGCCAATGTGTAACATGATGTAACGTCGTAGTGCGCCAAGTAGGGTAGTGGACAGCAACAGCACGCCCTGGGCGATCACGACCAGTACGATAAAATTATGATCGTCGTGCACGATGCCGAAGTCTACCATGTTCTTCAACAGGTAGGGCATCACGATCTGCAGCATGCTGGCCAACAACAGCCCGGCACCGAATTGCCAGAGTAAGCCGCTGTAGTTGCGGAAGTATTCGGCGACGTAAGTCCAACTACTTTTGTCGATCCCTTCGCGGTCTTTTGCGAAAAAGTCCGGAGTGCTTTCCAGAACGAGTACGTTGCCGACGTGTCGGCCGTTGGGCTGTTGGGTGCTGGCCCAGTGTTGGCGTAGTTCAGACCGGCTGAGCTCCAGCTTACTGAAGGCCGGGTCAGGATCAGCAATAAAATAACGCCCCTTCCGTGCACGGTAAAGGACGACGAAGTGTTCTTCGTTCCAAGGTAGGATACAGGGGAGTGGGATTTCTTCCTCCAGCTGGTCCAGAGTAACGGGCAGTGCGAGGGTTTGAAGACCGATCGCTTCGGCACCTTCACTAATGCCCAGTAAGCTGACGCCTTCGCGGCTGATCCGCGTCTTTTCTCGCAAATGCTCAAGGCTGTAATAGCGGCCGTGGTGGCGCGCTACCATCCGTAGACAGGCCGCGCCGCAGTCCATTTCCTCGAGTTGCTGATAATAAGTGAAGCCTAACATATTGATGTAAAGATAACGTGTTTGTAGGTCGTTGCTGAATGATCACCAAAAAACTATAAAACATTTACTTAGTTCATTGTTCTTTTTCTTGATCCAAACCAAAGGTGATCGCTTGTTATTTATATTCATTTCAATTATCTCTAATGCAGAGGAGTAATTGAGCCATTCAACATTATTATTTGGTGTGACTAGCCAATCTAATTTTGTAGGAACATAAAAATTAAAAGTACTAAATTCTTGTATTTTATGATAGGAAATATAAAAACCGGATACACAATCATTGTTTAATGGGCTAACATTAATACTTTTATTTTGATATGGTAAAAATAATTGCGCTTTGAAACATAGTTCTTGCTTGATGCTTTTTATATCCAGATTATAGCTTTCTAAATAAGGCTTGGTTAATTTATTATGTAGTAGAGGAAGCTGTTTGTTGTGGAGCTTACCTAATTTATAAAATAAACTGTCCTTGCGGTTTGGGCCTATCCAATGGGCTAGTGGGTCATTATAGTTTTCGATGGTATCGAATAGGTAAAACTTATAGGCGACTTCTAAATGAACGGGGCTTTCTTCATAATAATATAAGGCGTCAATTTCTCCAACGGTCCGTTTACCTTCTTGAATTTGCAAGTTATCACAAATCCAAGAGACAGCATCTTGGTTTTTTAGTTGATGAAAAACAAACTCTTCTACAAGTTTACCTAATCTTTGATTTTTAAAAACTACGGAATCATCAATGGCTTCAGTATTAACGGTCGGTTCAATTTGTTTGAACTGAGACACAGTGTTGCCTTCCCAAAGCGCTGGAGTAGAAAGATAGCCTTGATAACGTAGTTTTGTTCTTAAATCCATCGATTGCCGAAAGTACGAATTACCTTTGTGCAAAAAAAAATATGGCAACATTTTCTGACTTAGGCATAAGTAAGTCCTACATAAAAGCACTGAAAGAACTTAATATTATAAGTCCAACTAAAATTCAAGAAGCTGTAATACCTACGCTTTTAGAGACTAAGACAGATCTAATTGGTTTAGCGCAAACAGGGACTGGAAAAACAGCTGCTTTTGGATTACCCCTTTTGAACGCAATTGATGCTAATAAAGCAGAAGTACAAGGCTTAATTATTGCCCCAACACGTGAACTTGTACAACAAATAAAAAAGCAACTTTTCAAATTTACTAAATACCTTGATGAGCCTATTTTTGCAGAAGGTGTCTACGGTGGAGAGAAAATAACTAGGCAAATTAAAGCCTTAACCAGACCTACTCATATTGTCGTTGCTACACCAGGACGCTTACTTGATCTAATAGAGCGTGGAGCAGTAGATATTACTAATGTTAAAACTTTAGTACTAGATGAAGCTGATGAAATGCTGAGTATGGGATTCAAAGAAGATTTAAATAGAATCCTAAGCTATAATAAGTCTAAACGAAACACTTGGTTATTTTCGGCGACCATGCCAGAAGAAATTAAACGAATCGTTAAGACCTATATGTCAGATAATGCCATTAGAGTTGAAGTAAATAAAAATGCGTTAGTAAATGAAAATATTTCGCACCTCTTTATAAATACTAAAATTAAGGATAAAATAAATCTAATTATTAAGATCCTTAATACAAGAAAAGAAGAGAGAGGTATTGTATTTTGCAGAACTAAAGCAGGGACAAGAACATTAGCAAAACAACTACAAGACAAAGGTTTCGCTGCTGGTGCATTAGAAGGTGATATGCAACAAAAGGAACGCGATAAGGTAATGCGCGCTTTTAGAAATGAAAGCCTGCGAATTTTGGTGTCTACGGATGTTTCCGCACGAGGTATAGACGTGAATAACCTCTCTTTTGTGTTGCACCATCAATTACCAGAGCATTTAGAGTATTATACGCACAGAAGTGGCCGAACGGCTAGGGCAGGAAAAACAGGGCAGTCGATCGCTTTGATCATCCCTGGAGAAATGAAAAAAGTACTTGATACTCAAAAAGCTTTAGGCATTAAGTTTAAGGAAATGACGATGTGATATTGAAGAGGTAGTGTCACATCATAGTGCACGCTCTTGAGTACAATACAGCGGATAATTTGAAGAACTGTAAAGTTATGAACTACAGGCTTATAAATGAG
>JAPKCQ010000292.1 GCA_026421165.1 Lewinella sp. | reverse complement strand
TACGGATGTCGGCTACTCAAGGTGATCTTGCGTTCGCGCTAGCGATCACGGCTGTGTTAAAGACAGCCAGTGGAGGCGATTTCTTACGGTTGTCTTTATTGGGCTACGCTTTATCTTATGTGGCCGACCGTAGTACAAAAGGCAAAATTTCCGAAAGCCAACAGCGCCTGACGGGAAGACACAAAACATATAAAGTTGCTATCATCTACAACATAAGGGTGGAAGTTTGATGAAAGTTGTATATTTACGCTATGAACCACAAAACAGGAGAAAAGCTAAAAATACTCGCTGACGCCGCCAAGTATGACGTCAGTTGCAGTAGCAGCGGCTCCAAACGAAAGAATACCCCGGATGGTCTCGGTAACGCCACGGGTATGGGTATTTGCCACACCTACACTCAGGATGGCCGCTGCGTCTCTTTGCTTAAAATCCTGCTTACTAACCACTGTATTTTCGACTGCGCCTACTGCGTCTCCCGGAAGAGCAACGATGTTAAACGCGCCGCATTTACGGTAGACGAAGTGGTGGATCTCACCATTAGCTTCTACAAGCGCAACTACATAGAAGGACTGTTCCTGAGCTCTGGCATCTTCAAAAGCGCGGATTACACGATGGAGCGCCTCGTCCGAATCGCCAAAAAACTGCGCACCGAGCATAAATTTAACGGCTACATCCACCTCAAGGCGATCCCCGGCGCCAGCGACGAACTCATCCATCAGGCCGGTCTTTACGCCGACCGCCTCAGTGTAAACCTTGAAATGCCCAGCGAGAAGAGCTTGAAAAAAGTAGCTCCCGGGAAGAGCTTCAAAGACGCCTACCAGCCGATGAACTATCTGAAGGACAGCATCGACGACCACCGCAGCCAATCCACCGCACTGGTGAAAAGCCGCCACCTCCCGAGTTACGTACCCGCCGGCCAGTCGACCCAGATGGTCATCGGTGCCAGCCCGGAAACGGACCAGGAAATCCTCTCCCTCGCCACAACACTTTACGACGACCAATCTCTCAAGCGCGTCTACTACAGCGGCTACGTTCCGATTAGTGACGACGTTCGCCTACCCAGCCTATCCGCTCCGCCTCTCCGCCGCGAAAACCGCCTTTACCAGGCCGACTGGCTGATGCGCTTCTACGGCTTCGACGCCAAAGAGATCGTGGACGATGCCAACCCCATGCTCGATCATGAGGTAGATCCCAAACTGGCCTACGCCCTTCGCAATCCACACCTCTTTCCGATCGACATCAATAAGGCCCCGTTAGAAATGATTCTCCGCATTCCCGGCGTAGGCGTGAAGTCTGCTCGGAAAATTGTTAATACCCGCCGCTTCCGACCAATCCGCCGCGACCATTTGAAGCAAATTGGCATCGTCTGGAAGCGGGCTCAGTACTTCATCATTACTGCGGATAAGGATTTTCGGCAGCTTGGTTTTGACCCCACGATCATCCGCCGCCGCATTCTTCACGGACAGTCTGCGGGTGGGCGTCATGTCGATACCGGACAGCTAACCCTGTTCGTTTAGGGTTGGCTGTCCGTGCCTTTAGGCCGGCGAGCGTAACGAGAGTTTTGAATGGTGCTTACTTCTTCCGTCCGGCGAGCGCAGCGAGAAAACCCGTACTATGCGTCCCAGGAGTTCATTCGCTTTGCCCACCGGCTTAAAGGCACGGGGAATAAACATGACGCAACTATTCCTGTAGGAAAAAGCGTTCCAACCCCGCTATGCCTAAACTAAGAGCAAAAGACCTAAGCAAACGCGGCTGGCCCAAACGTCCCGCCGGCCTCGCCGTAACCGTCATGAACAAATCGTTCAAACGCGAGACCGGTGCCTGGCGCGATGCAACCCTCGCCAACCTCCTCGCGCATCCGGACAGCTTCATCGATGACGAAAACTGGAAGGGTGTAGCCCTTGAACTCGGCGGCCGTTCGCCGCAGGAAGTCGAATCCATCACTTACCCTGAGCCCCGAAAATCTCCCGGAGAATTCCGCATCTTCAAAAGCAAAGCCGGCGTCGCCCCCAACGCTGTCCAACAACTCTACGACGCCATGCGTCTACCCATCGCCGTAGCCGGAGCGCTAATGCCCGACGCCCACTACGGCTATGGCCTGCCCATCGGCGGCGTACTCGCTACTGAAAACGCCGTGATCCCCTACGGCGTCGGTGTAGACATCGGTTGCCGCATGTGCCTCTCCGTCTACGACCTGCCCGGAGATCTGGCCGATAACGACCAGTCTCGCCTCGCCGGGATCCTGCGCAGCGAAACAGCTTTTGGCCTTAATAAACATAAGCGAGCAAATGACCACGCCGTCCTGGCTGACGAAGCCTTTCTCTACCTCCCAACGGCTAAAAAACTATTGGGTAAAGCCGCTAAACAACTAGGTTCCAGCGGCGGCGGGAACCACTTCGTAGAATTTGGCAGGGTTGATCTGCCCGAAAACAATGCGTTCGACCGTCCGGCGGGGAGCTACCTCGCGCTGTTGTCTCACTCCGGCTCCCGCGGAATGGGCGCGGCCCTAGCGACGTATTACACTGACCTCGCCATGAAGGAGTGTCGCCTTCCCAAGCAACTCAAAAGCCTTGCCTGGCTCGACGTCCGCAAGGATTCCGGCGCCGAATACTGGGCCGCCATGACCCTTGCCGGAGACTACGCCTCCGCTTGTCACGATGATATCCACGCCCGAATCGGTAAATCCTTAGGCGAGAAAGCCATCGTTCGCATCGAGAACCACCACAACTTTGCCTGGAAGGACAAACTTCCTGATGGCCGCAATGTGATCGTTCACCGTAAAGGCGCAACGCCCGCAGCGAAGGGCGAACTCGGCATCATCCCTGGTTCTATGGCGGACCCCGGCTTCATTGTTCGTGGTTTGGGTAACCCCGCTTCCTTGAATTCCGCCAGCCACGGTGCCGGTCGGCAGCTTTCCCGCTCAGAGGCGAAGAACAGCATCTCCGGATCTGCACTTAAGGCACTGTTAAAAAAACGGAACGTTCACCTCATTGGTGGTGGACTGGATGAAGCCCCCGGAGCCTACAAAAACATTCGGGAGGTTATGGCTGGTCAGACTGAACTGGTGGAGGTGTTGGGGGAGTTTCATCCCCGGGTCGTAAGAATGGCCTGACCGTTTATTGGTTCTCCTGCCTTTAGATCGGCGAGCGCAGCGAGAATCTCAACACAACCTTTTTTTTCGCTGCACCCAACGGCCTAAGGGCGCGGGGAGCCAGAGAGGCTGCCGAATAGTTTCCGCGCATCATTAACCTCAGTCCAATACCCATCCAAATCTTTAAAGTAAACCTGCTGCACCCCATCTGGCCGGCCGTTAGATTGCATGGGAACACCCTGCCAGCTAAAAAACTGAAGATTGATAGTCCGCAGATGCTCTACGAATTGGTCAAACTCCTTCACGGCAATGGAGAGGTGGACGCCTTTCTGCAGGCGTACTTCACTTCGATCCGACTCGATCACGTGCAGGGCCATTCCGTTGCCGAGGCTTAGCCAGCGGATGTTTTCCTTTTCGGTGCCGTCGTAAACCTCTACCAGGGCTAGCACCCGCTGGTAGAAGGCGACGCTCTCGTCCACATCATCAACGTTGATGGCGTAGTGGTCGAAGCTGGCGCCGAAGCGACCGGTTTCGGTGCCGAAGATGGCCGCTTTGGGCGTACAGGCGGAGAGAGAAGCAAGTAAGATGAACGGGAGTATCAGTCTTTTCATGGTTGGGGTGGATGCTAAAAGGCCGAGAACCTCCCGGTCCGATGTTTTGGTCGGACCGGGAGATCCTCTACCTAGAATTTACCCCCAAGGTACATTCGGCTAAAGTAAAATGCTAGCTTTGTCCCAACAGACCAACGAACCAACAGACCAATAGACCAACGAACCATCAAGCTATCCGCCACATACGCTCTCCTAATTTGCTACCTTTTCATTGCGGTAGTACACTTCGGTTATTACCCAAAGTGGGACCAGAGCGGTGCTGAAGCGACGATCAGTTACGACGTTAGTGGCTATTACATGTACCTGCCAGCGGCTTTCATTTACAACGATCTGAAAGAAGTCAAATTTCTTGATAATGTAATTGACAAATACCGCCCAACCGCCGATCCGTACCAGGTTTTTACCCACGAATCGGGCAATAAGGTGATGAAGTATAGCATCGGTCAGTCGGTGATGTACGCCCCGTTTTTTGCCGTTGCGCACGCATGGGCATCGGCTACCGACGCGTATCCGGCGGATGGATTCAGCTTTCCGTACCAGTTCATGATTTCGATGGGGAGCCTGATCGTCAGCTTTCTGGGTTTGTTCTGGTTGATGACCGTGCTGCGGTTCTACTTTCGGGAAGGAGTAGTAGCCCTCACGCTGCTACTTATCGTTTTCGGGACGAATTACCTCAACTATTCGGCCATCGACGGAGCGATGACGCACAATAATGTCTTCAGCCTGGGGGCTTTGCTCTTATTAACTTCTCATCGCTTCTACGTCCGCGCCACCTTATCCCGCGCGCTTCTGATCGGACTTTGCCTTGGCTTGATGGCCCTCACCCGGCCAACGGAGATCATCGCCGCCATCATTCCGCTACTCTGGGGGTTGGACCTGATGCAGAAAGGGGCACTAAAAAAGCGACTAGAATTCCTGGGGGGGCACTGGGGGAAACTACTAGCTGCCGCAGCCGTCACTATGCTAATTGGCAGCATCCAAATCATCTACTGGAAGTACGTGAGTGGCGACTGGCTAGTGTACAGTTACCAGGACCAGGGCTTCGATTGGCTCAGCCCGCACCTCAACAAAGGCTTCTTCAGTTACAAAGCTGGCTGGCTGATTTATACGCCGCTGATGGCCCTGAGCTTGATTGGTTTTATCCCGTTGCTACGGCGTAAATCAGCGCTTTTTCCGGTGCTATTTATCCACGCACTACTCTTCATTTATGTGGCCTTCAGCTGGTCGGTTTGGTGGTACGGCGGCAGTTTGGGGCAACGGACGATGGTGCAGGAATATGCTGTACTTGCCTTCCCGCTTGCTGCTTTCCTAAGCTGGGTTTTCTGGGCGCGGCCGCAGGTGCAAGGAACGGTTAAAGGCACGCTATCGAGTATTTTACCGTCTGAGTCGTTTTCCCTCTCCGGAGCAGAGGGGCCGGGCGAGAGGAAAAAAAGGCAATGGTGGCAATACGTCATCGCCTCCGTCATCGCTCTATTCATCTGGCACAACCTCTACTACACCCACCAGGCTCACCGTGGCGGATTATACCTCACCGAACAGATGAACAACGCCTATTTCTGGCGCACCTTCTATAAATTTGACCGCGACCCCGAAGACCAACTCCGCCTAGATACCAGGGAGTTTTACACCGCTACGCCCACCAGAACCGAAACGCTGCTCAGCGCCGATTTCGAAGACCGCTCCACCGAAGCCTGCGGCCTCGATCCCATCTCTGGAAACGGATCGCTTTGCCTTATCGGTAAAGAAGAAAATAGCCCCGAATTCAAGCTCGATATCGACCTCCCGCCGGGCACCTGGCTACGTGCCCGCGTACAGGCCAAAATCAACGCTCCGCGCGGCAACAAAGACAACCACACCCAGATGATCCTAAGCTTCCGGCGCAACGGGGTAGAGGTAAAAAAACGGCTCATCCGGATGCACCGATTGCTCAACCATGAGTGGCGCCGGGAAGTGCAGATCGACTCCAAGGTTCCGGATGAGGGGGCGGATCAGGTGATTGTCCGGTTCTGGAACGGGGGGAGTACGCAGCCTGCTTTGGTGCTGGATGATTTGGTGGTTGAGCGGATGTATGAATAGTCTTCCGCTTTTTGGCGACGGGTTGCGTTATCGGCGCAGCTAATTTTCTTCACCCATCGTCATAAAAGATGCCGAGCAGGATGGTGCTATTAATTCTGTATGAGTACTCAC
>JAPKCQ010000291.1 GCA_026421165.1 Lewinella sp. | reverse complement strand
CCGCGCCAAGGCCATCCTTGACCACCTGGTGAGCCAGCACGGCATCAGCCGTAGTAGCCTAGTCCTTCAGTACCGCGGTGAAGGTAATGCCATCGTACCGCTTGACAAGTCCTACATCAACCGCCGCGTTGAGTTCCTCACCGCCGAAGCCGGTGCTTCCGACGATGCCGCTCCCGCCGGAGCTAATGACGATCGTGGTGGATTCTAAAGTTTAATCCCATGAATACCCCGTCCGCTACGGCGCGGCGGGTAAATTGCAGACTCCTCGTTGGTTCTTCCGGCGGGGAGTCCTCTTTTAAGACCAGTCAAGAGGCCGCAAGCGCGCGCCTACAGGCTGCCTTTGACGAGGCCACGTTCGCTAGCGCGAACGCAAAATCACCTCAAGTGACCAACATCAGTATAATCTGCGCAAAAAAACGCCCGGGCTGCAGATGCAGGCCGGGCGCTTATACAATTTCGCTCTAAAAATCAACTCGGTATTCACTCCTAAGATACCGTTAAAGTCCCGTGTGTGGTCTGAGGGAAGAAAAAACTACTAAATTTGGAATTATCTTCGCCTTATGCGGTTAACTCTCCTCCTGGTCATTTTCTGTTTTTCGGCTTATTCTCCTGCTTTCGGCCAACAACCATTGCCACAAGAAGAGCTCTCTGTGCACCTGCGTTCGCGCCCCAAAATGAGGCTATCGGGCCTCTGGACGGGAGAATTACTCCAGAATGAAGGCGGAATTGCAGATCGTTTTGAGTTTACGATGCAGCTGTGGCAAAACGGAATTTTCTTGCACGGAACCGCCCACGTTAAGCTCGGAAAAATATGGGCAGAGATGAAACTAAGCGGTTTTCAACTCGACAACGGCTCCTGGAAACTAACGGAAACGGAGATTCTTCGCTCCCAAAAACCAGACGACCTATCGTGGTGCATAAAGCGTTACGAACTCCGGATTGGCTATACCACCGAAGGCATGACGCTACACGGGCCATGGTGGGGCAGTAGTAAGTTTGGGCCTTGTGTGCCGGGGTCAGTGCGGCTTAAGATTAAGAAGAGGAGTGCATAGCTCGTCGTTGCTACGTGGCTAATGCCTTTTATTGAGTCAGGACTGCGTTTGCCTACCCAAAGACCGCTGCCGAAAGCGGAGTCGCAGAGTTTGAGGTTAAGGCCGGCATCGTACGTTCAATGTGATCGAAGCCAACGCGGTCAATCATACGCGTGGTAGCGGTATTTATTATTAGGTTTGGCGATCATGAGCAGCATACCGTGCTTTACCCCGGTCACCTCCTTAAGTTCTCCGCGCTCGACGGCGGCGCGAGCAGCGGCGAGTACGGCGATTTTGGGCAGACAGGCTGCATACATCATGTGACGGCTATTGAGCGCTGCATACTTCACATTACTTACTTCGCACCCGCGTTCGCACCAAAAAACAAGCCAACCAGTCCAAAAACAGGCCCCGGCAAGAGTAAAACGAATAGCCACTTAACGTCCAACCACTCCTCCGCTCCGTTGAGTAACTGCAGGCTCACGATCGTGACGGCGAAGCCGATACAATTCACGATGGTAAGCGCTGTCCCCTTTACTTCTGCCTCCGCGCTACCCGCCACGAGGGTCGAGAATAAGGGAGAATCCGCCACCACCACCATGCCCCAAAAAAGAAGAAAGAGGAGAAGTAAGACGGGTGGAAAAGCGAAGGCTAAGGGAGAAAACAGGCAGCATAGACCAGACGCTCCGAGTGCAAAAGCCGCCACCCGCCGTACGCCGAACCGTTCCGACAAATAGCCGCCCAGTACGCAGGCCAGCCCTCCGACGGCAATGACGCAAAAAGCTAGTAAGGAGATACTGACCGGCACAGTCTGCCCGGCAAAATAAGCCGCCAGCCACACGGGAACGAAGGCCCAAAAAGCGTACAGCTCCCACATATGGCCAAAGTACCCAAAGGCCGCCGCCCGGAACGGTCCGTTGCGAAATACACGAAAAAAGGCCGTAAATTTCGGATGGCTACCGACCTTACGGAACGGTCCATCGGGCACAAAAAGCAGTACCAACAGCCCGCCCACCGCCGCAAAAGTCGAAGTACAATAGAGGATAACCCGCCACGGCAAAGCACCGCCGAGGGACTTTACGAGATGCGGAAAAGCGGTTCCTAACACCAACGCCCCCACCAAAAAACCGAGCGACCTGCCGAGCCCCTTCTGGAAGTAATCCGAAGCAATCTTCATCCCTACCGGATAAATACCCGCCAGGAAAAAACCGGTCAGAAAACGCCCGCCCAGCAAGGTAATAAAAGTGTTGGCCTCCAACGTACCGCACAAGTTGCAAAGCGCCGCGGCAAGGGCAGACGCGCAAAACACCCGCGAAGGCGAAAACCGGTCTGCCACCGCCAGCACCGCAAACACCAGCGTACCGCAGATGAAGCCGAATTGCACCGCCGAAGTGAGCCCCCCCAGTGCCGTTGTGGGCAGTCCGAAGGTCGCCACCAACTCCGTCAGCACCGCATTACCGGCGAACCAGACGGAGGTGCAGCAGAATTGGGCCAGGACTATCAAGGGAAGGGTGGTACGGTTCATAGGAGTTGGAGTTAGAGGAAGAGAAGTTACGCCCAACTCGATAGGCGAACTTTTTCGCTATTATAAGGAAATGATTCTCGGGAGATTCAAAGACTTTTCGACACGGCTGAATAATGGTAAAAAAGCATTCGACTGTCGATTTCGGTAAGCTAAAAGGCCAACGAACTAAAAGACTAACGAACTACCTTCGCCCCATGCCAAGAAAGTACCTATTCATAGCCGCCCTAGCTCTCTTAACCGCCTGCTGGTTCTCCGTAGGCTTCCATCAGGGAGATGAGCATTTCCAATTACTGGAGTTCGCAGGTTATAAGCTCGGATTTATCAGCGCAGAACAGCTTCCCTGGGAGTTTGAAGAACGGATGCGGCCGGCTACCCAACCGGCAATCGCCTACGCCATCCACCGGCTTTGTGGTGTATGGGGCGAGGTCAATCCCTACTACTTCGCCTGCCTACTGCGGCTAATTTCCGCAGTGGGCTTCCTCTTTTTGGCCACCAACGTTTACAAACGCTTCGCCGACCGGATGCCGACCGAACGCTTACTCGGCTGGCTAGCCTTAGGCCTGCTTTTCAACTGGTGCTCGGTTTACTCAGGCATCCGTTTTTCTGGAGAAAACTGGGCGGGAATGGCCTTTGCTTTCGGCCTACTTCTCTACCCTACTGCTGTTCCGGAACGGACCGATACTTTCACCCCAGCCAAAACTGGTGGTGCGCTCGCCTGCTTCGGAGCCGGACTACTCTTTGGTCTGGCCTTCCTCTTCCGTTACCAAGTAGCAATCATGGTATTGGGCTTCGGCGCTTGGTTATTATTCATAGCACGCGAGCGGTGGCCTCGACTTGGGCTGGTGGTACTCGGAGGACTGGTAGCACTCGCCCTCGGGACGCTACTCGACCGCTGGTTCTACGGCGAATGGGTAATCGCCCCCTGGCACTACCTGCGTTCCAACCTAATTGAAGGCAAAGCTGCTACCTTTGGCTCCGCGCCGTGGTGGGATTACTTCCGCATGGTTTTCGAACGGGGTGTACCACCGCTGAGCCTCCTATACATCGCCGCACCGCTATGGTTCGCTTGGCGCTTCCGCCGTGATCCGCTGACGTGGATGATGGTGCCGTTCCTGCTCGTCCACTTCCTACTCTCCCGCAAAGACGCACGCTTCCTCTTTCCGCTCCTACCCTTCCTACCGGTGATGATCATGGCCGGAGCCATTGCGCTCCGACGTAAATACGGGAAAGGTTTATTCAATCGAAAAGGGGTCTCTGGGAGCGTAAAGTTATTGGGGGGCATCAACCTTGCCATCTTACTTACCGTCCTCTTCCGGCCAATGATCAGTGAGGTGAAAGTCAATAAGTTTGTTTGGGACAATTATACAGAGCCCGTAAGCCTATTCGCCGATGGTCGCCATGTGTTCACCTACGCTGATCTCACGTTGCATTTCTACCAGCGGCCGGGGAAGGTCACGATCTACCGCACGGAAGACCGCGCGGAATGGCCGAAGTGTGGCACTCCAGTTTGCCTCTATTCACAGTTTACCCGCACGCCTACGCCGCCGAAGAATGCGCGCCTGGTTTATACTACCCGGCCTGAATGGGCGGATGGCTTAGGCTTGAAAGACTGGTTGGACGGGATGAAGTGGTGGGCGATTTATGAACTGGAGTGAGCCTATTCTTCCCGATCAACTAAAAAACCCTTGGTCTTTCCGTCTTTCTTGAATCTCTCTGTGGAGATAATTTTAGACGACCGTTCAACGAGTCAATAGAAAGTACAACTGCCGAGGCAAAACCGAGTACTTACTTACTAAAAACCCAGTCATTCTCCGTACTCAGCTCCGGATTGAACGCATAATCATTCACCACCAATTCCTTAAGCGGCTCAGCGGTAGAAATACCTTCTTTAGTGATCAGGTTAGCCATCCGGCCACGGGCGCGTTTGGCGTTGAAGGCTACCACCCGGTATTTTCCGTTGTGTGCTTCCTTAAAGTGTGCAGTGAGCAGGCGTGCACCAAGCTTGTCTGTGTTGACACTCTTGAAGTACTCCTGGCTGGCAAGGTTGAGGACGAGGTCGTGTCCGCCTTCCAACAGGTCTTCGTTGATCACTTTGGTAATGCGGTCTCCCCAGAATTCGTAGAGATTCTTACCCCTGCTGCTTTTTATTTTTGTCCCCATTTCAAGGCGATAAGCTTGCATTAAATCGTTAGGGCGGAGGATGCCATAAAGGCCGGAGAGAATCCGGACCTGCTGGTTGGCAAAGTCTAATTCCTTCGGATCCAAGGTATCCATTTCTAGCCCTTGGTACACATCTCCACGGAAAGCGAGGCCTGCAGGCTTAGCATTTTCCGGCGTAAAGGGAAGGCTAAACGCCTGGTTACGTTCGTAGTTAAGCGCCGCAAGGTTTTCGCTGATGTGCATCAAACTCTGCAACCCCGCCTGCGACTGTTTCTTAAGCACCTTAGCCAGTTTTCCCGTATCATCGAGGAGACGTGGTTGAGTGGCTTCAGTGGCCACCGGCGTCATATCTAAAGTTTTGGCGGGAGATAGTAGGATTAACATACTTGGTGCGTTAAAATTTTGGTGCGTTGAAGTGCTGGCTTGTTGGCTTGGTTTCAAAGAACCAACTGGCCAACGATCCACTTATACCTCCGGAGCTTGTTGCTTCAGCCGCCGGAGGTAACGTTTTTTGAGGTAGTAGTCCTTGAGTTTTTCGAGGTCTACTTTGCTAACGGTGGCATCGTCGTAGTGGTTTAGCACCTTGGCCACATCCTCGTCAAAACCTGCTTCGAGGCCACCGATCATTCCGTCCACTTTCACGCGGGCGGCAGGGTCATCTTCGAACTGGAGCTCCATCAGGGCTTCGTTGATGTCCATCATTTCCATTAGAAATGCCTGGGGCATTTTATTGGTTCCTTCTTCGCCGAGGGCCCCCTTGATGTCCAGTAGGTGCTTTAGCCGTCGGTCGGCGTCGGTCAAGATTTTGTAACCCTGGTTGTTGAGCGTGGATTGCTCCAGGGCTTCTTCCTGAGCTTTCTCTCCAGCGAGGGTGTGAAAGTCGGGATGGAAGCGTTTGCTATTGGCGTAGAACTGCTTTTTTAAGGCCGCCTGGTCTATCGTCGGGGAGACGGGAAGGTTGAAATAAGTGAAGTAGTTAATCATTGTTAGACGCGCTTCGCGCTTTTAGGCGGCCTTCGGCCTTTTAGACGGCTTTGCCTTTTAGGCTGCCGCACATGAAGTAACGTAATAGCCGTGCAGTAACCTAAAAGCGCAGCGTCTAAAAGGGCACAGCCCGTCTAAAAGCGCAGCGTCTAAAAGGGCACAGCCCGTCTAAAAGCGCAGCGTCTAAAA
>JAPKCQ010000290.1 GCA_026421165.1 Lewinella sp. | reverse complement strand
TCGTCATAAAAGATGCCGAGCAGGATGGTGCTATTAATTCTGTATGAGTACTCACGGGCTAACTCTGAATGGTCTCAGCTTCAACGTAGGGTTCAATCGTCTCCTTCCGACAAATCCAAAACCCCGCGTCCTTACGTAACTCTTTTTTTACCACCTTTACCAAATGCCGATCCCCCAGACCGCCATCCTACTCTTCTCCCGCACGGCCCCGGCCGAGGCGGCAAACAAGAGCTTTGGGGCGGGTGATGAGGACCAGCGGATCACCGGCGCGCTGATTTCTCATACGGAGGAGACCATCGTCAAAACTGGTTTCAAAGTTTACCGCTCCGACGAAGCTTCGCAGCGGGGCGATAACTTCGGCGAGCGCCTAGCGAACGCGGTGGGGGAGGTTTTTGCGCAAGGCGCTGAGCGCCTCTTAGTGGTCGGCAATGACTGCCCTCAAGTCACTACTTCGCACCTGCGCTCCGCCGCCCAAAAACTGGTCAAGGGAAAAAATGTGATTGGCCCGGACCGCCGTGGTGGCGTCTGGCTCATCGGCCTGCAACGCTCAGATTTCAACGCTGGGCAATTCGCAAATCTCTCCTGGAAAACAGACCAGCTCTACGACGAACTGGCCGACACTTTACCAAGCTATACTGAAGCGACTAGCCTCAGCGACCTCAATACTTACGACGATCTCAGCCGTCAGTGGTTCCTGCTGCGCCGGCAACTCTCCGAACTGTTCGACCTGCTGCTGCTTTCTGAAGTGGCCTTCGGGCCGTCCCCGGAACAGCCCGAAACCGTTGCCGTTATGCGACGGATGGGACGGGCGCCGCCTTTTTAGTAGGTCGAAAGTAGTTCGTAGTGGATGGTACGCTGTCCATAGATTTTCCATTTTTACAAGTCTGTTTTATGCACCGCACTCGCTTGCTGGTTTCCCTCGTGGGCCTGCTTTTTACCGCCGTTTTATCGGCGCAAACTACCGTGTCTGGTATCGTTATTGATGCAAGTACCAACGCGCCTCTTATTGGTGCTTCCATTCTCGCCCCTGAGGGCTTTGACGTTGGAACGGTTACTGATTTGGACGGTAAATTCACCCTCAGGCTCCCCGAAATAGCTGATCACGTACTGGTGAGTTATATTGGCTTCAACGGTCGGAAAATTGACTTGGGCGCTGACGCAGGTGCAAGAATTGGTCTTGAGATAGCTTTGGAACCTGGTACGGCACTCGGCGAAGTAGTAGTTACCGCCCTCGGCTTAAAACGCGATAACCGCGAACTGGGCTACGCCGTCCAACAAATCCAAGGCGATGCATTAACGGACGTCCAAGCCGTAAATTTCCTAGACAACCTTTCCGGCCAGGTAGCCGGTCTGCGGGTAACCGCCGGTGCAACGGGCGTTGGCTCCACCAGCCAGATCATCATCCGCGGCCAAACGTCGTTCACCAACAACAACCCACTCTTCGTCGTGGACGGTACGCCGATCAACAATAATACCATCATCAACCTGACGAGCGAGGCCGCCGCCGGCTTCCAGGAAGTCGACTTCGGTAATGGCGCCATGGAGGTCAACCCCGCTGACATCGAATCCGTCAGCGTACTAAAAGGCGCTTCCGCTGCGGCGCTGTACGGTACCCGCGCCGCCAACGGTGTTGTACAAATTACTACTAAATCTGGTGGACGAAAGAAAGGCCTGGGCATCAGTTTCAACTCTAGCTTTACGGTCGACAGTCCGTTTCAGCTGCCGCGCGTCCAGAACAAATTTGGTCAGGGCCAGGGTGGCCAGTTTGAATTCGTGGACGGCCTCGGCGCCGGTACATCCGACAACATCACCTACAGCTACGGCCCGGAACTCGACATCGGCCTCAACGTCGCTCAGTTCGACAGTCCGGTAACGCTGCCCGATGGCTCGGTCGTCCGTGGTGGCGACGTGGCGGTTCACGGCGGTCTGCCCATCACCCCGACACCCTGGGTGAGCAACCCGGACAACATCACCGGCTTCTACGAAACGGGTACCACCGCCATCAACAGTCTTTCCATCAGCGGCGGCGGCGACTTTGGCGACTTCCGCCTCTCTGCCGCTGATTTGCGTTCCGACAGCTACATCCCCGGCGTAAACCTGAAGCGCAAGAACTTGTCCGGAAAATTCCGCTTCCGCCCAACGAAGAGGCTGCGCGTCAACGCCAACTTCAACTACGTAAACTCCAACTCCGACAACCGGCCCGCTGCGGGTTACGGTTCCGAAAACATCGGCTACAGCCTCACCGCATGGTACGGCCGCCAATCCAACACCGAGAGCCTCCGCGATTACTGGCAGCCCGGCCTGGAAGGCACCCAGCAGTACAGCTTCAACTATACTTTTTTCGACAATCCCTTCTTCATCCTCCAGGAAAACCGGAACAGCTTTAACCGGGACCGACTCTTCGGCAACCTCTCGGCCAGCTATGAATTCAGCCCGACCTTAAAGGCGACGATCCGTTCCGGAATGGACTACAGCGACGAGACGCGCCAGTTTCGCCGCAACTTCAGCACCAACCGCTTCAGTCAGGGCGGTTACGCGGAGAACGATGTCTTCTACCGGGAGGTCAATACCGACTTTCTGCTGGACTACCGCCCGAATCTCAGTGGTAACTTCAGCGTCAACCTCCTTGCTGGCGGAAACCGACTCGACCAGCAGGCACGGAATACCCAGAGCCAGGCCAACACGCTCGCCCAGCCCGGTATCTTCCGTTTGAGCAACGCCGCCAGCCCGGTGGAGATTTTCGACCAGGTCGCTAATAAGCGAATCAACAGTGTCTATGGCCTTGCTAAGTTCGGTTACAAAGACTTCCTCTTTATGGACGTTACCGGCCGCAACGACTGGTCTTCCGCCCTTGCTACGCCGACGAATGCGGACAATACCAGTTTCTTCTATCCGTCCGTAAGCCTCAGCTTCCTGCCCAAGCGGGTCTTCAGTATGCCGGATAAGGTTAGCTTCCTGCAACTACGGGCGAACTGGGCGCAGGTGGGCAACGATACCGATCCTTACCGGACTAGTTCGACCTTTGTGGCGCAGACGCCCTTCGGTGGCCAACCAACTTTCTCCGAACAGGCCGTACTTGCTGCCCCAGGACTTGTCCCCGAGACGACGACCAGCGCTGAAGTTGGCTTCGACGCCCGCTTCCTCGACGACCGTATTGGTTTGGACGTTACTTACTACAACCAGACGACTGAGAACCAGATCCTCAGCTTACCCGTCCCGCTCTCTTCCGGCTACCGCCAGCAGATCGTGAACGGTGGTAAGGTGAGCGCCAGCGGTCTGGAAGCTGTTCTGAGCCTCCGCCCGGTCTGGAACAATAAGATCAAGTGGAGGAGCCGCTTCAACTTCAGTACCAATAAAGCGACGGTGGAGGAACTACCGGAGGGGACGGATCGCTTTACGCTGGCCTTCAGCCGCGTCTACAACTCGGTAAATCAGACGGTTTTCTTCATCGTCGAAGAAGGAGGTGAAATTGGTGACATCTGGGGAACGGGCTACCTGCGCAACGATGCCGGAGACCTGGTGCTGAACAGGAGCGGCGGCTTCATCGCTGATAACAACCTGAAGAAACTGGGGAATGCTAACCCGGACTTTATCCTCGGTTTTCAGAACAACGTACGCATAGGGAACTTCGACCTTGGTGTGCTGCTGGACTGGCGGCAGGGCGGTGAAATTGTTTCGCGTACCCTCGCTCTTGCCGGTGTGGCTGGTCAGCTGGAGGAGACGGTTAACCGTCCGGCAGAAGGCTTCGTGATTGAAGGTGTCCAGAGTACCGGAACGAGTGATAATCTGGTCTACACGCAAAATACAACTCCAGTTTCGGCGGAGAGTTACTACCGCAGCTTCTACAACCGCAACCATGAGGAGAACAACGTTTACGACGCGAGCTACCTCAAAATTCGCGAAGTGTCCTTGACCTATCGTCTCGGCCAGCTCCAGCTCAACGATACCTTTCTCAACGGACTGGGCAGTCTGAGCATCAGTCTGATTGGCCGTAACCTGTATGCTTTCTCTGAAATCCCCCACTTTGATCCTGAGCAGTTTGCTATTCAGGGGCAGAACATTATTGGTGGGGTAGAGGATATTGCTTATCCGTCTGCTCGGAGTTTCGGACTTAATCTTGGGGTGGAATTTTAGCCTTTTGGTTCCCCGTGCCTTTAGGCACGGGGAACCAGCCCAAAAGCCTTCTTTGTTCCTGCGTTCGCGCCAAAAAAATACAATGAAAAATACAATAAGACTACTTTCTATACTCTTCCTCTTCACCGCTTGCACCAAAGATTTTGAAGCGATAAATACCAACGAAAATGCCCCTAGCGAAGTACAGCCCGAACTGCTACTCCGCCAGGTACTCTACGGCTACGGTGACGCTATGAGTTATGAAGGTTTCGTCGCTGGAAATTTGCTGAGCCAGCACTTTTCGATGATCGATTTCAACCTTTTTGACCGGCACGCGCTCAGCTCGCCACAGGAAGGTGGGAACCCCTGGCCGATTTTGTACACTGCCCTTCGCGACAACGAAACTATTCTGGAGCTAAGTCGCCAAAATCCTGCGCAGGCGGTTTACGAAGGCCCTGCATTAGTAATGAAAGCCTACCTGGCTATGACGCTGACGGATATGTACGGAGACGTACCTTTTTCTGAAGCATTTTCTGGTCGTTCTACCGGCGTCACGAAACCTGCGTACGATCGGCAAGAGAATATTTATAGCACTATTGATGATTTACTAACCGACGCCGTTTTTGTAATGAACGGTTACCAGGGAGCGCAATCGCTGAGTGGCGATATCCTTTTTAATGGTGACCTGCAGGGATGGAAAAAATTTGCCAATAGCCTACGGCTAAAAGCTTTGATGAAGATGTCGGGGCCGATTGATAATGACGTTATTCGGGATGCCTTTATTTTTACTGCATTTACGGACCCGATCATTGATGAAAACGCCGAAAATGCCACTTTTGATTTTACTGGTGGCCCGCCGAATAGTTTCCCTTTCGCTACGGCCAGGGTCGGCATCTTTAACGTCTTTTTGATGAGTGAGACCGCCGAGGAGATCTTCGCAGCATTGAACGACCCCCGGGTAGCGACACTCTATCGTCCAAGTTCGGCTAGCGGTGACTTCAGCGGTATTATCAACGGTATCGACGCCACCAATGCCATCGTACCGGATAACTTTGCCCGGCCAGGTACCGTATTTCGTGAGAATACCGGTGATCTTGAATTCAATTTCATGACTGCCTGGGAAACTAATTTCTTGATTGCGGAAGCAGCCCAACGCGGCTTTGTGGGCACCATCAGCGCTAAGGAATATTACGACCTTGCCGTTCAGCAAGCTTTTGATTACTGGAATACCAGTATGCCAGATGATTACCTAACAACCGGGCCTGGTGCTTACAACCCGGTTAATGGCCTGGAGCAAATAATTACCCAGAAATGGATCGCCAATATCGGTAACGCTTACGAAGGCTGGGCGGAATGGCGGCGTACCGGTTTTCCTGCCCTCAAACCGGCGGATGCCAGTTTGAACGCTGGTCTTTATCCCGTACGGATGCCCTACCCGAGTGATGAGCAGGCACTTAATTTTGAGAATTACCAGGCAGCTGCCGCTGCTACGGATGGTAATTCGGTTAATGTTCCGGTTTGGTGGGACTTGGAATAGGAGCTAGGAGCTAGGAATTAGGGAGCTAGGAGCTAGAAAACTAGTTCTCTAGCTTCTAGTTCTCTAGTTCCCTAATTCCTAGCTCTCTAGCTCCTAGTTCTCTAGTTCTCTAGTTCCCTAGCTCCTAGTTCTCTAGCTCCTAGCTCCTAGTTCTCTAGTTCTCTAGTTCTCTAATTCCTAGCTTCTAGCTCTCTAGTTCCCTAATTCCTAGTTCTCTAATTCCTAGTTCTCTAGTTCCTA
>JAPKCQ010000289.1 GCA_026421165.1 Lewinella sp. | reverse complement strand
AGTTTACCAGTCCGCTGTGCTCCGTGATGAAGTGGTACTGGCAGATGGCATCGGTTACCACCCGGTTAATTTCCTCCGGCATATTACGGTCTCCGCTACGGAGGCCGGCTTCAACGTGGGCGACGGGAATGCCCATCTTCACGGCAACCAGTGTAGTGGCCGTTGTGGCGTTCACATCGCCAACCACCAGTACGAGGTCGGGCTTCTCAGCGAGCAAGACCTCCTCGAACTTCAGCATCACGTTGGCCTTCTGGTAGGTGTGGCTGCCACCACCAATGCCAAGGTGAAAGTGAGGCTCCGGCAAGCCAAGCTGGTTGAAGAAGATGTCGGACATCTTAGCATCATAGTGCTGGCCGGTGTGTACGATCTTACTTTCAATCTTGCCGGAGGCGGCGAAGGCGCGGTGTAGCGGCGCGACCTTCATGAAGTTGGGGCGGGCACCTACTATGGAGATTATTTTCAGCATTATCAGTCTTTTTTACGGGACGTTGTCGTCCTAAATATCTTTCAACTCAGCCAGCATTGCGTTGGCCAGCACATTACGATCATAGTCAGTCGCGAGGCGGATACAGTTGTCCTGACATTCAGTGTAATACGCCCGGTCGGTCGTCAGTTTGTTCAGTTTATCGAGGAAGTCGGCTTTATTTTCGGGTTTGAAAGCACTGCCCGCACCATACTTCTCAACGATGGCCTTGCTCTCCCCCTCCACCCCCAGCAGAATGGGCTTGCGCATGGCGGCGTTCTCGAAAATCTTGGACGGAATAACCAATTTAAAAGTGTCCGATTTTTTCAGCGTTACGAGCGCCAAATCGGTAACTGAGATATAACGGGCAATCTCGGATTTGGGTACGGAGGGAAGCATGCTTACGTTGGGGTAGGCCTCCCGTTTAACCCTTTCCTCCAGGGCTGCCTTACTGGATCCACCGCCGATGAAGAGGAAGTGCACGTTAGCAGGCGCTTCCGACACACAATCGAGGATGAAGTCCAGTTTGTGCGCCATACCGTGGGTTCCCAGGTAGCCGACGACAAATTTCCCCTCCAAACCCAGCTCTTCAACCAACTTGCCATCCCGCGGCCGCGCCACAAAATCAGCCATCAACACACCGTTGGTCACTACTTTGACCTTTTCAGGATTAACACCCCGATCGGTTAGGTTTTTCTTGAAGGTATGAGTAACCACAATCACCTTTGTCGCTTTGCGGTAAAGGAAAAGCTCTAGCCGCTCCATATGATCGAGCCACTTTTCCTTGCCCGGGGCAGCGCTGACCGCACGAATGCTTTCCGGCCAGAGGTCCCGGACTTCCATCACCCAGGGCCTGCGCTTTACCAAGCCAACCGTGTAACCACTTATGGCCGTGAAAAACTGAGGCGTAGTGGCCACGATAAGGTCGGTACGGACAAATAGCGCGGCAAAAAAAGCCATTACCCCGTAACTGATGTAATCAAAAATACGCTTGGCGAATCCTTTGTTAGGGGAGATATAAGACCATACCCGGATCACGCGAATGCCGTCCATATCCTCCGTTTGCCAGATACGGTTACGATAGCCCTTGAACACCTCTCCTTGCGGAAAATTCGGTGTGCAGGTAATCACGGTCACCTTAAAGCCCTGTCTGACCCACTCCTTGCAATGTTCGTAGGTCCGGCTAGCAGGTGCGTTGACCTCCGGAGGGAAATTATCGGTTAAAAACAGTAAGTTGTTGATACTCGTTGATTAGGTTTTAATCGCTAGAATTTTTGTCTGAGTACAAAGATAATTTTTTAGCTGATATTAAGTGAAACTCTTTTTTTCAGGGTCTAGGGTAATCGAAAAGTCCAAATCGGACGCTCTTGTTTAAGAGAAAATATGCGTAATAACCCGTTGCAAATTAAGGGTGCTCTGATCTATTTATCAGGCGACCAACCACCTCAAATTTCACGCTAGTCTGAAATTTCATTTCTACTCCAACGGCATCAACTAAGCAGTTCCAACCAGCAGCGGCTTTGTAGGAAAAAGACGATATTTCCGTAGCGCCTTCAATATTCACCTCACAAGACTTCATAGTAATTACGCCCCCCTTTACCACCGGGGCCTGACCGGAAGCAAAGTGTAACCTGACAACCCCGGATTGCACCGATCCGCTCAGGTCATCGCTGATTGTAAGACGGTTGTCGGTCTTTTCCAGCGTAAAGTGGCGGGTGTGTACCGTTCCGGAAAAGCCGTCGTGGCTAGCCTTAAGCCGAAAATTATCATCGGTTTTGATCGTCGTCCGCGCTCGTTTTCCGACCCGGAAGCCTCCCCAGACGTCCGAGGAGTTTTGGTCGTTATTTACGGTAACGGTATTGTGGGCTGCGGTCGAACGCTCCAGTGCCCGGCGTGGGTTCTTCTCATAAGTAGAGATAGCCGGATCAATGATGATGGGTTCGCCGTTGAGGTGAAGAACGAAGTTCAGGTTGTCGGCGTGGGCGTGGCCGGGGATGTAATCGGGGCCGATGGCGCCCGCGTCGATCCAGAGGTCGAGGCCGTTGTGCGACCAGTGACGATAGCCCGAGGCTTCTCCTTCTTCCAGCGGAAGTTCCGCTTTCAGCCCGAGCGCGGCGGCGTAGTCTTTGACGACCGACCAGTCGGGGGCAATTCCGTAGGTGCTGTCGTTGAAGTGGGGATAGTGACCAGCAGGCGTGATCATGGCAGCAGCCCAGGAGAGCTGGGCCGTCAGCGATTTTCTCAGCGTAGTAAACAGCAGAGAAGGGCTGGAGGATTTCCCCTTATTGTCCCAGCCGGCAGGAGCACCGACCCAAGAGTAGAGGTCCAGCTGCCGCCAGAGAAGGATGAGGTGGTACATAATACTCCGTTCGTAGTGGGCCCCGTCAGAAAGGTACTGCTCACTGAGCTCCGCCAAAAAAAGTTTATCCGCTTTTTTCCGGCCGGGGCCATCGTTAAGGTAACGGGCGGTCAGGGCAAGGGCGATGGCGTTTTCGAATAAGTGGTTCCCTCCAAGGTGGAACTCCCGCTTGCGGTGGAGGGCGGCGTACTGGCGGCGAATGGAGGCCTGTACTTTGTCCGGAACCTGGCGGTTAGCTGCACGGTAAAACTGTAACCAGTTGACCAAGCGGAGGCTGATTGGATAGGGCTCCCAGCCGTCGAGGTGGCTTGCTTCGGCGTCGACCCACGCGTTGATGAGTTGCTCGCCGGTAGCATAATCGAGGTCGGGCTGGCGGAGGTACTCAAAGTAGTTGAGGTTGTAGACCCAGAGTTTGCCGTTGGCGGCGTAGTTCCAGTCTATTTCCCCGAAGGAGGGGAAGTGGACGCTCTGGTTCAGAAAGCTGAACCCTGCTTTGGTATAGCGTACGGGAAGCTGGACGGCGCAGGCCCCGAGGGGCGTGCTCAAGGGTGGCAGAACCAGGTTTTCAAAAACCTCACCCTGCACCTGCGCCCGCGCCCCATTATCCGCAAGCCGCCCGGTCAGCCGGTAAAAGAGCTGGTAGGCGATCTGGCGGAGGCGAAGGTGGCGAAGGGTATGGAAAAGCCGCAGCCCCAGGCTCATAAACCGATCCATGCACCCTGCTTAAGACTTTCCACCGCCGCAATCGCCGCCCGGCTCGCATTCATCGTCTCTTCGTAAGATACAATGGCCGGCCCACCATCGCGTAGGCTATGGTAGAAGCGTTTGAACTGTTCTGCGTGGCCTTTGTCCTGTCCTTTACTAAGGCCCGAGCCCTTGAAACCGTGGTAGTGTGACTTGCGGAAATTATCGATAACCGCCGTCCGGTTCTGGCTGTACACCTCAATTCTTTCCTTCGAGTAGGCCTTACTACCGTTGGAGAAGTAGTTGATGACGCCCTGGCTGCCGTTTTGGTAGCGCAGCAGAATCGAAGCATTGTCCGAGTTCTCCGCCGCGTTTGGTCCGAGCGCGTTCATGACGATGCTTTCCACCAAAGAACCAGTAAAGAAGCTGATCAGATCGATCAGGTGGCAGGCCTCGCCAATGATGCGGCCGCCGCCAACTTCCATGTCTTGCACCCAAACATCCTGGGGAATGAAACCGGCGTTCATCGTGGCGATGACGTTGATCGGGCCCGGCGCATCGCCCAGTTGTTTTTTCAGGTCCTGGCTGAAGGGCGAGAAGCGTCGGTTGAAGCCGACGGTAAGGGTCTTGTCTCCTTTTCGGTAGGCCGCGTCGATGCGGTCGAGATCGTCGTGGGTGAGCGCCAGTGGCTTTTCCACGAAGACGTGCTTGCCCGCCTCCAGGGCTTCAATCACCTGATTGGCGTGGGAATTGTGGCGGGTAGTGATCAGGATGGCGTCGAGATCGGGGTCGTCCAGCATGATCCGGTTGTCCGTGATCGACTGGCCAACACCAAATTTCTGGGCGGCGGTGGTGCCCGAAAGTCCACCAGCGCTGGAGATGTATTTTATCGGTGCACTTGCCTTTTTCAGGCTCGGCAAGATCATGGCTTTCGTGAAGTTGCCGGCGCCGATGATACCCATCGTTCCGCTTCCAGCTTTGAAAGCGCGTTCGGTAACGTTAACGCTTCTTTTGGGCGCGGCCGCAGGTGCAGGGTAAGTTAGGATGCTAGCAATGGACCCACCTCTACCCATCTCCCCGTAAATCTGGTCGAAGTCCTCAAGGTCTACCCGCTCGGTAATCAGGGAGTTAACGTCGAGCTGCCCCTTAACCAGTGCTTGCAGTACGGCGCGGAAGTTGCGGTTCTCCGTCCAGCGAACGTAGCCGATCGGGTAATCAAAGCCCTTCTCTTCGTATTCGTCGTTGTAGCGCCCCGGCCCGTAAGAGCAACTAACGGAGAAGCTGAGTTCTTTGGCGAAAAAGTCGGACCGCTGAATGTCAAGGCCAACTACACCGACCAGTACGATGCGCCCTTTTTGCCGGCTCATCTGTGCCGCTTGGCTAATGATGTCGTTGGTCTTCGCGCTGGCCGTAATCAGTACCGCATCGGTCCCAACGCCATCGGTCAGTTGCATTACGCCACCAACCGCGTCGTCCTTACCTACGTTGATGGTCTCGATGCCCCAGGCGGCAGCCCGGTCAAGTTTACCCTGGTCAAAATCAAGGCCGATAACCCGGCAACCATTCGCCTTCAGCAGCTGACTGGCGACAAGGCCGATCAGCCCCATACCAGTAACCACCACCGTCTCACCAAAGGTGGGATTTACCAAGCGGATGCCCTGCAAAGCAATGGCTCCGATCACGGTAAAGGCAGCGTCTTCATAACTCACCCCGTCCGGAATCCTAGCGACAAGGTTCACCGGAACAGATACAATCTCAGCATGGTTGCCATTACTGACCACCCGGTCCCCAATCTGGAAACCACTCACCCCCCGGCCAACGCCGATGACTTCGCCGGCGTTGCAATAGCCCAACGGCAGAGGCTCGCCAAGCTTACGAAAAACCGCATCCAGGGTAGGCTTGAGCCCGTCAGACTTGATCTTCTCCAGTACCTGCTTTACCTTTTCGGGTTGGCTGCGGGCTTTCGATATCCAACCAGCTTTGCCAAAGTCAACAAGCATCTTCTCGGTTCCAAGGGATACGAGGGTGCGGTGGGTTTTAATGAGTAACTGCCCGCTCCTGATTGCAGGAGCGGGCAGTTCGGCGAGGATTGTTTCGCCGGAGGAGAGGTGTTGTATTATTTGTTTCATGGGAATGAAAGCTGTATTTTTTTGCTTAGAGTGAAGAGATTGGAAGTAGGGTACAAAGATTATACCGCACTCCAACGACCGTCTACCATCAGGTTCTGACCGCTAATGTAGGCCGACTTTTTAATAGGATTAGCGAATAGAGTGCTCTCGCAGCAGAAACTCCATATACGCCCAATCTTCCAGCGTATCCAAATCTATCGAAGAGCGTGCATCCATAACAAATTTCAAGACCTGTTTCATTTTATACAGCGGCTTTTCTC
>JAPKCQ010000045.1 GCA_026421165.1 Lewinella sp. | reverse complement strand
AAGAAGCATGGTTTATTTATTTCACGTCCCTTAAGACACCTTACTAACGTAAAGGTTATTGTTGAGTTCCTTCACTGCCCCTACTTCCGTAACCGATGTGCCCGTGGCATCAAATAAGGCCTGTACTATTTCCCTTACCCACGGCTCCTACGGACGGCCCTACTTCGGTGGGAGCCTGAAAAATAAATATCTATCAGTATAAAAGGCCCATTTCAACTCTATCCCCTCCCCCGCGTTTCAACCGGGTAGCTGTTCGCTGCGGCAGCACCAAAAAACCAACGAACCAAAAGACAAATATGCTCCCTCCTAAGGCAAAGAAAAACCCCAAGACCCTAACCGCTCACAACCACAGTCGGCAGGATGATTATTACTGGCTAAACCAGCGCGAAGACCCCGAGGTGATCAAGCACCTGGAAGCCGAGAATGCCTATTTCGAGGCGCGCACGCAGGTGCAAAGCGGGTTAAGAGAAGAGCTTTTCCAGGAAATCAAAGGCCGGATCAAAGAAGACGACAGCAGCGTCCCCTACGTAAAAGACGGCTACGAATACCAGACCAAGTTCGAAACCGGCGACCAGTACCCCCGCTACCTACGCCGCAAACTCGACGAAGCCGAGGCCAAAATGCTCCTCAACGTCAACGAAATGGCCGAATCCTACGACTTCTACAGCGTCGGCGGCCTCAACATCTCCGACGACAACCGCTACCTGGCCTACGGCGAAGACACCGTCAGCCGCCGCATCTACACCATCTACATTAAGGACCTGCTCACCGGCCAGAACCTGCCCGATCAGATCCCCAACACCACCGGAGGATCCGTCTGGAGTGCCGACGGCCAGTACCTCTTTTACTCCGTCAAAGACGATGCCCTGCGCCCCTATAAAATCATGCGCCACCGCCTCGGCACCGCCCCGCAAGACGACGCCGTGATCTACGAGGAATCCGACGAGACCTTCCGCGCCTTCGTCGGCCGTACCAAATCGAAGAAATTCATCGTAGTCGGCTCTGCCCAAACCATTTCCACCGAATACCACCTGCTGCGTGCCGACAACCCCCTCGGCGAACTCCGCGTATTCCAGCCCCGCGAACGCGACCTAGAATACAGCATCGCCCACATCGACGACCGCTTTTACGTGCTCACCAACAAGGGCGCGAAAAACTTCCAGCTGATGGTCACCCACGAAGACCAGACCGCCAAGGAACACTGGCAAACCGTCATCCCCCACCGCAAAGACACCCTACTCGAAGACGTAGACCTCTTCAAAAACTTCCTCGTCCTCAGCGAACGCACCAACGGCCTCACCCACCTGCGCATACTCGCCAACGCCCCCGACGCTGACGACAGCGGTAGCGAATCAAATATCACCGCCTCGGGCAGCAGCGTAGCTAAATATAGCCTACCGCACATCGATTATCAATCCGATCACTACCTAGACTTCCCCGACGAAGCCTACATGGCCTACACCTCCGTAAACCCGGAATTCAACACCGAAACCCTACGTTTCGGCTACCAGTCCATGACCACCCCGGCCAGTACCTACGACTACGATATGGTCAGCCGGGAACAAACACTCCTGAAGCAACAACCCGTCCTCGGCAAGTTCTCCTCCGACGACTACGTGAGCGAACGCCGCTTCTCCGAAAGCCGCGACGGGACGAAGGTGCCCCTCAGCATCGTCTACAAAAAAGACACGCCGAAAGACGGCAGCGCTCCCTTACTCCTCTACGCTTACGGAAGCTATGGCCACAGTATGGATCCCTACTTTAGCGTAGCCCGCCTGAGCTTGCTCAACCGTGGATTCATCTTCGTGATCACCCATGTCCGCGGCGGCGAAGAGATGGGCCGCCACTGGTACGAAGACGGTAAGCTGCTGAAGAAGAAAAATACCTTCACCGACTTTGTCGACGCCGCCGAATGGCTCTTAGCCAACGACTACACCACCAAAGCAAGCCTCTTCGCCATGGGCGGTAGCGCCGGCGGACTCCTAATGGGCGCCATTGCCAACATGCGCCCCGACCTCTGGTGTGGCGTAGTGGCCCAGGTTCCCTTCGTAGACGTAGTCACCACCATGCTCGACGACTCCATCCCCCTAACCACCGGCGAGTACGACGAATGGGGCAACCCTAACGAAAAAGAATACTACGACTATATCCTGGGCTACAGCCCCTACGACCAGGTGGAAGCCAAGGATTATCCCAACATGCTGGTCACCACCGGCCTGCACGACAGCCAGGTGCAGTACTGGGAACCCGCTAAGTGGGTCGCCAAACTCCGTGAGTTAAAGACAGACGACAACGAACTGCTACTGCATACCGATATGAAGGTTGGCCACGGCGGTGCCTCCGGCCGCTTTGATTCGATTAAGGATGTTGCGCGGGATTATGCCTGGGTGCTTTCTCTCTCCCCGCAGAAGTCCACTCCGTAAGCGGCCTACGGTGCACTCTCCGAGCGCGAGACGAACAGCCCAGGCTTCTTCACCGCCAAAGGCAACTTCGTAAACCCGCACACGGGGAGTGTACCTCGAACAAGCTAAACCCTCGGCATTACCTCCCGTCCAATAAGCTCAATAGCACGGCAAAAGTCCGTATGCCCGATCCCCACATCCCATCTGAAAAGTAAAGCAACCGACCCCACCAGGTGCTTCGGAGTACCGTAAGGTCTTAACCGCCACCTCCTCCGGTCGGCCCACCACAGGCACCCCGCTTACGCCCGCCTGTGCCATATATCCATGCTTAGTCGCCGGCACAAGGCAAGTACAATGGGATCAATCAGTTCGCGGTGAGCTAAGGGATAAAACAGCAGACAGCGAAGCGAACACGATAAACCGTACTTTTACCCCACCAATAGACAAAACCACCACTCCCCAGCGTTACAGAGTGCTTCCGTATAAGTACAAGCAAAACAAAACCAAGCCCCAACGTGGTAAACAAGCTAGATAAACTAATGGCAAAATCCTTCGCAGGTCCCTTCGTGGTCACCTTCGCGATCGCCGTGTTCGTTCTAATGATGCAGGTTTTGTGGTTATACCTCGATGATATCGCGGGCAAGGGCCTCGGCTTCTTTACCGTCATCGAGCTCATGTCGTACAAATGCGTCGGTTTGGTGCCCTTAGCGCTGCCGCTGGCCCTGCTGATCTCCTCCGTAATGGTCCTCGGGGGTATGGCGGAGCATTACGAGCTCTCCAGCTTCAAATCAGCCGGCGTGAGCTTACTGCGAATAATGCGGACGCTCATCATCTTCGGTATCGTGTCTGCAGCCACGAGTTTTTCTATTGCAGACTACGTGATCCCCGCCGCCAACCTTCAGTTCGGTGCGCGGATGTACGACATCCAGCAAAAAAAGCCGACCCTCAACATGGAGCCCGGCGTTTTCAACGAAGACTTCAACCAGTACGCCATCCGCCTTGGTGGCCGGGAGGAAGACGGCCGCCACATCAGCGACGTCCTCATCTACGACCACACCAAAGCAGCCACCGGCGAGCTCGGCCAGATCACCGCCAATACCGGAGAAATGTACTCCGCCGATAACGGCCGCTTCTTCGTAATGAAACTCTTCAACGGCGTCCAGTACTCGGAACAGCGGCCGGGAGGCAAGAGCAGTGATTCCCGTCCCTTCGTCCGTACCAGCTTCAAGACCTACACTAAGGTGTTCGACCTCAGCGAGTTCAACCTCAGCAAAACAAACACCAAACTCTTCAGCACCAACCGTTCCATGCTCGCCACCTGGCAGCTTCAGATCGGGATTGATTCCATCGATGCCGACATCGCCATCCGCAAGCAGGCCATCAGCAACTACATGACCAATTACCTGCCGATGCTGGAGCAGGACACTACCGTCTACCGCAGTAAGCAGGCAGAAGATGAGGTAGACCCGACAAAATACAATACCCGTCCCGTCGATATTCTCGAAGGGGAGACGGCCTCTAAGCGCGATTCGGCACGCCGGGAACTCAACGCTTCCGTAGGCCGCGGCACCACCATCGAAGCCATCGATAACCGGTCTAAAAACACGATAAAACCGGTCCCGAAGGAGCAAAGAATGATCATGCTCCAGGACCGGCGCGTTGAGGCGCGGGCTAAAGCACTTGCCAATCCGTTGGTTACTGGTGCGGAGAACTGGGACGGTATTGTTGGGCTAATGGACAGCGTAGAAACTACCATTCGGGGCCGGGTACTAAACCGTACCCGCTCGTCCGTCCGCTCCGTTAGCAGCCAGGCGAAGGCCGCCGAGCGCATCCTTCCGGGTATCCGTGAAAGCCGCGTCAAGCATATTTACGACCTCCACATGAAGTACTCCATGGCGCTGGTCTGCATCATTTTCATCTTCATCGGCGCGCCCATGGGTGCCATTGTACGCAAGGGCGGTTTCGGTTATCCCATCCTGGTCAGCATCATATTTTTCGTCATTTTCATCATCCTCACCATCTTCTGCCGCAAGCTGGCGGAGAGCTTCGTAGTCGACGCCGCCTTTGCGGGTTGGTTGCCGTGCGTCATCTTGTTTCCGGTCAGCCTTTACATCACCGCCCGGGCGATGAAAGATGCTAAATTGGTTAATCTGGAAAGTGTTACCAGCGCCTTTTCGACGGTTATCAAAAAACTACGTGGCACCAAATCGGAGTAGCGGATCAAGCGTTTTTTCGCGTTCCTTAGAAACGACAAACGCCTCCCCTTCCACAAAGGGAAGAAGAGGCGAATGAAGACTAAATTAGTTTAGCCCGAAGGCTAAAGAACAGTTTAGTAACCTGCGTTCTGCACCAGATTCTTATTGGCGTTAAGCTGTGCCAATGGAATGGGAAAGACCTGATCAGTCGCAGCGGACTGATCTTTAAAGGCCCACGGGCTATTGTAAACATCGAAACGAATCAGATCCTGACGGCGAGTACCTTCGAAGAAGAACTCACGGCCACGCTCTGCGAGGAAGTCTGCATCGCTCATACTGTCAGCCACGTCACCCAGAGCGGCACGTGTACGTACCATATTGACAAACATAGAAGAACCAGCACTATTCTGGCGGCGCATAGCCTCCGCCTTGTTCATCAGCACTTCAGCGTAACGGATGATCGGAAAGTCGTTCTTGATGCTGTTCGGTGTACCAATCTCATAGCCGTACTTAAAGACACGAGCACCCGCCTGACGGTGAGCGTTCGGGAAGTGGGCATTGATCTCGGGCGTGAACACGAGCTCGGGGCCACCGGGATCATCGAAAGAACCATCGACAACCGGCGTTACACCGTCAACAGCGAACTGAGGACCGGCGAGGAAGTTACCACGGGTTTGCTGGTCACCAGACACGCCCTTGCGCAGGTCGGCATCGTCGTAGCTTTCGTAAAACTCCTGCAGGGTACAGTAACCGTTCCAGGGCTGATCCTGGGTACTAAAGGTCTGCTGGCTACTGTAGTGCAAGGTCATCTGCACGATGTTGAAGCCTCCGGCTACACCGGGAGCATCGTAAGGAATTACCCACATGTTCTCGGACGTACTTTCGAAGCCGTTATCGTTGTTAGGGTCGAAGTTCTCAAAGTAGTCAGAAGTCAGGCTGTACTGACCACCGTTGATCACCTCATCAGCAGCAGCTTCAGCAGCAGCCCACTGGGCGCTACCGGTCATTACTTCTGCGTTCAGCAGTACGCGGCTAAGCAGCGCACGGTTGGCCCAGAAGTTAATCTTACCGTAAGTGTCCGTACCGGTACTGCGGCTCAGATCGGGAGCGGCGGCGTTCAGTTCGGAAACAACGAAGTTGAAGATATCGGCGCGGGGAGTAGCTTCCGGCTCGGTGATGCTGGCATCAGACTCATCGGTTACCAGTGGCACGTCTCCAAAAGAGTCGGCAAGCTGGAAGTACCAGTAAGCACGCAGGCTACGCAGCTCAGCAATGTACTGGGCCTTGTCTGCTTCGGATACCAGGGTGGTATTTTTCAGCAACGCGATAACGGAGTTACACTGAAGTGCACCCTGGTAAAGGAAGATCCATGAACCGTTGAACACACCGTCATCAGGAGTACTCTGGTGCTGGTGGGCACGGAGCCAGAGGCCACCGTCGAACCAGTCGGACCCACGTTGTGGGATCATCATTTCATCGGAAGCAACCTCCTGCATACTCATGTAGCCACCGTGGTTCTGCATTGGGTACAGACGGGTGTAGGAAGAAAGGTAAGAAGACACCACTTCTCCTTCAGATACAGGAAAGTTAGCGGGAGTAAGGTCGGAAAACACGTCCGGCTCCAGGTCCGTACAGGACTGGAAAGGAACCATCAGGGCGCAGCAGGCTACGACGGCAATGATTCGTATTTTGGCGAAAAATTTCATTGGATTTTTTTTAGAGTTAAAACCTCCGGCCGGTGTTTGATTGTCGTTACCGGCCGGGAGTTTCTAATAGAATCTAAATAAAGATTCTGGAGGATAATTTACAGATTTAGAAGCCTACGCTTATACCGGTCGTGAAAGTACGGGTTCGGAAATAAGTATCACGGCGGTCAATACCCGCGACCAGTGCGCTACTTGGGTCAGTCCAGCGGACGCTGGGATCAACACCGGAGTAACCGGTAATTACAAACAGGTTCTGAGCGGCAACGTAGAAACGAACGTTCTTGAACCCGGTGTTTTTACCAAGATCCAGCGTGTAACCGATCTGGGCGTTGTCCAGGGAAACAAAGCTGGCGTCTTCCACGAAGAAGTCGGAGAACTTCTGAGCAGAAACGATATCATCTAGGAAGCCGTCACCAAGAATTACGTTATCGATCGGGCGGTTAGCCGCACCGCCGAGCTGGCCGAGGAAGTCATTAGGTGTGTTGGCCAGGTCGTGACCAAATACGCCGCGGATGAAGAAGCTGGCGTCTACCTTACCGAAGCGGAAGGTGTTGGCCAGGGAGAGGGAGAAATCGGGAAGTGCGTTACCAACGATAACCTTATCGTCTTCGTTGATGATCGGAGTTCCATCGTCATTCATGTCACCGTTCTGGTTAATGAAGACGTACTCACCAGCAGCCTGAGAGGCAGCCAGGTCGAGCTGGCGGGCGTAGATGTCACCGAAGTTCTCACCAATCACCACGCGGGTGATGGGGTCATCATTCTGACCGGGAGCACCGGGAGAAGAAGATTCGATTGTCAGGGCACCACCGTCACCGAAGGGAAAGTCAGCAGTTTCGCCGTTGTCTTGCAGCTGGGTGCTGAAGGTAGAGAAGATCAGACGAGGCTCGTAGCTGAACTTACTACCACCACCAAATTGGTAACCAAGCGAGAGTTCAACACCGGTGTTTACCAGGTCAACGTTGTTCAAGTTGGCGGGAACAGTCGGGAACAGGAACGGAGGCGAAGCTACGTTTGCGTTGAACAAGAGGTCACGAGTAGTACGCGTGTAGAAGTCAAGCGTACCGGTGAGCTTATAGTCCATGAAGGCAAAATCAAGACCGGCGTTAAACTCACCTTTCTTCTCGAAACGGAGCAGTGGGTTGGGGTTTGTGTTCGGCTGAATCGTAGAAACGAAGCTGCCACCGAATGGTGCGGAAGGTCCGTTACCAAAGAGCTGCAGGTAACCGTAGTTCTCATTAGGGAGTGATCCCGTGATACCGTAACCGACACGCAGTTTCAGCTGATTGGGGCCGGTCATGTCGAGGGCGTCAACGAGGTCAGCACTCGCGGAGAGTGCGGGGAAGACGTCCCATTTGTTTTCCGGACCGTTCTTGCTCGTTCCGTCACGACGGATGGAGGCAGTAACGTTGTAAGCAGAGCCGATGCTCATACGGGCACGACCGAAGAAACCAATTACACGGTAACCGTTACGGTAGCTGTAAAGCTGAGAGGTGCCTTCGGCCAAATCGGTGATACCACCAAGGTTGTCAAAGCCGAATGCGTTGGAAGCTACACCACGACCACCGCCGCCGAAGCCCTGGAAATCATATTCCTGCCAGGAGTAACCAGCAAGGAGCTCAACGGCGTTACCACCCAGATCGAGGTCATAAGTACCGGTCACCTCAAAGAGGTTGTTGCGGTCATTATTCGTCTGCCGATTAGCAGTACCCTTCAACGCGCCTTCATTGGCACTGGCACCACCTGCGTAGAGGCTTTCACGACTGGCGAAGTAGCCCTGAACGCCACTTTCGCGGCTGCGGGAGTAGTTAACGTTCAGCTGCAGGTCGTCAGTGACGTCGAAGCTAGTCCGGAGTGAATAAATCGTGTTGTTCTGCTGGCGCTCAGAGCGGGTCTGCTCGGCGATAGCAAGCGGGTTGAAGTAATCAAAGTTAATTGCTTCGAAGTAACCACCGTAGTTTGAGAGTGAGCGGCTTTCAAGGCCAGAGAAGCGGTCGGTCAACTGGAAATCACCGTCAACGCGGGTAGGCGCTGTAGGGTTATAAAGCGCAGCATAGCGGAAGGCATCCTGGATGAAGAAGTCAGCCCGGCGATCGGTAGACGTTATGTCAAGGCTCACGCTCAGGCGGTCATTAATCGCACGCTGGGTCACACTGAGGCGACCGTTGATCTGATTAAAACCGTCATTAACAACACCGATACCTTTAATGTCACGGTAGTTGACGGAGGCGCGGTAAGACAGGCCACCGCTACCACCAGAATAGCTCAGGTTGTGTACGTGGCTGATGCCCGTAGTGGTCAGTTCGTCAATCCAGTCGGTATCAGCACCGTAGTCGTTGGCGGCACGGATGTCGGCACCGGTTGGTAAGTCGCCCTGGTCGGGGAAGACCTCACGGCGACGGTCAGCGGCACGGGAGATGGTAGACAGGTAGTCCTCACGACCGGCGACTTCTGGAGCACGAGCGACGTTTTCAGCAGAAACGTAACCACGGTAGCTAAACTGGCTCTGGCCATCACGGCCACGCTTAGTCGTCACGATGATTACACCAGCGGAAGCCTGAATACCGTAAATGGCAGCGGCGGAACCGTCCTTCAGTACATTAATGGACTCGATGTCAGCGGGGTCTACCGTGTTAAGATTAGCACCTACAACACCATCAATGATGATCAGCGGGCTAGAGTTAGCACCAAAAGAAGAAAGGCCACGAAGACGAATGGTAGAACCACCGTTTACGTTGCCACCAACTTTGGAGATGGTAAGACCGGCCACTTTACCCTGAATGAGCTGAGCGGGGTCGGTGATGTCTCCTGCCTGGAAGTCTTTCGCGTCGATGGTTGTGACGGCGGAGGTTACCTGTTTCTGGGTAATGGTACCATAACCTACGACTACGATTTCGTCCAGCAGCTCGCCAGCGCCAAGCTCGACGTTGATGACGGACTGGCCGGCAACCGGTACGACCTGGGTGGCAAAACCCGTGTAAGAAACGGTCACCGACTTGGCGTCGGCCGGCACGTTGATAGAATAGTTACCGTCGAAATCAGTAACTGTACCGGTGGAGGTTCCCGTAATGAGAATGCTCGCACCGATTAGTGGATCGCCGTTTTCAGCATCTGTGATCGTACCGGTTACCTGAGTCTGCGCCACAAGGACGCCGGTAAACAATACGAGCATAGCGAAAAGGCAACCACGCATGATGTGATTGGATATAAGCTTCATACTACTACTTGTAAATTAAAAAAAATGGATATGTGCGGACGCAGAAAAGCCGCCGTGAGGGCAGCTTCCCGCGGGAATGCCGGGAGAGAAGAAAGACATATAGTCTGATCCGCCGTGCCCTTGGCAGACGGTAGTAAAATTTGCATGATCTACTTACTTCTTCGAGTACACTTAAACTAAAACCTAGTAAAAAAACACGACTAGGCCTGACAAAAACTAACCTCAAGAATCCTTTTCAGATACAGAGAGGTGACTTTACTAGTGTAAAAGTAGTGCAATCGAATGCTTAGAACCAAAAAAACAAGGTAAAATATGCATACAATGGTCTCCTGTGTCATTCAATTGAAACAAGTGCTCTCACAAAATATAACGCCTGGTTATATCAAACGCTCCCCACGTTTTTGTATTTATCTTACCGCCGTGCAGTTCAAATCTTCGAATACCGCTATCTCACTTTTGTACCGTAAAGCCCCGTCTTTCCTTACAGTCCTCTTTTTATTGTCCATTTTTCAGGCAGAAATTCTAGCCCAACGTTTAGATATGAAAGTGCTCGGACGTTACAAACGCATCGAACTACCCTTCAGCATCGAGAATAACTTCATGGTCATCAATATCTTGCTGGACAATATTCTACCCGTTCGTTTCATCATCGATACCGGAGCCGAAAACACCATCCTGCTCGAAAAGACAATGAGCGATATGCTGCAGGTAGATTACCGCCGCACCTTTACAATCCGTGGTGCGGATATAAATACGACCCTAACGGCTTACCTCGCCACGGGCATTGATTTGCGCATCGCTGATCGCCTCCTGGCCCGCAACCGGTCCATGCTTGTACTGGAGGAGAACTATTTTGACTTCGAGCGCTTGACGGGCACTAGTGTCCAGGGGATTCTTGGCGCTGACTTTCTTATGCGCTTCACGGTCGAGTTCGACTTCCGCAAGCGATTGATGATCCTACACGAGCCCAATGATTGGGAACCAACGGGCAAACATGTGAATATACCTGCTGAGTTTATCCGTAACCGGGCCTACTTAAACATCCCCGTGAGCGTCACGGGTAACGAAGTCACCAACCGCCGGTTGCTGCTGGATTCAGGAGCAGGGCTTACTTTACTCATGCACACTTTTGGCGACAGCACCGATCTTGACCTTCCGCAACTGACGGTCCCTACCTACATCGCCAGCGGCCTGGGTGGCAACCTGGAAGGCAGTGTCGGCCGCGCCCGCGAGATAGCCCTTGCCGGTAAGCGCCTTGAAAATGTCATCACGTACTTTCAACCAGTTGATACCGCGGGGCTTGCCTTTCTCAACGACCGGCAGGGCATCATCGGCAACCGGTTGCTGCGGCGATTCAACGTGGTCATCGATTATACCCAAGATCAGGTCTGGATGCGCCCCGTGGGTTCTCGGTGGCGCCGAAAATTCAAATTCGACCGGTCAGGCCTCACTGTCCTGGCTGGCGGCCCCAACCTTCGCACCTACACCATCGCCAGTATTATTCCTGGCAGCCCGGCGGATGTTGCCGGCCTCAGAGTTAAAGACCGGATCGTGGCCGTCAACAGAATATCAGTTGGATTTATGACGCTGAGCGGCATCTTACGAAAATTAGTAGGCAGGGTTGGGAAGAAGGTGAAGATCCGTTACGCACGCGATGGAAAGTACGAGGTAGTTACGTTCAGGCTTCGAGACCTTATATAATAGCCCTTTAGGGCAGGTAGTATTTACGGTTCATTTTTGGGCGCGGCCGCAGGATGCAAGGAGCGTTCTAAGGCTTTACCCCTTCGCTTTGGTGGCGACGAACAGAAGCTCTCTACCCTCCCCCGCACCTGCGTCAGCGCCGCCTAATCTGCCATCACTTCTCCACCCCCTTCAAAAAAGGAACAAACTGGCACCCCCCAAGCTCCTCTTCCGTCCACTTCGTTTCGCTAATCCTTCGGATTTTGACCATCGTTTGCTCCTTTCCGTCCGGCCCGACGGGGATGATCATGATGCCGCCAACTTTAAGCTGCTCGCGTAGTTGCGGAGGTACCGCAGCAGCCCCGGCCGTAGCCAGTATGCGGTCATAAGGCGCCATTTCCGGCAGCCCCTTAGAACCATCGCGCAGGTAACAGCGGATGCGATCCAGGCGTAGTTTTTTGAGGGTAAGTTTAGCTTTCTGGTACAACGGCTTATGGCGTTCTACCGTAAATACCCGCCCGCCAAGCAACGATAAAACCGCCGCCTGGTAACCGGAGCCCGTTCCAATTTCCAGCACGTGCTGGCGAGGCAACAACTCCAATTCCGTCGTCTGCCAGGCCACCGTACTCGGCTGGCTAATGGTCTGCTCGCAACCGATCCGGAAAGCCTCGTCCTGATACGCAAAAGCATGAAAGGAGCTCTCCAGAAAGGCATGCCGCGGGATGTTAGCCATAACGTCCAAGACCTTCGCATCAAAGCGATTCTCAGCGCGGAGATGGTCGATGAGTTTCTTTCTTTGGCCGCGGTGGAGGTAGGAGTCCATTAATGAATAATCGGGTAATTGAATGATAAAATATCAGGCGGGACAAGTCCCCGTACAAAACTAATACGCTATCTTTTTGCTGGCTTATTTGTACCCCAACGAAGCAAAGCCGTAGCGTTGGCGAGGCTTTTTAACGAAGATAGGGTGCAAATAAAACGCATAAAGTAGTGTGATTAGTCTTACACGGATACTTAGGCGGGATCAAAAATAAACAGGGCTGCTTGGCAGCGCTATAAGTTCATCATTCCACTAATGTCAGCCGGAGAATAGTGTACGTTCTTAAGCACTTTGCGATCATCCGCTCTGTACACCAAAAACACCTCACCGCTCGGTTCGATCGTTCCGGCCTGGCCTTGCTCTTCGTAGTGAGCTACGGTCGCTTCGGCTTCCTCCATAGTCGCGCAGGTCTTACTCATATTGGAGCGGTGAACTTCCTCGAAAAGCGAGCGAAATTTCTCTCCCAGGCCAAACTCGAGAATGGCTCCGCTGAGGACGTACTGAAGATCGGCGAAGGCGTCAGCTGCTTCTACAAGGTCATTAGCTGCGATAGCTTCTTCCAGTTCCTTCAGTTCTTCCTGAAGGAGGTTGATGCGCAGGCGGCAACGGTCAGCGTCGGGAATTTGCGGCGTATCCAGTACGGGAAGGTGGAAAGTACGGTGGAATTCGGCTACGTCTTCGAGGGCGCGGGGGCTAGTCATATTGGTAGTTTGGTTCGTTGGTATTTTGGTGGCAAGGTACGTTTTTACGCCTATAATTACGGAGCAGCAACCTAAGCGTGTACGTAACAAATTAAACGAGGCTGAGTACTTGTAGTGTGCTTATCGTGACAATCGCGCTATACTGCTATACACAGGTTAAAACGCTCGTTTACCACCCACCCAGGTTTCCAGCACCTTGGTCTCCATTATCTCGTCGTCTTCACAACTAAGCAGGTTATTGGAAAGTACGATAAAGTCCCCGTTCAGCCCGGGAATCAATTGACCAAGCTTGTCCTCTTCAAATGCTCCGAAGGCGGCGGCTCCGGTGTAGCTGTGGAGGCCTTCTTCGCGCGTCATAGACTGTTCGGGGAAGAAGGTGGCCCTGCCATCCGCACGCTTGCGCGTTACCGTGGCGTAGAAGCTTTCGATCGGGTCCACGTCTTCCACCGGAGCGTCGGTTCCGTTGACGATTACGGCGCCAGCGTCTAGCAGACTGCGCCAGGGGTAGGCGCCGGTCCGTGCCCGTTCGGTACCGAGGCGATTTTCAGCGAATAGCGCATCGGAAGTACAGTGGATGCCCTGCATAGCGGCGATTACGCCAAGTTCGGCGAAACGGGGAATATCCTCCACCGCCAGGTGCTGGCTGTGCTCGATGCGCCAGCGGCGGTCATCATCTTTGTCGACGTATTTGGCCATCAGGTTCAGGGTTTCCTGGTTGGCTTTGTCGCCGATGGCGTGGACGCAGAGTTGCATCTTGTGCTTATCGGCCAGTTGAGCGATGCTATCTACTGTGGCAACGAGAGTGGTGTTCTGGCCCACAAATCCAGGATTATCGAAATAGGGCTCGATGAGCCAAGCTCCGTAGGAACCGAGTGCTCCGTCAAGTTCGGTTTTAATCGCCGCACAGGTGAAACGATTGCCGTAATGCGGAAGGCCGTATTCTGGGATTTTGGCGGCCATCTCGTCGTGACTGTGTCGCAGCATCGTCCACAGATTGAGGCGCAGGCTATCGGCTGCGTCGAGCTCTTTGTACCAGGTTACTTCCCGAAATTTAGTGCCAGCATCCTGAAAACTAGTAACGCCTTTGCGCAGGCACTCGTCCTGGGCTGCACGGATGCCCGCCAGCCACTCCTCCTTGCGGGATTCGGGCGTCATTGTCTGTATCCAGTTCTGATAAGAGTCGGTGATCAGGTCCATGGCACGTTCTTCGAAGACGCCAGTGGGGTCGCCTCTTTCGTCCCGGAGAACCCTACCGCCACGAGGGTCAGGTGTTTCCCGGCTCACTCCTGCGATCTCCATCGCTTTGGCGTTGGCGAACAGGCCGTGGCCGCTGGCGTGGCGAAGTACGACTGGGTGATTTTGCGTCATCCGGCTAAGTTCATCGTGAACGGGGTAGCCGCCGACGGAGTGGTCGTGCGGCTTGTCCCATTTCTCCTGGTGCCAGCCCCGACCACTGATCCAGTCGCCTTCGGGTGTCGTTTCTGCCCGCTCAGCAACCATGGAAACAATCTCATCCCAGTTCTTTGAGCGAAGGAAGTTGAGGTTACGCAGCGAACTGCCTAAGCCGCTGAAATGGGCGTGGCCTTCCACAAAACCTGGCATCACGAAGTTGCCGTTAGCGTTGAGGCGTTCGGTACCTACCGCCAGCATACTGGCCCAGGCAGAAGTATCGTTCCCAACTTCCATCACGCTCCCACCCTGGCCGATGAGCATGGCCGTGGCACAATAGTCTTCACCAGCTGGTTCGTCTACGCCAGCGCAGCCCTGGCCAGTCCAAATTTTTGCGTTATAGACTAGTAAATCGGCCTGGTTGCCTGTTTCTGATTGGTTGGTCTCGCAGGCTAGGAATAGGAAGGGGATGGATAGTAAAAGTAGTTTTTTCATTGGTTGGCTTTATTAGGACTCGGGCCGGATGCCCAAAGGACCATTCTTTTCAGATGGTATGGAAATAAAGTAGTTCTTTTTTCCATATCATCTGAAAAATGAACGCTTCGAAAACGTCAGGCCTAGAGTGTACAATATTTCGTAGACGGCGAGCTCATCGGACGAACTCGCTTCGCGAGCGCAAGATCACCTCATGTGACCGACGGTAGTAAGAGATCACTCTAGTAACTCCCGCAACTCCTCAGAATTAATCACCTGCACCGGCCGGTTAATTGACTCCTCCAGAGAAATAAAAGTCTCCGTTCGTTGGATGCCTTCGTACGCCTGGATGCGTGCCAATGTTTCCCGTAAATGATCCGTGTCACGGCATACGACCTTTAAGAAGATGCTGTAATTTCCCGTCAGATAATGGGCGGAGATGATTTCGGGAATGTTGGTCAGGTAGTCTGTCGCGTTACCGTACAGTCCGCTACTTTTCAGAAAAACGCCAAGGAAGGCGGTGATGTCGTAGCCAATCTTCGCCGGATCGATTTGAAGTGATGTTCCTTTAACGACACCGGCAGCGATAAGCTTATTCATCCGTACGTGAATGGTGCCGCCGGAGACAAAAAGCTTAGCTCCCATTTCAGTGTACGGCCGCTTAGCATTCTCCATTAGCAAAGCGAGGATTTTACGGTCCAAGTCATCCAGTTCGTACGTTTTTTTCATTACCTTTTGGTTTGGGAGCAGAAAGATAGGAAGGTTTAGTGGGTAATTGGTAGTAGGTAGTGTGCTGTCGCAAGTAATTACTCGCTTCGCTCTTGACGGGTTGACCTTTTCGGCTTCACCAAGTTATTTACTTCGCAGCGTTTAACAAAGATGCGAGTATACCGTACCGCGTATCATATACGCTGTTAAACGCTGTATAAACCTATCCGTGAGGTCATACAACGCGAAGCGCACCAGGCAGAGCAAAACGAACGAAGGGAGTATCCCCACTACATTCTACCCGCTATCCACTATCCCAAAAGGCAGCCCATTATCCCGATTCCCTTCCGTCACAATCACCTGCTCCCCAGCCGGCATTCGCTCCAACAGCAAAGCTTCCACCTCATCATCATAGTCGGTTTTACGCTCCGGTATTTCCATCCAGAGCACGAAAACGGCCTTATTTTCGTCTTTGCAACGGCGGCGAGCCTCAGACCAGAACCAGTAATTTGAATTGACATCTGGTTTGCGTAGCCAGGCATACCACCAGAGCTGGAACCGTCTCCACCAGTGTCGTCTTAGGTACGTATCGACAATACGGATCAACCGTTTGCTATCCTTAAATTTTGCCGCGATGTCGCAGGCTAAAAGCGAAGGACTTTTACGGTTCGCCCGGTACTCCTGTCCGTTCCGATCACTGATACGGGGACGGTAATTTTTTACTTCGATAAGCCACAGCTTTCCGTCCGGCGAGAGCGCAATGAAGTCCACCCCCTTCAATCCATAACCGCTCAGCGACTGGTACGCTACGGTATCGTCGTACTTCCTGACGATCCAGTCGTCGGGAAAATTGAAGAGGAGGTTTGATTCGCAGAGGGTGATTGGGAGGGTGGTATTATGGCCACTTGGTGACCCCTAACATACTAAAGGACGCCACCCCTTACTTCTTTTTCTTCTTCCGCTTAAGCGTCTCTTCTACTTCTTCCATCAGGGCACCCAGGTCCATGTTATCAATGCGGTTAAACTCCTTGGTTTGGCGGTAGACGGCGCGGTCTACATCAACAACCTTGATTTCGGTACCGGTGTAGGCTTCTACCGCCCGCAGTTTATCGTGTTCCTCGGGCGAGCAGAAGGTATAGGCGATACCTTTGTTGGCACCACGGCCGGTGCGGCCTACGCGGTGGACGTAGTTGTCCGCCTGATCAGGAAGGTCATAATTAATAACGTGGGTGACGTCGGGGATATCGATGCCACGGGCGCTCACGTCGGTGGCTACCATGAGGCGTTTTTCGTTGTTACGAAAGGCTTCCAGGGCAGCATTGCGATCTTCCTGGCTCATCTCACCGTGCAGGATGAGGCTACTGATACTGGCACGGCCCATGGCTTTGACGACTCTTTCGGCGCGAACGCGGGTGCGAACGAAGGTTAAGATCTTAGCCTCGGGATGCTCCTTATAAAACCGCTCCAGGAAGAAGCGCTTATCATCCATATCTATAAATACGACGGAGTGTTCGACGTTTTTAGAGATCGGATCCTTCGGGCTGATCTGAATGCGGATCGGTTTTTTCACCAGGGTATAGGCCAGTTTTTTAATCTGTTCGTTGATGGTGGCCGAGAAGAACAGCGTCTGCCGCCGCATCTTCAAATGACCAAGTACGCCGCGGATGTCGTTGATGAAGCCGAGGTCCAGCATCAAATCCGCCTCGTCGAGCACCAGGATATTAACACGTTCGAGCCTGAGGACCTTTTGGTTCAGCAAGTCAAACATTCGGCCCGGGGTGGCGATGAGGATATCAACACCGTCTTGCAGTTGTTGGATCTGTGGATCCTGCTCTACTCCACCGGTTAGCGCAAATACGTTGACACGCGTCCCCTTCGCTAGGCTGGAGAACACATCGTCGAGCTGCATGGCAAGTTCGCGCGTAGGCACCATGATGAGGCACTTGATGCCATCCCTGCGCCGGGCGTTTTCCTTACCAGTATGGATAATTTGTAGCACGGGGATGGCGAAGGCCGCCGTCTTACCGGTACCGGTTTGCGCAATGCCCATTACGTCTTCACCCTTGAGGATGTTGGGGATGGCCTTGTACTGAATGTCCGTAGGGCGTTTCCAGCCGAGCTTGCCAATGCTTCGTTTGATTTCGGGGGCGAGGGGGTAGTCGATAAATTTCACAGGGTAAAGGTAAGGTTGGTGACTTAGACTGAGGGATAAGTTGGGCCTCCCTGTATTGGAGAGTATTTCATTTATGGGCAAAGTACTTTGGATAAGCCCGTACTTATACGGAGGGACAAGCGCTTTAACCGCAAAGTACCTTGGATAACAGGCAACCCCGTACTTATACGGGAGTACCCAACCCTGGGCCGTTCAAACCCAGCTCCTTCATCCTTCCCTTTGCATCCCGCGTCAGCGCCCAAAGGTTCTACAAAGCCTCCAACAACTCCCGCTTAAGGTTGATGGCATTCACAATATCCGGCATCCGCGCCCGCGTATATTCGTAGCCAATGTCGTGCATCTCCCTCAATTTTGTGAAGTTGAAGATATTACAATCGTTGAGCATGGATGGCTCGAGGACAATATCACAAAGATCCATCCCCGGCAAAGTATTACTCATGATAGAGAGCTCGAAGGTGCGCCAAACAACATTGATGACCGTACTGATATCCGCCGGAGGTAAAAGGCCGTAGGGCATCAGGTTACTCCCGATGACAAAGTCGGTATCACGCAGCAAAGGCTCCACTGGCATATTACGAATCACCCCTCCATCGACGTACTTAAAACCATCGATCTCTACTGGTTTGAACACAAAGGGGATAGAGCAACTCGCGGCCAGAATATCGTGCAGTGGGCCCGAATTCCGCAGCTCGTGCTGCCCCGTAGTGAGGTTGGTAATACCGATGTGTAGCGGATATTTCAGTCCGGTAAAGGAGTTCTCCGACCAGATCAGCGATAGCCGCTCCTTCAGGTAATCCAAGTTAGTCAGGCCCGTAAGTGGGATGCCGAATTTGATCACCCGCAGCATCGAGGAATCCATCACGAATTTCAGCATATCCTCCGGTTGCATCCCGGCGCAATACAAGGTTGCGACGATCGCTCCCGAGCTAACACCGACCAGCCGATTGGGGACTACCTCACCCTCCAGCAGGGCCTTTAAAACACCAATGTGGGAAGTACCGCGGGCTCCGCCGCCGGATAAGGTTAGGCCTATAGTGAGATTGGTACTTGGCACGGAATTGTTTATTTCAGATACTAAGATGGACGTAACGAGATAGGTATTTCACGTATTAGAGGTTCCATAAACATCTAACGCATGACAAAAACGGGAAGTTCTACGAACGGCTATCGCCGTATCGTTCTACCCCTCGCTACACTAAACGCTCCTCCGGGGCTCTGCGTGACCTTCGGGATATTGACTGTGGGGCGAGGCGCTTTCCTGCTTGCCGCAGCATCTCAAGAATTGAGAATCCCTTAAAGCTCTAACTCTCCCCCAACTTCCTCCTTCCAGGGCAAACCATGTTGCGCCAATTTCTTGAGAAACGGATCGGGGTTAAACTGCTCAACGTTGAAAACGCCGGCGCCTTTCCATTCTCCGGTCAGAAACATCATCGCGCCGGTCATGGCCGGTACACCGGTGGTATAGCTTACGCCCTGGGCGCGGGTTTCTTTGTAGGCCTCGGCGTGGTGGCAGTTGTTCCAGATGTAGTAGGTTTGGGGTTTGCCGTCTTTGATGCCGCGGATACGACAGCCGATGCTGGTTTGACCAACGTAGTTTTCACCCAGGCTACCAGGGTCGGGCAGTACCGTTTTGAGAAACTCCAGCGGGATGATTTCTACGCCTTTGTGCATCACCGGTTGAATCCCGGCCATGCCGATGTTCTGGATCACGCGCAAGTGGGTGAGGTATTCGTCACCAAAAGTCATCCAGAAACGAGCGCGCTTAATGGTGGGGAAGTGCTTTACTAGGCTTTCGAGCTCTTCGTGGTAGAGTACGTAGCTCGCCTTCGGGCCAATGTCCGGATAGTTCAGGTCCTTACGGATACTGAAGGGGGGGATTTCAATCCACTTACCATTATCCCAGTACTTTCCGTTCTGGGTGATTTCACGGATGTTAATTTCCGGATTAAAGTTGGTGGCAAAGGCCTTTCCGTGGTCCCCGGCGTTGGCGTCAACGATATCAAGGTAGTGCATCTCGTCAAAGATGTGCTTCGCTGCGTAGGCGGTGAAGATGCTCGTCACACCGGGATCGAATCCACAGCCAAGAATGGCGGTGAGGCCGGCCCGCCTGAAGCGATCGTGGTACTTCCACTGGTGGCTATACTCAAACTTAGCCTCTTCCTTCGGCTCGTAATTGGCGGTATCTAAGTAGTGGACGCCGGCGGCGAGGCAGGCTTCCATGATGGTGAGGTCCTGGTACGGCAGGGCGACGTGGATGACCATCACCGGCTTGTACTCCCTGAGCAGGTTCGTCAGCGCGGGAATGTCTTCGGCGTCAACAGCGGCGGTAGAGATTCGGTCGTAACCAAGGTCTTCCTTGATGTCGGCCTGGATCTCCAGACAGCGGGCAACCGTACGGCTGGCGATCATAAATTCACTAAAAACTTCAGGATGTTCGGCGCATTTGTATGCGACAACGCGGGCGACGCCTCCGGCGCCAATAATCATTACTTTCATAAAAAAGAAGTTAAGAACTAAAAATTAGAAAACTAGAAACTTAGGAGCTAATACAGTATAATTTAAGTTTGATGCACTAAGTCTCCGGATTTTTGTGGCGTGGCAAGGCACTGAAACCGGAGTTTAGCTGTAGTTAAATAAAGATTGCAGCGACGAAGCTACGGCGTAAAATCCAAGACTTGGGTGTATTAAAACTTAGAGTACACTGTACTATAAAGCTATACTGCTGTCGAACACATGAGGTGGGAACGCAGTGCCAAACGTAGGCCAGTACGGGCGACCGCGAGGAACCGCCCCTACTGGCCTCGTTTGAAAAGGGCCGCGCTCGCTTCGCGCGCACAAAGTCACCTCATGTGACCGACGGTAGTATGGAACACATATCTGCTCGTAGCCTACCTCGCTACCAGCGAAGCGCCTATTCACTTGCAGCAGCCCAGTT
>JAPKCQ010000288.1 GCA_026421165.1 Lewinella sp. | reverse complement strand
TAATTCGGCGCGTCGGCGACGTCCTTTACGTTCTCCAGGTTTCCGGCGTAGGTCAATGCGTCAAGGTTGACGACTTTGTAATCCGGGTAGTTATTTACCAGCCGGCGAACCACGTGGTTGCCGATGAAACCAGCTCCTCCGGTTACGAGGATTGCTTTTTCTACTGTGCTCATTTCTTCAGATGTGTTTTAGGGCGCAGGACGCGGGTGCAGTGGGAGTTAAGGGCAACGGTCTTTTTTTGGTCGATGCTTTCTAGAGAAAGGGAAGGCGACTCCGTAGGCAAAGTGTCCAGTAGTGCGCTTTTACCCCACCATCTCGTCAAGTAACCCACCCAGTTTTTTCACCAATACGGGATGGCTATATGGCTTTATCACCTCACCGTTCATTGGTCGTTCTTTACTGGATTTAAAGTCCTGGTAGGCCGTTTTTAGCATTCGAGCAATCGCTTCCGGACTTGCGTCGTAGGCGAAGGTGGAGCCGCTGTCCGTTGCCGTCAGGATACCCGCTACATCGCTGTCCGTTCCTCCAAAATTCAGGATCGGACGGCGGGCGGCCAGGTATTCGAATAGTTTGCCGGGGATGCGGCCTTTGGCGTTGTCTTGCTGGTTGAGGAGCAATAACAACAGATGACTATCCACCTGTTGTTGCAGTGCTTCTGCCCGGACGACATTGCCGGCGAAATTGGTCTGCTCGCCGATACCTTCCGCCAGTATGTTTTCCTTCACCCGGTAATCCAGCTGACCGAAAAGGCGGAGTTCAACGTCTTCCGCAAAACCGGGCAGCTCTTTCTTCAGCAGGGCGATGGCCTTGAACAGGTTGACCGGGTTGCGGTCGTACCCCATGATGCCCAGGTGGGTGAGGGTAAATTTTTTGTGCCCCGTTCGTTTCAGGTCGGCGAAGTCTTCGGGGTCGTAGCCGTAAGGAATTACGGCTACATTCTTTGCGCCAATGGCTTCCAGATCGCGTTTCCAGCTGGAGCTTACGGTGGTGGTGCGGCTCGCTTGGGCAAATGCTTCCTGCTCCTGGCGTTCGTGTTTTTTCCGTCCCCAGGAGGTTAGGTTTAGCAGTTGGTAGTAGTCTACCTGCGTCCAGGGGTCCTGGAAGTCTGCCAGCCAGGGGGTTTCGGTGGCGCGGCTCACCAGGGTGGCAATGCGGGTATTGGTGTGCGGCGGTCCGTCGCTTATGATCGCATCGACCGGGTGATCGGCGAGATAGGAGGTTAGGCGCTTTACCGAGCCCTTGATCCAGGTGGCGCGGGCATCAGGAATAAAGAAGTTGCTTCTTACCCAGACTGCTGCTTTATGTTTCCAGCCGCCATCGGCATCGTCGGTGTAGAAAACGTTGTTGACATTTTCATCCGCCGATTTGCCCATGAATTTTTTGTAGAGCGCGTAGGGTTCCCAGATGGGATGCCGGATAACCTCCACGCCTTCGGGCACATCCCGTTCATTAGTTGGATCGACCGTTGGGTAATGAGCACCCTCCGCGGTGAAAATTACTGGTTCCCAGCCCGTTTCCCGCAAGTATTTAGCGAACTTCAGCATCCGGAGTACCGTGATGCCTCCGCTTGGGGGCCAGTAGTAGGTAATAAGTAAAACCCGTTTCATTGCTTGTTAAAAATTATTTTTGCACCTGCGGCCGCGCCCAAGCTATAGACCATTAGAAGTTGGATAAGTGAAACTTTAGCGCCGGACAACAAACGGTCTAACTTCTAAAGGTCTAATGATACTCTCTGTACCATTCAACAAACGCCCCAATTCCCTCCTCCAGCGTAGTGGCCGCGCGGTACCCATAATCACGCTCCAGCGCGGTAGTATCGGCGAAGGTTTTTTCTACGTCACCCGGCTGCATACCGAGGTATTCTTTTTCGGCAACCACCCCCAGGTGCTTTTCCATCGTTTCGATGAAACCAAGCAGGCTAACCGGCTTGCCGTTACCGATGTTGTATATCCGGTTCGGCACACCCAGTTGCGGCGGACGAGGGGTTAAGAGGACCCGCCGTACGCCCTCCACTATGTCGTCTACGTAAGTAAAATCACGCGACATCTCACCGTGGTTAAAAACCTTGATGGGCCGGCCAGAGAGGATGGCATCACTGAACAGACTGTAGGCCATATCCGGACGGCCCCAGGGGCCGTAGACGGTAAAAAAACGAAGTCCGGTTGTTGGCAGCCCGTACAGATGCCCGTAAGTATGCGCCAGTAATTCGTTGCTCCGCTTAGTGGCAGCGTACAGGCTAGCGGGTTGTTCCACCTGGTCAGTTTCGGCAAAAGGTACTTTATCGTTAAGGCCGTAGACGCTGCTGCTGCTGGCGTAGACCAAGTGTTCCACTTTCTGGGCCCGGCAGTTCTCGAGTACATTGACGAACCCCATTATATTACTCTCGATATAGGCCTGTGGATTGGTCAGGCTGTACCGAACGCCGGCCTGGGCGGCCAAGTGGCAAACCTTCGTAAAGTTAAAGTCAGCGAATAGCTGGGCCATCCCTTCCTTATCTTCCAGCGCCAGCCGGCGGAAGTGGTAGTTCGGGAAACGGGTACTTATAGTTTCGCCCTCTTCCTCTACGGTAGCCCGGTCAACGCCGGCTTCGGCCAGCCGGCTCCACTTCAAGGCGGGGTCGTAGTAGTCGTTGAGGTTGTCAATACCAACTACCTCCTCTCCCGAAGAGGCGATTATATTCGTCAGAGAATGGCCGATAAACCCTGCAGAGCCGGTTACTAGGATCATGTATTTTCAGATTGCGGGTTAAAAGTTCCTGTCAAAGGAAAGTTGTAAACGGCAAGGTAAGCCTCCGGCGTCCATGCGTCGGAGACGCTCAGCCCAAACCACACGCAGCGGCAAGTTTTTCCAGTCTTGTATCCAACTCTTTACCAAAGTGGGGATTTTCGTTCATGCGCTCCTTCTGCGTCCTCCTCGCTGACTAGTTTTGCCCCATCAAGAGCGACAAGGTAGCGAGGATCAATCTCGCAAGTAGACAAACAAGCATGAAAACTGCCTAGGGCAATCACGAAAGTTTTTTTATTCTTTTTATTAAGGTAAATACCACGCACCCCCGCCAAAGGACCTTTGATGATTTCGACGGGCGTACCCTCGGTAAAATCAAAGGCATCCTCAACAGTTTGCCAGTCAAGTTTGCGGTCAGTGCTGATTCTGTACAGTAAATCCATCTCTGCATCAGTAACCCTTTTCCGGTCTTTTCCCAGAGTTACAAAGCGAGAAACGTAGTTTGCAAAACGGACGGCACTCTCCTCCCGGCGCATTATGTGAACGAACACGTAGCCAGAAAGTAACGGCAACTCACGAGTCACTTTTTTGGAGGAGTAATTGTAAGTCTTCTCCCGGAGGGGAATGTAGGCCTTAATGCCGAGTACGCAAAGTTCTTTTAACGCCATTTTCTCATGCTTTGCAGCCGTTCGCACCGCAAACCAACGCCGTTCGCTGACGTGCATGTCGTCAGCCGGAGCATCTTTAAGTCGTTGAAGAGAGTGGTTAAGGCTCGAAATTCGGATGGCCATAAGGTCGAAAAGGAAGTATATGTTTAATGGCTGCCGTTTAGCTAACCGACCACAAAGATATATAAAGCGCCGAGAAATCCCTTACTCTTAGAAAGAATTTGGCAAATAGGAAAAACGTGATTTGGGAACATCAATAGCCGCCAAAATACCTGCGCATAAACCACTCTGCTCCAAAAAGAGACAACAATAAAAAGAATATCCACTTGAGGTTGACGACGGACTTAGTACTCACGGTCTCAAATAGGACAGGTTTGATCGTTCCTCCGCTTTCAAGACGTGCAGGCAGACCGGCCAGATCTGCAGGAAAAAGCAGTTTCCCGCCAAAGCGGTTACTAAGCCGCCGAAGCAACCCATGGTCCGCTTCCAGTGCGTAGCGTTCCACCTCCACAGCCTGTACGCTGAAACGACCATCAAAGGTCAGCTTTTCGTTGCCCGTATCGGCCGTTGCCCGGTAGCGGTAGTTCCCGACGGGAAGCGTGCCCGCGTTAAGGGTGTAAGCGTTACTAGTCCGGTTGAAGACGAAGGGGTACTCACGGCCTTCAGGGCCGGTGATGGTTACGTTCGCTTCAGCTTCATTTACTAGTTCGTAATTGCTGTTGTACAGTTCGGCGTCGAGCTGAACGGGATCATTTTCGTCGAATAGGTTTTCGGGAAGGCTTACGCGAAAGCGCCGCTTGTCTTCCTGCACCGTCAGGTACTGGGTCAGTTGGCTCAGCAGCTCGTCGAATCGTTCATGACTATTGTATTCTAGGTAATCAAACAGCCGCCATTGCCACAGCCCGCTGCCAGCAATTACGCCGGTTCGTACACCACGACTTTCACCAACTACCACCAGCGGGTACTCGGTGTCCACGCGGCCGATTCGTTGTTTCAGGATAGTGATGGCACCAGGGCCAGCGATAAATTCTCCGAAAGGAGCCGTCAAGGGAGGGAACTTCGGCAAGGTCTGCTTCAGGTCGTCACTGAGCGTAAAAAGATTGAAGGTGGACACCAGTCGGGCGCTAACGTCGTTGCCCTTCGTTCCTTTTTTCCCTGAGAACTTCAGCAAATCCTGAGCTGCCACAATTCCGCGCGAAGGCGATGCTTCGCCGAGGATATAGAGCGTGGGTACTTTAGCGGCCTTGAGCTGGTCCAGCACGTTATTAGCTGGGTTCTTCGCAGCAGGCAGTTGGTGGAGGACTACGAGGTCGTAGTCGCCAACTTTACCCGAGAACTTCTTAATGTAGGCTACTTCTACCTCATTGTTCTTACCAGCAGTAAGAGCCTGGCGCATAGCCGTGAGGTCCGGATGCGGCGCCGCGGCAAGCAACAGGATTTTCTGACGAGCATCCAGTACGTCTACGAAAATATCGCGGCGGTTGTTGTCCGTACTTATTTCTTCGCCAATTCTCGTCAAGCTGATACGGTAACGCTGCACGCCGGGCTGGTCGGCATCGAGTACTACTTCTCGAGTAGTAAAGAAATCGTTGCGGTCAATAGTGATGCTCTCGGAGTGAAGGCTTTTGATGCCGCCTTCCCCTACCCTACTGACGCTTAATTTTGTGTTAGCACCAGCGGCGTTGCGGGCGCTAACGTCGACCTGGATGGAGAAACGGTCGTCTAAGTAAGCGATTTTATTGTGAAAAACACGACGGATGAGCAAGTCTCTACGCTGTGTGGTGTCCCCCAGCCCAACCGTATAAACAGGTGCTTTGATCTGGAAATTACGGTAAGCAGGATTGGTGCCCTCGTTGTAAATTCCGTCAGTGGCTAATACTACTGCTCCCAGGTTTTGAGAACCGTAGACATCGCTGATTTCGGTGAGCACCGCATCAATATTAGTCCGTTTGTCCTGAAAGCTAAGGTCACCGCCAGCCTTCACGGAAGCACCGAAGGTGTAATCAACAACCTGGTATTTAGCGGAGAGCTCTTCGCGTAAGGCTGCCCATTGGGCTGCGTAGAAAGTAGTGTCCATCTCCATGGCAACGGATTCACTCACGTCTTGGGCCAATACAACGACCGGTTCCTGACGATCAGTCTGTAGGTAACGAAGTAAAGGAGACAACAAAAGCGCTGCCAGTAAACTATAACCAAGCCAACGCAAAATTCCCATTCCCCATACCAGCCCCTTCGGCTGATCGGTAAAAGTACGTTCCCGAAAATACAGTAAAAGCGCTACGCCAAGACCGGCCAGCGCGCAGAGGATGAGAAACCAGGCGGGGTATTCAAAAGTAATATTATTCATTGGGGATTTCTAGAACCGCGAAGGTAAGGAATTAGACGGCCTTCGGTCTTTCAGACGGATTTCGCCTTTTAAGCTGCCGCACGGCCTAAGTTCCAGAAAGGCATGACAGTCTAAAAGCGAAGCGTCTAAAGGGCAAAGCCGTCTAACTTACGAATTTATACCCAACGCCCCGAACACTAAGAAAGTATACTG
>JAPKCQ010000287.1 GCA_026421165.1 Lewinella sp. | reverse complement strand
AACCTTCGTTATACCGACCTGGTCAATCCCGGCCCGCCTACGGAACAAACCATGGAGTGGGGCTGCTGCGAACTGAAAGAGCACGGTGGGGATATCAAAGCGGAACTGGCCCTGGGTCTTCGGCTTGGCTATTGGTTTAGCCGCTGACCGTTCGGCCGCTCTTAAGCTACGGTTTCTCAGCCTTCAGGCTGAGACAACTGATCCTAATTTCAAAGTCAAAATAAAATGACCCCGCACCGAATTCTACTGACGATACTACTGTCAATGACGTTCGTTGCCCTCAGCGCACAGACTGAAACGGAAATGACCGGCCCTGCTAAAAACCGCTTCGGTGTTCACGTCATGCCGCTCAGTATGGTGAACCGTTTTTCCCGTCTCCGCGTGGGTGTACAGTACCAGGTAGGGCCTTCGACTTTTTTGCTCGACGTGGAGTACGGTAACCGCTTTTCGCAAAAGACGTCTCCTTTTACAAATACCGATTATCCGGAGTATGAATTGTGGGGGATTCGCCCGGAGTACAGGCGGGCTTTTATGTCGGATGCACCGGGGGCTTACTGGGCGATTGAGTTGCCCGTCACAAGAGCTAGGTACCTCTGGGAATTTGGTCAAGAGGTGGAATTACGGCAACGCGTTCGAGTAAGTGCCATCGCTAAGTTCGGCGGTCAGTTAGCGTTGGGGAAACACATAGTATTGGATTTATACATCGGTCTTGGTATGGCTCACCGCAGTGCAAGCTTCCCGGACCTAAACCGAAGGGCCCGAGGTGCTTTTTCCAGTACGATATTTTTCCCGTTCCCCGGAGAGGTTTCTCCTGAAACTCGTTTTGTACTCGAGGGAGCTGGTGGTTTTCGTATTGGCTACCTGTTCGGCAGCCCTTAGATCGGCGTTTCTAAGTGGTTATTTCTTCAAGTTAAAGCCTGAAGAAGCCTCCCGGCTTAAAAGCCGGGCAACGGGTAAGCGAAAATTCGCTAATTTGCGCCTCCAACCTTAAAGTTAAAGCATTATGTCAAACTATCCAAACCTTTTCGAACCCCTCGACCTCGGTTTTACCCAAATAAAAAACCGTGTTCTGATGGGCAGCATGCACACCATGCTCGAAGACATCCCCGAAGGCCACGAACGCCTCGCCGCTTTTTACGCCGAGCGTGCTCGTGGGCAGGTTGGCCTGATCGTGACGGGTGGGGTAGCCCCCAACAAAGCCGGTCTGGCCCTGCCGGTCGGTCACCCGTTGGACAATGAAGGCGAGGTCTGGAAGCATAAGGTCGTCACCGATGCAGTTCATGCCGAAGACGGAAAGATCTGCATGCAAATCCTTCATACCGGCCGCTACGGCTACTCGGAGCACAACGTCTCGGCCTCCGATACGAAGGCCCCGATCTCACCCTTCGCAGCACGCGGTCTCACCGGTGAGGAAGTAGAGCAAACCATCAAAGACTACGTAAAGTGCGCGGAGCTGGCCCAGCTGGCCAACTACGACGGTGTAGAGATTATGGGCTCCGAAGGCTACCTCATCAACCAGTTCATCGTAACGAAGATCAACCGGCGCGATGACGAGTGGGGTGGGGCGTACGAAAACCGAATCAAGTTCCCGCTGGAGATTGTGCGGCGGACGCGGGAGGCCGTAGGGCCGAACTTCATCATTATCTATCGCCTCTCCATGCTCGACCTGGTGGAAGGCGGCTCTACCTGGGAGGAAGTTGTCCACCTCGCCAAAGAGATTGAAAAGGCCGGTGCGACCATCATCAACACTGGCATTGGCTGGCACGAAGCGCGGGTGCCTACGATCGGTACCATCGTTCCGCGCGGCGGCTTCGCCTGGGTAACCAAGCGGATGATGGGCGAAGTGTCCATTCCTCTTATCGCAACTAATCGGATCAATACGCCAGAAGTAGCCGAACAAGTGCTCGTCGAGGGCTGCTCCGATATAATCAGTATGGCCCGGCCCTTCTTGTCTGACCCCCAGTTCGTTACTAAAGCCTTGGCGGGTAAGCCGGAGGAGATCAATACGTGTATTGCGTGTAACCAGGCCTGCCTTGACCATACGTTTACGCTGCAGGTGAGCTCGTGCATCGTCAATCCCCGGGCCTGCCATGAGACCATGCTCGCCAACCCTCCCGCTGCACCTGCGGCCGCGCCCAAAAAAGTAGCCGTCGTTGGCGCCGGCCCCGCAGGAATGGCCGCCGCCTCCGTTGCCGCCGAACGCGGACACGACGTCACGCTTTTCGAAGCCAGCGGTAGACTGGGCGGCCAGTTCAATATGGCCACCGTGATTCCCGGTAAGGAAGAATACCAGCAAACGATCCGCTACTACGGCGTGATGCTGAAAAAACACAAGGTGAACGTGCGGCTGAATACCCGCGCCACGGTCGAAGGGCTAACGGGTTTTGACGAGGTTGTAATCGCCACCGGCGTAACGCCCCGCAAGCTCGACTTCCCCGGCATCGACCACCCCAAAGTACTTGACTATGCCGACGTACTGGCCGCCAAAAAAACGGTCGGAAAATCCGTCGCCATTATCGGTGCGGGTGGCATCGGTTTCGACGTTGCCGAGTACCTCAGCCATGATTTTGACCACCCCAGCGTAAGCCTGAACGTGGAAGACTACATGAAGGAATGGGGCGTAGACATGGCCTACGCTCGCGGCGGTTCCCTGGCCGAAAGCCCCCAACCGATGGCCAGCCCCCGCGAAGTCTATCTGCTGAAGCGCTCTAAGGGCAAACACGGCAAAAACCTCGGAAAAACCACCGGCTGGATTCACCGCTCTAGCCTAGCGATGAAGAAGGTTAACATGCTCGCGCAGTGTACTTACGATAAAGTTGACGACGCCGGGTTGCACATCACCGTAGCCGGCGAAACACGCGTGCTAAACGTAGACAATATAGTCGTCTGTGTTGGCCAGGTACCGTTTAATATCCTGGGTGAAAAGCTTACGGCGGCCGGCGTGAAGGTTCACGTTATTGGTGGTGCGCTGAACGCTAAGGAGCTGGATGCTAAGCGGGCGATCAAGGAGGCCTGGGAGGCAGCGGTTAGTATTTAGGGTTTAGCGGAAAGCGTTCAGTTTGGTAGCGTAGCTTTGCGGAACTAAAAATCATCCGCTAAATGCCAGACTCCAACAGTTTTAAAATTGTTTTCTCCGATATCGACGGAACCCTCCTGAACGCCGAGCGCGAAGCGTCCGCTGTGCTTAAAACGGAAGTCGCCAGGCTCACGGGTAATGGTATTCCTTTCATCCTCATTTCTTCCCGGATGCCGCAGGCGATGAGATGGATACAGGAAGATCTCGGCATTAGTGGCCAGCCCCTCATCTGCTACAACGGAGGGTTGGTGCGGGTGGATGGAAAAGCCATTCATTCCGTAGCGATCGGGCTGGACATTATCCGCGAAATCGCCACCCTTCAGCGTGGTACCGGGCTTTCTGTTCAACTTTTTAACGCCGACGAGTGGTACGTGGAAAGCATGGATCATTACGCCGAACGGGAGCAAAATAATACCCGGGTTTCGCCACAAGTACGGAGCCTGCAGACCACGATTATCAACTGGGACAAGCGCGCACTGGGTGCCCACAAGGTCATGGTGATGGGCGAACCTGCTGAAATTGATAAGCTGGCCGGCCGGCTGGAACGCTACTTCGGCAAGCGCCTACACCTCTACCGATCTAAGGATACCTATCTGGAAATTGCTAGTAAGCGCATCTCTAAACTTACGGGTATTGAGCAGTTGCTGGCGCACCAGTATCCCGGCCTGACGCTGGCCGATTGTATTGCCTTCGGAAATCACTTTAATGATATTGAAATGCTGAAGGCCGTTGGCTTAGGCGTTGCGGTGGCTAACGCTATACCGGAAGTGCTCGCGGTGGCGGATGTTACCACCATTGCCGCTAAAGAGGATGGGGTGGCTATTGCGCTGAAGGAGTACATTCATTAGGCGCGAACGCAGGTGCGAAGAACGGTTTTTGCCCAGGTTTCCTGAGGCGAATATTGCTCCGGTTGAGGCGCTCCAGGCCGGGTCCCTAGGCAGCGAAGCGACTAAAAACATTGTATTTTGTTGCTCCGCAACGCGAGAACTCGGCTTAGACCGCCACCGGTAGCCGAGTAGCGAAGGCTTCGGCCGGGACGAAATCTCTCTCAGTAAACTATTGAGCTCCGGTGGCATTACCTGTCCAAATAAAATCTAGCCATGAAAGACTTAGTAAATACCTCCTTAGCAAAAGCCCAATCCTATGCAGATTACCGCCTGATGCTCACCGAGTTGCTCGAAAACGAAGGGAAAACCACCGGAGCCAACCAGTCCGAATCATATCTCGAAATCGCAAACCTAAACCAGGCCCGGATGAACCGCCTGGACCGGAAACCGAAGCTTACCGAAGCAACCTCTACCTTCCTCACCGGGATGGACCGTGAACTCATTCTCTTAGTCCTCACCGAAGGCTGGTGCGGTGATGCGGCCCAGATTTTGCCGATCCTCAACTGGATGACGGATGCTTCTAAAGACCTTCACCTCTACTGCCTCCTTCGCGATGAAAACCAGGAACTTATGGACCAGTTCCTGACGAACGGCGCTCGCTCCATCCCCAAGGTCATCTTCCTCGACGCGGAGACCAAAGAGGTACTCGGCGACTGGGGCCCGCGCCCAGCCGAGGCCCAGCAAATGGTAATCGACTATAAGAACCTGCCGGAAGAAGGGAAGCCCACGTATGCTGAGTTCCAGAAGGGCGTGCATGTCTGGTATGCTCGGGATAAGGCTAAGACTACGCAGGAGGAGTTTGTTGGGGTCTTGAAAAGCCTTTAGGTGGCGCTCTGTTGACTACTTTTTTAATTTCGGCGTCCCTTACTATTAGCGAGGTGGTCTCTTTTATGAGTAGTCGAAAATAATCTTAATAAAGACCTGATCTTCGTTTTGTATCTGACCTAAAACTGCTTAAAATAAAGGAATGCTTTTTTTGAAATATACTTTTAAAATTGAGTATTTTTTTCTGGTATTAGGCCTTTTAATGGTTTTTTTGCTTGCTTGTGAAGACTCAGGATCTGACAAAGCCAAAGAAGTTAGTGCCGCCAAACAAATTAATGCTGTTGCATTTAAGAAGCCATCAGGAGAAATAAAAACGGTCCAAATAGAGTGGGGAAAGAACAAGTCTCTAATCGTTTCTGATACTTTTTTTGCGGATACTGCTACTGCTTCTATAAATATTCGAACGAAGTCTGGGTATGAGTTCTCAACTATTTTAAGGAGGAAAGAAACGATTCCGCCTTTTGAATACCCGCTTCCTGATTCATTGATTACCATCTCTGATATTGAAGGGAATTTTGATGTTTTTATAAAAATGTTACTCGGTTTAGGCGTGATCAATAAAGACTTAAGTTGGGACTACGGAAAAAATCACCTCGTACTCGTGGGTGATTTTTTTGATAGAGGCCAAGAAGTTTTTAATTGTCTTTGGTTGGTCTATAAATTAGAACAAGAAGCAGAAATGGCCGGAGGAAGAGTCCATTTTATAATGGGAAATCATGAGCAGCTTAACCTACTGGGCGATTATCGATACTTACATGAAAAGTACAAAATAGTCTGTCGACGAATCAAAATTCCATACGAAGAATGGCTTTCGGAAAGGTCGGTAATCGGTGATTGGCTGCGTCATAAAAACTGTATGGAGAAGATTGGAGATAACCTTTTCGTACACGGTGGTTTGAATCCCGAAATGGCCGAAAAAGGATGGTCGGTTGAAAAAGTAAACCAGTTGTTTAGAATAGCAATGAGTTCTTCTCGGGATTCGCTGAAAACAGAATCTCAATTTGTCACTGGTGGAAATGGTCCACTTTGGTATAGGGGAATGTCGCTTCAAGAATTGCGTCAAGGGCAAGTTGACACCATTGTTTCTGCTTTTGGAGTGCAACGGGTAGTGGTCGGCCATACTATTGTTGACGCTGAAGATATTTCATGGCTCT
>JAPKCQ010000044.1 GCA_026421165.1 Lewinella sp. | reverse complement strand
CACGTTACCTGTTACACATTCTAGAAACTAACTATCGGAGACATGATGGCCAACCCCACTTGGAGCATAAAACTGATCCGCAGTACCTACTTCCGCTCGGTACACAACGCTGTCTTCTCCAACTTCAAAATTGATGCATAGCCCAGCGGGGATGAACGCGACCCGCTGGCGCCGGTTAAGCTCGAAATCCTCACGCTCTCCTGAAATACTGCCCTTGTGTAGAAAGAGAATGGACGGTCCGTCGGTGGTGTCTACGGAGAGGTAGTCGTCTTCTTCCAGGTGAGCTACGGATAGGGCAAAATCGGGCGCTGGGGTGGGGTAGCGCATCCACATTCCGTCTTCTTCCTCTTCTTCATCATCGGGGACGATAATTTTCGGATAGACGGGTTCGCAGGAGATGTGCTTCAGTAGTTCGGGAACGTCAATATGCTTGGGAGTGAGGCCGCCGCGCAGTACATTATCGCTATTAGCCATGAGTTCAATACAGGTACCCTGGAGGTAGGCGTGGGGAATACCGGCGTCTTGAAAGATACCTTCGCCTGGGCGCAGGTGAACGATATTGAACCAGTACAGGCTGAAAATTCCCCGATCATGATGGCCATCTCCACTGTAGCGCTCTACCGCGCGGTGGGTCCAGAAAGCGGGGTATTCCCGGCCGTAGTCCAACTTTGGCCCCAGCCCGTCGATGATGGGCTGTAAGAGCTGGTCAAGGTAGGCCTGATCCGCTTCCATTACGTGACGGTAGAGCCCTTCAACACCGCTCTTCTGGAGGATGGGTATGAGCTCAGACCAGCCGGGTATGTAGCGGCACATCCGGTGAATTTCGGCGATGGGCCTGAAGCCATGAAGTAGGTAGAAATCAGTTAGCGCAACGCCGAGTTCTGGTTTGTGGTTGTCGTCCCGGTAGTTACGGTTGGGGGCCGTAATGGCCGGACCGTGGGTTTCTTCGTGCGCGAAACCCGCTTCTGCGCTTTCCTTATTTGGGTGAACCTGAATGGACAGCATTTCACGAACATCCAGAATTTTGAAAAGGAAAGGAAGCTTACCGCCGTAACGGTGTGCTACCGCCTCGCCCAGCATGTCTACCGGCCTTGCCTCAATGGCGTCTTGTAATGTTTTGCTGGTGCCCGAGATGGTGGACGGGCCTTTGGGGTGAGCTCCCATCCACAATTCTGCAGCGGGCTCCTGGGCAGTGTTTAGCTGGCCAAGTAACTGAGGGAGATATTTGTACCCTCCCCATGCGTAGTGCTGGAGCACTCCGTCAAGAAGTAAAGGCTTATTAGTTTCTGTCGCCATTTATTGCTAAACGTTCTGTTTTGAACAAGAATTGGTAAAGTTAGTAAAGTTTTTTGGCGCGAACGCGGGTGCAAGGTGAGGTTTCTGAAGGAGCAATGTCTTGTCCTAGCTCATTTAACTGTTTTTGCACCTGCGACAGCGCCCAAAAATAGAAACCAGACCATTAATAAGTGAGGGAGTTGCTAGCCTCTAACTTATAACGGTCTAGCGATCTAACGGTCTGTTTACGGAGTTCGCACTCGAGTAGTCTCCTGGATCCAGCAACCAACCGTAAAGCTGTCTCCTTTCTTAATGCCCCGCGAGAAAATATCAGATTTAGACGGCATGTACTGGGTGTAGCGGTTGATAAGCGTATTCGCTTTGCCCGCTAAGCCTGGCTCAATACGCTTGGCCTGCTGCCACTTGTCGATGGCCGGCCAGGTAACGATTTGGGAATCAAAGCCAGTGCCCGGGCCACAAAGCGGTCCGGAGCTGGCGTAAAGCGTACCGATCAGCATGTACGGCTCGCCGGAAGAAGAATCAGCATCGGCAGCCCTACGCGCGAAGGCCCGGGCTTGGCTGAAGTTGCGCTTGTGGCTGTAGTACACCTTGGCTACGTACATGTAGTACCGGCCTTTTCTTTCCGCATCATCAGTACCTTCGGCAGCAGCGGTAAAGTTCTCGATGGCACAGTTATAATCGCTGGACTCGAGGCAGTCAAAGGCTTTTTTGAGGTCGGATGGGCCGGCTGGCTGGCGGCAGTTGGCCCCGTAAGCCCGCTTAAGCTCGTCAAACTCAGGTGTTCCTTCAGCACAGCCACCGTAGCGCAGGCGGGAGTAGGCCGTTAGGATGGCGTCACAGTTCGTAGAGTCGGCTTTATAATCAGCATAATATTGGTTGATGAAGTACTGGCAGTCGTAGAAACCCTGAACGGTCTCGAAGTAGCGTAAGGTCTCCGGCGCGTAGTTCTCGATGGCTTGCCACGGCTCGCAGCCAGCGCCTTTACATTCCTTTAGGCCTTTGGCGAGGCGGGTCTTAAGGGCGTCGGTAATCATCTTGGTTTCTTCGACGTCGATTTTACCCTCGCGGTGTTGCTCGACGAGAAGCTTGGACATGGGGTTGATGACGAAATAATTGAGCTTCTCCGCTCCGTCGATCTCGATGCTCTCCTTGAAGAGGGCGTAAATCTCGTCGTCCGTAGCCGAACCGGGGTAGGTGTAGTAGCTATCGAAGCCCTGGATGGCGGCCATGTAGCCGTCTCCGGGGTAGCAACTGCGGGCTTCCTGGTAGAGCATCAGAATGGAGTCTCCGTAGGCCTCCATTTTGGCGGGTACTTTTTTGATGAGGTCGCTGTAAAAAGCGATACCGTCGGTGTAAACAGTGGCGCGTTTGCCATCGGCGGCGGGGCTGGTGGCGTAGACCTGGCGCCACATCTTCAGCGCTTGCTTGCTTTCTCCTGCCTTGATCATCTGCCGGTAGATCACGTAGTTGGTTTCCGCGTCGTCAGGGTTTTTGGCGTCGGAGAACTTGCCGCAGGGACTCAGGGTTTTGTCAGCAGCGGGCTTGAGTGTTGTAGTTGGGTTTGGGTCTGCGGTAGTAGTTACGGGGCCGGCAGCCTTCGGTGTGCAAGCAAAGGCGAAGAGAGCAAAAAGACTGCAAATAAAGACTCGGAAGCGCAAGGGGTGGTTCATAAATAGCCATTAAGTAGTTTGTAACTAGTATAAAGATGCAAAAGCCTTACGATGTTGGTGAACCAGGGCAAGAAAAACGCATTATTTTTGTGACCTAGTTACCGACACGTTTGTTTCCTGAGACCGCTTGGGCGTTTTCTCGTTCGGTAAAATACGTTCTTCGTTTTTCAACAGTTCCCCAATCCAGAATGAAAAAGCATAACTTCTTCGCCGGTCCGGCGATCCTCCCCGCTTCCGTATTGAAACAAGCCGCCGAGGCGGTAACCGACTTTGGTGGCATGGGCTTATCCATCCTCGAAATTAGCCACCGCTCAAAGCCCTTCGTTGCGGTGATGGACGAGACCGAAGCGCTGGTCCGCGAACTCCTCGGTTTATCCGACGACTTCGCCGTACTCTTTCTTACCGGAGGCGCAAGCTCTGAGTTCTACCTCACGGCCATGAACCTGCTTGACAAAGACGAAACTGCCGGCTATATCGATACCGGTTCCTGGTCGGCAAAAGCCATTAAGGAAGCCGAACTGTTCGGTGACGTCGAAGTCTTGGCCAGTAGCAAAGACCAGAATTACAACTACATTCCAGCAGACGTTAAAGTGCCCTCTGGCCTGAAGTACGTTCACATTACCAGCAACAATACCATTTTCGGTACCCAGTTCAAGGAATGGCCAGAAACGGACGCCCCTTTGGTCGCCGATATGTCTTCCGAGATCTTTAGCCGCCGCTTACCGCTAGAAAAATTCGGCCTCATCTACGCCGGTGCCCAGAAAAACCTTGGCCCTGCAGGTGTAACGCTCGTGATCGTTCGGAAAGACATTCTGGGCAAGGTGAAGCGCCAGATTCCAACGATGCTGGATTACCGCACCCACATCGAGAAGAAGTCCAGCTTCAACACTCCGCCAGTATATCCCATCTATGTTTCTATGCTTACCCTCCGTTGGGTCAAGGAGCAAGGCGGCGTTGAAGCTATGGAAAAGCAGAACGAAGCCAAAGCCAAACTGATCTACGATGAGATCGACCGTAACCCAAAGTTCAAAGCTTCCGTAACGGAAGGAACCGGTCGCAGCCTGATGAACGTCTGCTTCCTGCCTACCAACCCGGATGACACCGACGCTTTCGTAAAGGCCGCAACCGAAGCCGGATGTGTAGGCATCACCGGCCACCGCTCTGTAGGCGGATTCCGGGCAAGTATCTACAATTCTATGCCAATGGAAAGCGTGCAGGTACTGGTGGACGTGATGAAAAATTTTTAGTACTTAGCGCTTAGCGTTTAGGCTGCTGCAAGAAATTGGGGTAGCCTAAACGCTCAGCGCTGAATGCTTAAGAAGTCCTTCGTCGAAATTCTTTGTCTGTTCGTCGACAAAGAGTTGCTTCTGGCGTTACTACCTTGTTAAATTCACGTAGGGTACCTATCTTGTGGGTCCACTTAATAAAAACCCTCATACTGATGTCTTCCCGCAACAAAATTTTCTCTTCTCTTCTTTTCGTTCTGCTGCTAACCCTTAGTGGTCTAAGCTTTGGTTACCTCGTTGGCCAGAGCCAGCAAGCCCAGGCGGAGAAAGCAGCAAAGGGGCAGTTCCAGTTGATGACGGGAAAAGTACAGGTCCAGGCCAGCGGGGCATTGGTAAATAAAGGTACTGAGGCGATTCGCCGAATGCTGATTAAGTAACCACGAAAACGAACCACTCCAAAACGGCCTACTTCGCTTACCGCGTCGTGGGCCGTTTTAGTTTTAGGATCGTCAATTTAATAACTGTCCTGATTAGCTTCGCTGCTACTTCGTGGTGAAGCGTAAGAGAAAAAAAGTGCGGCACAACAACTGGTGTGTTTTCTCCTTTCTCCCCAACCCTTCCTCTGTCTTCTGGAAAAGCTGCCACGAGTAGGGCGAGGCCCTTGAAAACCTCCACACGCTAAGCGTGAATGATCCAAAAAGTGGATTTACCTTCGCAAAAAAACATGACCACCTACCTAGCTCTTCTCTGCGACCTCGACGGCACCCTGGCCGATACCGAACCTCAACACTGCGCCGCCTGGCTCGACGTGCTTCGCGAAAAGTACCAGTTGGACTACGATGTAAACTGGTTCGAACAGTGGATTGGCACTAGCGACCGCCTTGTAGCGGATTGGTTGATTAAAGAGCACCGCCTTACGGATTCTGTGGACGAAATGATCGGCGATAAACAGTCGCGGTTTCACGACTTGGTAAGAATCTCCGGTGCTGGTTTTCCGGGCGTGGCCGAGGAGTTGGCCAAAATTCAGCAGTACTATCCATTAGCGATCGCGACGAATAGCGGTAGGGGAGATACTGACGTTGTGGTACCTGCATTGGGCCTCGACCAGTTTACTGATGTGATCGTGACCGCTACTGATGTCAAAAATCTTAAGCCAGCTCCTGATATTTACCTACTGGCTGCTGAGCGTTTGAGCGTTCACGCGGGCGCTTGCATTGCCATTGAGGACAGTAAACCGGGGGGGATGGCGGCTAAGGCCGCAGGTTGCTACTTAATCGGCCTCAACGATGGTGTGGATATGGCGGATGAGATTGTGTATGATAACGCCGCTGCCCTGGCTCGGGCGCGGGAGATCTTGGCGACTATTTATGTTTAGGGCACAGCCTCTCGCTCTTAGTCCAGCACACTGAGTAACCACGGCCGCTCAGTACAGGGATCAGTAGCTTGAATTCGATCCCGCAACTGTTCCTTTGCCTTCTTCTCTCCTGGTGCAAGGCGAATAATCGCATTCGCCAGCTGAAAAATATTCCGGTAATTCTGAAGGTGATAACCAACCCGCTTGCGCCGCGTGAGTAGCTTCCGGGTACTACCGATGTGTGAGTGCAGCAGGGTATAACTATCCTGCCGGAAATAAATCTTAAGTTGCATCACCCGGGCGGTTAGGTGATGGATGAAGTCTTTGAAGTCGGCCTGCTGCAGATAGTAAAGCGCGTTACCGTCCTGACCGTTGGCGAGGGCGAGGCGGGCGCGACCCAGAGCGAGGACTTCGTTTCCTCCCTTTTCCGGGAGCTGGCGCTGGTGGCTGTCTAGAAAAATGGCGGCCCATTCAACTTCTTTGAGGCGGATGGCCAGGCCTAATATGTTGTTGAAGGCAAAGATGCTCAGCCGGCCACGGTCGTGAAGTAGACCCAGCTCCAGGCCGAGTTTGTAGAGCACGAAGGTTGATTCTATGGCCGGTTCAGAACCAGTATTGGCGCGGCGAAGACCGTAATTGATGGCCATCAGCATCAGGTTGCGACGGTCGTCTGTGGGGAGTCGGTGATGAAACTCGACCAGCCGGTCAGTGACCTGGGTGAAGGCCGTTTCCGCTTCCGTAGGCTCATCGAGCTGGAGGCGGGCTACCAGGTGAAAGAGTTGGATAAAAGGATCGTCCCGGTAAGGCTTGCGGGTCGCAGCTTCCAGGATATAATCGAAGCGGGGGATTTCGTAGTTGTCGTTCGTTTTGTGCAACCGCTGGTGAGCGATCGTCATGCAGGCCTGCCGGAGGCGCAGCGCAATGATGTACTTCTCCAGATTGTATTCCGGGGTGAGGTAGTCCACTTTGCCGCCGCGGGAGGCGGAGAGGTCAAGGTCATACTGATCTACTGCAAACTGGTATTCGAGCTGTAAGTGGTCCGTGCCTTCGATGTGGCTGGGGCGGTAGCGCTTCAGTCGGGTGCGGCGATGATCGTCGAGGTCGCGCTCGCGGTAGGCTTTCATTAGGTAAGCATTTGGGGCATTCTCGTCGCGGTGGAAGGCGTCCCAGGCAAGAAAAGCCTCTAGGCGCTTGAGGAGTTGGTGCTCAAGTTGGCGGTGTTTGGCGGCGTCGAAGTCCGGGGTGTCCGGATAAACAGCGGCGTATTCGGCTTCCGGAGAGGGTAGAGGTTCGCCTTCTTTACGCAAACGGAAGAGTATACGGCAGTCTTCTCGCCGGTTGTGCAGCTTCGCTTCGAGCCATAGGGTGACGCGTTTTGCCTCGGCGGAGCTTAAATTGAAGATGATCTGTTGGAGTAGGGACAAGGTTTCTAAGATTGTACTTTCAACAATAATACTAACTATTTTACAAACATTGCTTTTAAAACCTTGCTTTTAATCCTGCGTGATCAATAAATGACTTCAACAAAGAGGTTTAAATGTATTTGATTTCTGGCGGTGAACACCTCATCATTGTAGGGTCAAAGGATTATCCTGGAGGGAAATCCAGCTCTAAATAAATGAAATCTTATCCCATGCGTATTCTACTAGCTTTTCTTATCGGTCTCTTTGCTTCCTGGTTACCAGGGCAGTGTATCAATGTTCAAATCGACTCGGTCTTCTGCCTCGGCAGCGGCGAATACGGCATCCTCTACGACGTGGAAGGCACTGGCGACGGCGGCTGGGTGTTGGACGACTACAACGTCAGCGGAGACTACTCCACCGATGAAATTTGGCAACTCTCAGGGCTCACCGGCCAGGTAACGGTACTCGTCTTCCGCAATTCTATTGATCCCGACTGTATTATCGAAGTAGCCGTTGCGCGCCCGGATCAGTGTAATTCTACCGACCCCTGCTTCGGCTTCGGGTTAACCCTGGTATCTATCCCCGGCAGCTGCGGCGGTGGCATCCGGGTCCGTGTTTTTCCCGATGATGTTGGGGTTGCCGATTCCATCTTCCTTTCGGATCAAAATGGTAATGTGGTAAGCATTGGCTCTATCCCGGATTTTTCAGATTGGTTTGATTTTAGCAACCTTGCTCCGGGAACCTATACCGTATCGACCACTATCAACGGATCCTGCACCCTTGCCGAGGACTTTATCATTACTGAATCGATCGGCTGTGGCTCCGTCTCAGGCTTTACGTGGATTGACGAAAACGAAAACGGTATCCACGAATTTGAGGAGCCCTTCCTGGAAGGCGTAAGCGTTTTGCTGCTGGACCCGATCGAACTTGGCATCATCGCCCAGCGGGCAGTTACCCCCAATGGCTACTTCTTTAATGACGTGGCGCCCGGGGAATACGTCCTACGCTTCATCCATCCTGGGTCGTTTACGCCGACTGAATACCAGGTAGGCGACGATGCTACTATTGACAACGATATTATTAACGCGGACCTCTTCACTGGCACGATCACTGTTGCAGAGAATGAAGAAGTGTTCAATATCGACGCGGGTTGGATCCCACCCGCCTGTTCTGTTTCTATTACGTCAACAGACACAGACATTGGTTGTGCCGGAGAGAACGGCGGCAGTGCTCAGGCCTTTGCCACTGGAAATGCCCCCTTCACCTACCTTTGGTCTAACGGAGCAACCACGTCAAGCATCAACGGGTTGAGCTTTGGAACCTACTTGGTCACCGTTATCGATGCCGACGGTTGCACCAGTGAAGCAGAAGTATTCGTAGGCCAGTCTCCGCCAATGTTTGTAAATATTGAGGAAATCAGTAGTAGTTGTGACAATAACGGTGATCACCTACTCGTGGCTACTGTACAAGGAGGAGTGGCTCCTTATTCTTACGTGTGGAGCGTTAATGGTACAATCACATGTACCTCTGCTGAATGTAGTAACCCCATCCCTGACCAAACCTATATTCTAACCGTCGTTGACGTCAACGGATGTGCCGCCACCACAATAGTTGACGTAAGAAACGGCAGCAGCACCATCAACTTCTTCGCGCCCTTTTACCTTCCCTGCGACGGTAGCCCGGTTACTATTTCAGTAGGGGACTCCACCGAGTTCGACTACGTTTGGGCTTCTCCCTCCGGAATGATGCTGAACGGAGCCGATATTGAGGCAATAGAAATTGGTACTTACACCGTCACGGGTACATCACCCGATAATAATTGTATAGTTTCTGGCGAAGCAACAGTAGTTGCGGCACCCAGTATTTCGGACATTAGCTTGCAGGTGATAGACTCCTCCGAATGTGGGTTCGGGCAGTGTGTTTTTCCGATTTTGGAAGATTCAATAAACCAGAATATTCTTATCAACTATACTTGGTACGGACCGGATGGGAACGTTTATCAGGTTAACTCTGGCTTCCTTTGCACACAAGAGTCAGGCCTGTTCATTCTCGTCGCCGAAGGGCCGTGCGATACAGTTACCCTATCCATTGAACTCAATTCCAGTGCGGAATGCGCCGACATAAACGGTACCGTATACATAGACGACGCTGGAAACTGTAGCTTCGACGCCGGAGATGCTCCAGCTTCCGGAATATTAGTCCACATCGCAAGTACAGACGGGGCCCGCAACTACTACGCCGTCACGGATGAAGACGGCCAGTACGGCCAGGAGGTAGAAGTTGGAGACTATACCGTAACACCAATTACCGATCCTAATCGCCCCTTCGGTCAGTGTGATCCGGCCGCAACGGTGACCGTCGCCGCCGGGCAGCCCAACCAGGCCGATGCCTTCCTCCCGGTGCTGCTTAGTTGTCCGCTACTCACGGTGGATGTCTCCATGCCTTTCCTCCGCCGCTGCTTCCTGAGCTGCGCGTACATTGAATACGAAAATGAAGGGTCGGCTGTAGCGGAAGACGCTCAGCTGGTCGTTACGCTTGACCCCTTGTTCGTAAGTGTAGACCCGAGCACCGTACCATCCATGGTGGTGGGTAATACCTACACCTTCGACCTGGGCGACCTGCCGCCCTTCGCCAGCGGACGAATTTACTTCAACTTCATCGTTAGCTGTGATGCGGACCTCGGCCAGTCGCACTGCCTGGAAGCCAACATCACCCCCAACGATATTTGTACACCTCCGGACGACTGGAACGGCGCCCTCGTCAGCGTAGATCCGGGCAACTGTAACGGTGGTGAAGTGACCTTCCAAATTTCTAACATCGGTGACAACACCATGTCCGTCCCCCTGAGCTACGTAGTGGTAGAAGACGGCATCATGATGACGCCCCAGCCGGTGATCGTTGAGGAACTTACCGCAGACGAAATTTTTACCATCACGCTTCCTGCCGACGGACAAACCTACCAGGTGATCACCAACCAGGAACCCAACGCTCCGGCTTCGGTAACACCTACCGCTATGCTGGAGGGCTGTGTGGGTAACCAGGTAAACGGTGGCTCGACCGGCTTCGCCAACATCTTGTCTTTGGGCAACGGCTTCCCGTCGGAGGCCATCGTTTGCCGTGAAAACGTGGGGGCTTACGATCCCAACGATAAGAATGGTTACCCCCTCGGCTACGGCGAAGAGAACAACATCGCGGAAGGCACGGAACTGCTTTACGCCATCCGCTTTCAGAATACGGGAACGGATACGGCTTTCAATGTGGTGATTCGTGATACGATCAGTGATGCGCTTGACCTGAGCACCTTCAAGGCGGAGTCTTCCAGCCATGATTATACCGTCAGCATCGATAGCCAGCGGGTGGTCACCTTCACCTTTGCCAACATCATGCTGCCAGATAGTAATGTGAACCTGCTGCAGAGCCAGGGTGTCGTCAACTTCAGCATCGACCATGATGTGAGCCTGGAACCGGGCGACTTCATCACCAACGAAGCGGCGATCTACTTTGATTTCAACGCGCCGGTGATTACGAACGTTAGTCGCCACCGGATCGAGAAGGATGGGCTGCCGGTTGGTATCCGTAGCCTACGGGCGCAGGAGGTTAGCCTGCGGGTGTTCCCGAACCCTTCCAACGGCTTGATTCAGCTCGACATTCCTAACAGCGATGTGAAGTTTGATGATGTACTTACCGTTACCGACCTCTATGGCCGCCAGTTGGCCCAGACTACTTACGGTCAGATCAGCCCTGGCTGGGATGTTCGTGTGTTACCTGCTGGGTACTACCTGGTGGTGGTGCACGATTCCGCTGGCCGGGCGCGTGGCCGGGCTGGGTTTGTGGTTGCTCAGTAACAATTAAGCTTTACAGAACGGCAAAGGGCTGCAGGAGATTCATTCTCCTGTAGCTCTTGCTGTTTTGAGGAAGCCTCTCGGAGTCAGGGGAGGATTGTATTTTTGAGTGAGTTGAGCGCCTCTGGCGCGATTTATTTTTAAAGAACCGCACCATCGGTACCCAACCCATTGCGTAATTTTTTACAGATACCCGAGTCAGCAGAGCAAGGCCAAACGCCGGTTATTCCTTATCTTATGCTTAGTCGTCATTGTCAGGCGCGAACGCAGGTACAAAGCAGGGTTTTAAACACTTTAATCCCGCTGCCACCAACAACGTTCCTCCGGAAATAGCGCAAAACATACTTTCCGAACGCGGAAGGACAACCTTTTTTCACCTCGAATGGTGTTAGGACAATAATAAAATTAAACAATTGATTCACTTGGGTTCGTTTTGGTAAGTTGTTCTATTAGGTTAGCCAACAATTTACATTTTTTTAGTTTCAACAAAATAGAAAAAGTGTCCTTGGGTACTTGTGCATGAAGCCTGATAATTGTAGCGTGGGAGAGACTGTCTTCCGCTTAACGTTGCCAATAATTTCTATCCCATGCGTAAATTAACACTGTTTTTCTTAACCTTTCTTTGCACCTGCGGCCTCGCCCTGAGCCTCTCCGCCCAGTGTGCTATTAACGTCATTATTGTGGACGTCACGTGTTCCGATGCCGGCGGCCCGAGTATCTTCGTCAACTTCCTAGTTGATGGAACCGACGGTTCACAATGGACTTCTCCTACGCTGAACGTTAGCGGCGTGTACAATACGGGTACCCTCTACAGCGCCGGCCCTTTCCCTGGCGAATTCATCGAAAACGTCCTCTTTCAGGACGTTACCAACGGCGCCTGCTTCACGGTGATTGACCGGATTGAAGGAGATTGTGGACCTAACTGCGCCATCTTCGACGCAAACGCCGAACGAAATGAAGTGGAGTTCTGTGAAAGCGGCGAGACCTGGACCCTCAATCCCCGCAACCCCATCTGGCCGGTAGAAGTACAAATTTTTGGAATTTTTGGAGACACAACCTTTGTTACCCTTTCACCAGACGTACCGGTCTATACTAGCTTTTTTGACGAGGGAGAATACCTCGTAACTATGACCGATGCCAATGGCTGTTTTGCCGAAACGGAATTCTTCGCCGAGGCCCACGCCTGTTCCTCCATCGTAGGCCGCAGCTGGCTGGACGCGAACAACAATGGCCTACAGGACGAAAATGAAGACACTCCCGTGAGTGGAGTAGTAAGCCTGATCAGTGCAAACGACCAAAACAGTCAATCTGCCGAAACCGACGACAACGGCATCTTCCGCTTTACCGGCTTGCTTGCAGGAGAATACCTGATGGTGATTGAAGGCGGCGAAGGCCTTTCGCTTACCGTTCAAAGCAATGGCAATAGCCAGGAGATTGATAGTGACTTCCAGCGCACCAACAGCTCTACTTTCTTGTTCGGTTTGGAACCCGGACAAACCCGTACAGACCTCGATGCAGGATGGGGATCTGTAGCTTGTGACAGCTTATCGGTAAACGCTTTTGGTACCGAGTTCGCTTGTAACGTCGCCCAAGTGCTTGCGGTCGATGTTACCAGCAATAGCTACCCCGTAACGATACAGCTAACGGAAATCAACTCGGGTACTTCTCTGGACAGTGTAGAGGTTGACGGACCGGGCCTATTCATCTTCGGAGACATTATCCCGGGTACCATCAGTGTAATCGTGAGCAATGCTGAAGGCTGCATGGCTAGTACATTTTATGCGGTAAACGACGCAGTCTTTCTGGACGTTAGGATCTCCCAGGAAGGCAACACATGTTTTGGCGGTGTAGGCGTTACGCTGACCGCTGATGCGTTTGGCAGCGACGGAGTGGAGTACATCTACGAATGGTCTACCGGTGAAAACACCCAGTCGATCTTCAACGTGGTGAATGGCGAAGATTACCAAGTATTAGTGACTGACCCGGTCAATGGGTGCCAAGGAGAAGCCGAGGTCTTCGTACAAGGGTTTGGCGAAGACAGCCTCTCCTTCTTCCAGGCCGAATTCGTCATCCCCTGCGATGCCAACTCCGTATTGGTTACCCCGGATACGATCATTGAAGGCTTCACCTACCGCTGGTTCGGTAACCAGAACGAAGTCATCGACGGGCCATCCTTCTACGCCACCCGTACTGGGTTCTACCAGATGGAGGCGTTTAATAGCAATAATTGTTTGATCTCTGGCTTCGTAACCGTCAATAGCAATAACCTAGACGATCAGTTCATCGAACTCTTTGAATTTAACCAGGATTCCACCTGTGGCGAACAGACCTGCTTTGGCTTAGAAACCAACCTGAACTCGAGCTCCGAACTAGACTTCACCATCGTTTGGGAAGGACCAAACGAGGAATTCAACGAATCTGCCAATGAGGATCCTTTCCGCTTCATCTGTAGCCCGTTCCCCGGGCTCTACCAAGTAACGATTACGACCGCCTGTGACACCATTGTGCGTAGCCTTTTTGTGGAAGACTTCCTCGGTTGTAGCAGCATCTCCGGCAACCTGTGGATCGACCAGGCAGCAGACTGTGACCTCGACGCGGAGGACACACCGGTGCCGAGTTACGTCATCATGCTCACCGATGCTTCCGGTGCAGTATACTACGCACTGACCGACGCCCAGGGCAACTGGAGTGCCGAACTTCCGCTCGGTACCTACGTGATTGAACCAACCCTCAACCCTGGAGCTCCTTTCGGAACCTGTTCTCCGCCCGTATCCGTAACGCTGGGCAACAGCCTCGTTACCGGCGTCAACGTGTTCCTGCCCGTTACGGAGCAGTGCCCGCAGCTGACGACCGATGTTTCGATACCCTTCCTGCGCCGCTGCTTCAGCTCCAACGCCTGGGTTGCGTACGAAAACGTAGGTGCGGTTACTGCTAACAACGCCGAACTGGTGGTTACGCTCGATGATTTCTTCACGAACGTGACTGCCAACGCCAGCTTCACCCGTGATGGCAATACCTATACTTTCCAGTTAGGAGACCTGCCGCCCTTCGCATCGGGCCAAGTCTTCTTCAGCTTCATCGTGAGTTGCGACGCCAACCTCGGCCAGAGTCACTGCATCGAATCGGACATCAAGCCCGACGAGCCCTGCGGAGAGACCGAGAACTGGGATGGTGCCCTCCTCACCGTCGATGCCCTGGGCTGTGACGGCGACAGCGTGACCTTCCTCGTGACCAATATTGGTGAGCAGCAGATGAGTATCCCGCTTAGCTACATCATCGTTGAAGATGGCATCATGCTTTCTCCAACACCCTTCATCAACGGTTTGCTGGAGTCCAACGAGACGATGCAGATCGCAGTGCCAACTACCGGCGGTACGTACCATTTGATTACGAACCAGGAGCCGTTCGCCCCCGCGGATTCCATGCCAACGGCCGTAATTGAAGGTTGTCAGATTGTCGGTGGTAACACCTTTAGTACCGGCTTTACCAACATCCTGCCGCTGACCAACGGGCAACGGACGAGCTCCGTAGTTTGTCGCGAAAACGTGGGCAGCTATGACCCCAACGATAAGAACGGTTACCCGCTCGGTTTTGAGGGGGACAATATTTTTTCCGGTACACGGCTAGATTACGCCATCCGCTTCCAGAATACGGGTACGGATACGGCCTTTACCGTCGTGATTCGTGATACCATTGCTGAATCGCTGGACCTGTCTACGCTCAAGTTTGAGTCGGCTAGCCACGACTACACCGTAACTCTGGATACTCACCGGGTGCTGACTTTCGTGTTCGAGAATATCCTACTGCCCGACAGTTCAAGGAACCTCGCCGGTAGCCAGGGCGTCGTTAATTTCAGCATCGACCACGATCCGTCGCTTGTTGTCGGAGACATCATCCTGAACGATGCGGCGATCTACTTCGACTTCAACGAGCCGATCATCACCAACGTCAGCCGCCACGTGATCTCCAAGGATGGCCTGCCGGTGAGTACCCGTGCGGCACGCGCCCAGCAGGTTGCCTTATCCGTATTCCCGAACCCGACGGATGGTCTTCTGACCATATACATTCCTGCTACAGACGTAGCTTATGATGATGTGCTTACCGTTACCGACCTCTACGGCCGGGAGTTGGCGCGGACGAACTACGCAAGCGCCGCGAACGGTTGGAACTTGAAGCATTTGCCCGCCGGCTACTACGTGCTGGTGTTGCTGGATGATGCTGGCCGGGCGCGTGGCCGGGCTGGGCTTGTACGCCAGTAAGTAGTCGGTAGAATGTAGTGGGTAGTGCCGTGTGATATGCGTGACGGGCACTACCTGCTACTTTTACCCACTACCTTCTGGGCGCTGGCGCAGGTGCAAAGAAAGGTTTTTAGAAATACGGATAGGCCGTAGCTTCTGCCTTAAACTTTAAAGTAGAGGCTGCCTTTTCTTTGTTTTGTAGAATGAGGCTATTGAACCTGCGTGCGTACCAGCTTACTTCAACAATAGATATAATCTGTACTTGTTCCGACCCCAAATCACCCGATATTGAGCAAGACGTCAAACTCTAATTACCCTTTTATACCTGAGTAAATTTTCACGCCCGGTCGCCTTACATGGTGAATCGGGCGTTTTCAGTAGGCAGCGGCTAAAGCCGGGCTTACTGAAAAATTAAACTGAACCTAACCGGCCTCCCAAGCCCAACCTGAAAAGCAAGACCCAATTTACCCGGCTTAGCGGCGAGTAAAACCCGTGGGTACCCGCCAACCGTCTGCGCACCTGGCCCCAAGAGGATCGGCCCCGAAGGCGTAAGCTGCACCGTCCCCGGCAGCACCGGTGAGCTGATCATCGACGGGAGGTCTACGGTGCGGAAGTCCGAACTTTCGAGCCTTATGCCCTGCCGGTTACTGCGGTTTCCTACGGTAAAGCGGGTAGAAAGCAGGGCTTTTTGTTGGGGTCCAGATAGCCAGTCCCATTCCGGCCCGGGAACGACGAACAAGGAGAACGGGTCTTCAGGAAGGTGCTTAGAAGTATTTAAATTGGTACGGTACCCGGAAGCTTTAGACCAATTAATGTCAACCGACCAACCGGCCTCAATGTGTGTAATTCCGGGTAAGCCGGTTTCAGCGCTGCCTAAAGCCTGGGGCAACTGCCAGTGGCCGTTGATGGCCAGGTAGCTCCGCAGCCCCCAGCGCGCAGGTTGGCTGGTAAGCAGCCCGTCGCCTTCGTGGAATAGAACGGAGTAGGTTTCGAGTAAACGACCGTTAAGCTGCCAATTCATATCCGCTCCGGTGAGGGTGAATTGCCCGCTACCACTCAGTAACCAGCGGCCGCCGGTAAGGGTAGTTTCCAGGCAGGTGGCGTGGGAGTTGCGGCCGAGCAGACGGTTGGCCGCCGCCATCGCCCGGCCATCGGCCGGGCCGCCGGAAGCGACGCCGATGGCCCGGTGGCCGGGCCTGCCACCATCAACGATGTAGGCCCCGCCTCCCGGTTTTTGGCAGGTGAGGGTCAGCGTTCCGGCCATGGGGTAGGGGAGTTGAGAAGGTCATTGAATTCAGCGGCGGAGACGGGCTTAAAGCAGACCGTATCTCCTGCCCGTAGTAGCGCCGGACGGTTTCCCCCTTTCCGAATGAGCAGGCAGGGGCAACGACCGATCAGCTGCCAGCCGCCAGGGGAGTCACTTGGGTAAATACCCGTCTGCCGTCCCGCAATACCAACCGAACCAGCCGGTACGTGTGCGCGCGGTATTGATCGACGGGGAATTTCCAGCTCCGGTATGGTCTCGCCCAGAAAACCGAAGCCCGGACGGAAGCCGACTTGGTATACCAGGTAGTCCTGGTCAGAATGGAGGCGGATAAGGTCTTCAGGAGCTAGCCTTAGGATGGTAGCGGCTTCCTCTAGATCCGGACCATCGTAGCATACTGGTAGTTGGTGGTGGAAGCTGCCGTTCCGGTCATTCTCCTCCGGCCGTAGCCCGATGATGAACTCCCGCAAATCATACGCCGTAATCAGGGGCGCGGCGAACCTTACCAGCAAAGAGGCATAGGCCGGCACACACTCTCGTACTGCCGGGTGCCGCCTGATTGCCGCAGCCCATGCGTGGACACCGGCGCTGATGGCGGGGTCGATGCGCTGCTCCCAGTTCAGAAGGAGGGCGTTGGGGCCGTAGGGGAGGATGTCTCTTGGTGAGCGCAGGGGGATGAGTATTGGTGGGAAAATAACGGGAACCCGTAGGGGGCTCGTATGAATGTGAAATTGATTATCCGTAGGCGCGCCTTTGCGGCCGCTCCTGGATGACATTACCGCATTGCGTATATCGCGAAAGAGCCCAGCCAGTGTCCGCCTTCGTAGCTGTCGCCAACGAGCTTAGGTAGGGAGTAGTTGGCGTGGGCGTTGGCCAGGTTTTCGAGGTGGCCGTATTGGTCGGGATATTGATTAGCCAGTCCGTATAGCACCCAGGCGCGGCTGAAGTTTAGCCCGTCGAGGTGGACGAGTTTGCCGTCCGTCCGGTCGGAGACTTCGCCAACGGCCAGATCGTAGCCGGGCTTGGTGAGCGCGGGGAGGAAGCGCTGGAGCCAGGGGTGGAATTCGGTTTCGTTTAAGACACGGCGCATGATATCGATTTCCTCCAGGCACGGGCTTAGGAAGTCGTAACCGCCGGGTTCCCAACTGATTGGGCAGTCGGCGTCGTTGAGGTAGAAACGGTGAGCGGTTTTGTCGATTTCGTTTAGGAGCACGGGCTTATCGGCGGCCAGGGCGTAGTCGTAAGCGAAGGCTAGGCCGAAGGCGGTGTTGGGGTGCTCTCCCGTGCGGATGGCGTAGTTGAGCTTGGGGAGGAAATCTAGGTAGCGCTGGGCGATAAGGTCGGTTAGGGGCTGCAGATTGGTGTGTAGTTTTTGGGCGAGGGGATCATCCCAGCTTATCAATTCCTCGTCGAGCTTGAGGAGCCAGGCCCAGCCGTAGGTGCGTTCATAACTCTTTTCGGTGCTGCGCTTGAAGTAGGCGACTTCGGCGGCGATGTTGGCGGTGGAGAGGTTTTGGGACAGCATTTTGCGGGCCTCTTCTGCGCGGTCAAGTGCGGGGAAATCCTTTAGTAGGGCGACCAATGACCAGTGTCCGTGGACCGCGCTGTGCCAATCGAAACAGCCATAAAAGGCGGGGTGGAGTTTGCTGGGTTCGCCGAGGTCATCCTTGCTGGCTAAGGATTGCCCGAGCTTGTTTGGGTACTCGTGCTGGATGCAGGATAGCGGGAGATTCGCCAGGTTATTGGCGGCTTTTAGGTCAAGTTCAGGCTTGGGCGATTGCGGTGTTTCCGTTGTCGGCATGGCATCATTTTCTGGCGCGGACGCGGGTTCAGAGCAGGTTGAAAGGAACAGGGCTAGGGCTATGAGCTGGAGGTGTTTCATTTGGGTAAGGTAGGAAATATTGAGCTCCTTCGTGGTCAGTGACTAACGAACTCAATAACGCACTTTGCACCTGCGTCCGCGCCCGAAAATGTACGTACATTGAGGTAATAATAAATATCTAGAATGGAAAACCTTAGCTACCCCCTAACCATAAAATTCAAATTCGGCGTTTTTAATCCTCAATTCTCAGTCATCGATATGGAGGGCCGGCCGATCGCGTACGTGAAGCAGAAGGCCTTTAAGTTGAAGGAAGATATCTCCGTTTTCAAAACAGAATCACAAACCGACCTTCTCTTTAAAATAAGCGCCGACCGCTGGCTCGATTATAACGCCAGCTACTCTTTTACCGATGACAACGGTAAGGAATGTGGCCGCCTCGTCCGCAAAGGTGCCCGCTCTATTTGGAAGGCAGAATACGAACTTCACGACGAAGCCGGCAAGCAAGATTTACTCATTCAGGAAGACAACCCTTGGGTGCGCGTAGCCGATCATTTTCTTGGTGAAATCCCGATCTTAGGCATGCTCACCGGTTACTTTTTCAATCCTTCTTTTAACATCACCCGCCCGGACGGTACCCAGGTAGCGACCTTTTATAAAAAGCCCGACCTGGTCAGCCGCGTTTTCGACCTGGAAAAGAACGCCGGCTTCGAAGAGGGAGAAGAGACGAGGTTGGTACTGGGGGTTATGATGATGGTATTTATGGAACGATCCAGGGGGTAGAAATAAAAAACTGCCGAAGAATAAAGCGTTCTCCGGCAGCATCAATTTGCAGATCGACTATTTAGTATTGACCGATAAGGTACTCAACTAAATCCGTAGTTGTCACGATTTCTACCAATTTTTCGGCACTGGTAACCGGTAGGGCGCGGAATTCGTTTTTAGAAAGGATGGTGGCAACGTTGATAATGATGTCACCTTTTTCAACGGTGACGACGTCTTTGGTCATCACCTGGTCAATGCTGAGGCTGTCGTACATCGCCATGGTCTGCTTGCCTTTGTCCAAGATATTGACGAAGCTGATCTTCTGGAGGTCCCTAAGCATACCGATGACCTTGCCGCCGGAGACGGTAGATATGTGCCAAATGTGCTAATTTCTGATGGCGGCGTTTACCTCGTGGAGGTTCTGGGTAATGTTGACGGAAGTGATGTTGGAAGATATGATGTGGGATACGGGAGGGACGTTTTTTTACAATGGCGTATTTAACGGTGGATCTACTCTCAGTGCGTTAAGTATCTGACATTTTACCGCATTCTTCCCAACTTATAGCCTCACGTGGCCGTTTTTCAAAAAAATAGTAATTATGCGCTTCCTTCCTTTCTTTCTTGTTTGCTTTTTGATGAGTGCCACCGCCTGTAATTCACAGGCCAAGATCCAGAGAACTACCTCCGAGGTAAAGGCTATCGTCAAGGACGAAACATCCGACTATAAATACAATCCTCCAGCTGAAGAAGGCGTGATCGAAAAAATAGATCAACCCGATAGCTACTGGAAAGACATGCTCGCCCCCGCAGCTTACAACGTCCTCCGCGAAGACGGTACGGAACGCTCCTTCACCAGCTCGCTGAACGACGAAAAGCGTGCCGGTGTTTTTACCTGTGCAGCCTGTGGCCTACCGCTTTTTACTTCTGATACCAAATTCAAATCCGGTACTGGTTGGCCGAGCTTCTATGGGCCTGTTAATAAAGAGTACGTAAAAGAAGATGTAGATAGTCGCTACGGTATGCGGCGGGTAGAAGTCTCCTGTGCCCGCTGCGGCGGCCACCAGGGCCACGTTTTTCCTGACGGGCCTAAGCCGACCGGCCTGCGTTACTGCATTAACGGCGTAGCGCTGAACTTCGTCCCAACGGAAGATTTTCCCCAGGTAGAGAAACAGTAGGCACCATAAGTTTGCCTCTCCGGTAAAGCAACTTATATTTGCGGCCGGGTTCTTAGATCGTTAGTGCGTTAGTGCGTTAGTACTGACAGCCTGAAGGTCTTACCTTTCGCCCCCATAGTTAAAGGGATATAACGTTGGTTTCCTAAACCGAAAGTGCAAGTTCGAGTCTTGCTGGGGGCACTTTTACGCTGAAACCGGCCTTCTCTTTCGCAATCAGTCCACAATGGATATTCGCGGGAGAGGAGGCCGGAATTATATTCCGGGGGGTGAACTACCTTGTCAGGCTATTATCTTTAGCAATTGATATCAGCATTTGTAAATCCACTATCTAAATCGATAGCTTTAGGGTGCGTGCGTTAGAAGCCTTTCAACTTTTATGCTTTATCAAGAATAACTAATAGCCTCCCTAGTG
>JAPKCQ010000286.1 GCA_026421165.1 Lewinella sp. | reverse complement strand
TTCTCCGGAGCAGGCGCTCCGGCCAGCATCAATTCGATGGCTGCCCGCAGGTCCTTCCCGTCGGAGCCGAGGCCAGAGCCGGGGCGGTTGGCGTCCAGGCGGCCGCGGTAATAGAGTTTATCTTCTCCATCAAAAAGGTAGATGTCGGGCGTGCAGGCGGCGGCGTAGGCTTTGGCGACCGACTGGTCTTCGTCGTAGAGGTAAGGGAAGCTGAAGAGGTTCTTCATGGCAAAGGCCTCCATATTATCGGGGCTATCGAGCGGGTAGTTATCAACATCGTTACTACTGATCGCTACGGCGCCGACGCCTTTGTCCTCATAGTTCATGGCGACGTCCACCAGCTCGTCAATCGTGTAAATCACGTAGGGACAGTGGTTGCAGATGAAGTAGACGAGGGTGCCTCTTGGGCCCCGGACGTCGTCTAAGTTTAGCTTTACGGGCGAGATCGTGTCTTGCAGTTCAAACCAGGGGGCTTTGGTGCCGATGGGCAGCATTGTTGATTCTACGAGGGCCATTGTATAGTCTTTTAGTTCGTTAGTCAGTTCGTCTTTTAGGGCTACCGCATATTGTAGGCGGCACCAATGACAATAATACAATCTTCAGAGGGTTTTGGGTTTAGGTTAGGCACTTTTTTAGGCGCGCACGCAGGATGCAAAGTAAGTTTTAATAAGAGCGTTGCACAATCCCCCTGTACATTAGCTAAATTTACCGAAGTAAGTACTCAACGTAACACTAGCCTCGTCTAGTAGCAGTGTTACGGCTGCAGCACCTATTGTCGCAAGCTACCGCATAGCGATTATCCAATAGTAACCCTAGACAAAGTCCGGGGGGTAAAAGAACCAACAATGACTTTCCTATGCATCTCCTGCTACCATAAGGGCGCCCCTTTCCTGAAAGCGGCCAAAGCCGCTGGTAATGACATCATTCTACTGACGATGAAAAGGCTCGAGCACGTCGGCTGGCCCCGCGAAGCCATCGATGAGATGATGTTCATGGAGTCCGACAGTAATGAGCCAGTCAACCTCGGCAACCTGGCCAAAGGCCTCGCCTGGCTAATGCAAAGCCGCAAGATCGACCGCATCATCGCCATGGATGATTTTGATGTGGAAAAAGCCGCCTATCTCCGCGAAGAGTTCCGCATCCCCGGTATGGGACAGACGACGGCCCGCTATTTTCGCGATAAACTCGCTATGCGTGTTCAGGCACGAGACCAGGGCGTTCCGGTACCGAAGTTCTCGCCCCTGTTCAACGATATTGAACTGACCGAGTTTGCCAATACAATCGAATACCCCTGCCTGGTCAAGCCCCGTGGAGAAGCCAGTGCTACGGGAATTACCAAAGTCCACTCCGCTGAAGAGCTCTGGCGCGTCGTGCACAGCCTCGGCGAAAAACGAAGTCAGTACCTCGTGGAGCAGTTTCGCCCGGGTGACGTCTACCACACCGACTCCATCAGCGTCGACGGCGAGGTCGTTTTCTGCCAGGTTTCCCGCTACCTAGATACGCCCTTCGAGGTGGCCCACGGCGGTGGCATCTTCCGCTCCATCAGCGTCCCCTACAACGATGCGGACGCCGAGCACCTCCGTCGCCTCACAGCCGATGTAATGCAGGCATTCCACATGCAGTTCAGCGCCAGCCATACCGAATTCATTAAGCTCCCATCCGGAGAATTCGTTTTCCTGGAAACCGCAAGCCGCGTAGGTGGTGCTCACCTCGCCGAAATGGTCGAAGCCGCTACCGGCATCAGCCTCTGGGGAGAATGGGCCAAACTTGAATCTGCTAAAGCCCGGAGTGAAGCGTACAACCTGCCCGAACGCCGCTTCGATCAGTCGGGTATAGTAGTCTCCCTCTCCCGCTTTGCGCGACCGGACATGACGCCCTTCAACGATGCGGAGATTGTTTGGAAGATGGATAAAGCGCAGCACGTTGGTGTCATTATAGCCTCCGACTCTTCAGAACGGATCATGGAACTACTGGATAAATATGCTGGAATTATTAGCCGGGATTATCATGCTGCGGCTCCTGCTCCTGATCAGAGCTTGCACTAGTGACGCGAAGCCTTTATGTTATTACGTTGACGACCCTAAAGCAGTCACTAACCGCTCAACATCCTTCTTAGTACAATAAACAGCCAAAGAAATCCGAACCCCATTAAGGCCAAACGTAGTCATCGGTCGGCAATCGATGCCGTGGTCGTCAAACAGACGGGCTTTGACGTCGGTTACTTTTTGGCCAATCACCTCAACCGTTTGGATGCCAGCGGAGAGATCGTCAGCAGCAGGGGTTTTCAGGGCGAAGCGTTCGTCTTCGGCGGTTAGTTTGCGGAAGTAGTGTTTGAGTTCGAAGGTGCGTTTTTCAATCCGTTCCTGACCGATCAATTCGCGAAAATCCATGGCGGCACCGAGGCCTAGTAATTCTGGCAGGTTACGGGTGTTGTAGTTCTCGAGGCGGCGGATGGACTCGTCTTCCCAACCCCGGCAAACGATCAGTGGTTTCAACAGTTTTTGCACCTGCGGCCGCGCATAAAAAACACCCATTCCCTTCGGCGAGAACAACCACTTATGGCTACTGGCGGTAAAAAAATCGCAGCCCAGGTCGTCGAGGTCGATTTGGAACATGCCCATCGACTGGGCGCCGTCAACCGCCACCAAAACACCCAGCTCGCGGGCCATGGCGGAGATCTCCTTCACCGGCAAGCGCATCCCGTTGGTGTTGGTGACGTGAACGATGGAAATGGCCTTCGTCTTCGCCGTAATGGCCCGACGAAACCGATCGACGATCTCTTCCCGGCTTTCCGGCAGGAGGGGTAATTCCACATCTTTGAGCACCACACCCTTACTTTCCTGCCAGTATTTCCACGGCACGCGGGCGCTCGTGTGTTCGTGAGAACTGAGCAACACCTCATCTCCCTCCTCAAAATCCATACTGGAGGCGATCAGGTTCATCCCCTCGGTGGTGTTATGGATCAGGGCGATGGTTTCCGGGGAGACGTTAAACGTCTTGGCCACCTTTTCCCGCACCGCTTCCTTCTCATCAGCCCAGCCGCCCCACATGTATTTGGAGGGAAAACCGTCGAGCGTTCGCCGAAATTCGTTGGTCGCCTTCACAACGTGATCCGGGCAAGCACCAAGTGATCCGTTGTTAAAATAGGTAAGGCCCGCTGCGAAGGTAAATTGGCTTTTGACCATCTCCCAGTAGCCTTCATCGGTCCCGGGGTCTGAAAGTTGCTCCAGCAGGTTTGTCTGACGGAAAGATAAAGCACTTAAATCCGTAGGTGCGAGTAGCGCGGCTCCAGCGGTGGTAAGAATAGAATGGCGGAGCCAGTTGCGGCGATTGAGCATGGAAAGGCGTTTTGTACGCCACAATTTAACCAATCATTCACAACAATGAAGTTGTCCACTCACACCCAAGACCCGACCTTGCACAAATGAAACCCGCCCACCTTATAATTTTTCTCTTCACCACCCTGCTATGTACCCTGACCGCCTGCACCACTGACTTTCAGTCCAACGCCCTAGTTCAGGAAATCCAGCTGGATAAAAACATCCACAACCTGACCTACGGCTACAAGCAATTATACTTCCAGATCGAAGATTCTACTGGCTGGGCGGAGGTGTGGAACGCTCAGGACACCTTCGTCCAGGAAGGACCTCACGTAAAATTCCGTAGCGACCACATTTGGTACGAAATGACCGAATCGCCCACGGGCTACCGCGCCCGCCAGCAGTACCCCGGCTGGGAACGGCAGATCGACTCTATCGACCGGGAGACCAACGTCATGATGCTACTAAACAACCACCGCGTAAAGGTGAACGTGCCGGCAGCGGACGTTGTACTGGGCGGTGACAGTATCCGCATAGCGATAGTCCACACCACTGGTCCTGCTTTCAACTGGGACTTTAGGGACTACGAGCCCCAACCCGACCAAATACTACTCACCACTCCCGGTAACGACACCATGCCGGTTGCACTGGACATGGAAAGCATCGGCCCCATCAGCCGCCAAACCGTGTTTCGCGTCGGAAAACAAGAGTACGTGCTCCGCTCTATCGAAGACGACTATAAGTCCATCACCATCGAAATGCTCGAAGATGGCCGCGGATTAGCCCTCACCGCCGAGATCAACCTCACCTACAAACAGGCACCTGTCAAAGATCCCGACGGCAACCTTACTTCCGTAAAAAGGACGCCGGGAAAAGACCTTATGCTGTACTTCTGGGGAGGCTTTCGTGGCGAAGAACGGCTACTGAAACTTGATAGTCTCTACCAAGCTATACCGAAAAACCAGCACGAGACCTTCGACCTGGTGGCCATTTCCCGCTTCAGTTCAGGTGACTATATCAAAGAAATTATCGAGAAGAACGATCTCGCCATCCCGATGTACCAGGCAACGGAAAAGACATGCCTGAAGCTTAATTGCACAGGTTTCTTACCCTATGTCGTCATCATCGACGAGCGGGGGAAAATTAAAAGCTTTCGTGCGTGGAGTTCGGTCGCTGAGGAGATGATGACAGGAAAAAGGGTCATCAATGTGCGATAAAGAATACGTGATAAGCAATTTGGCTGCCGAACGCTAAAGCCGTGTATTAACCACATTATTATAAAGCGACCCAAAGGTATACTTAAGCCCAAAGCTAAGGTCTGCCTCAAAGTTGGTCGCTAACTGAGACTGGCCGAGGAGAATATCCTCAACGGAGGCTTCACCACGCGGCAGGCTGATCTGGTCGTTGATTATTTCATAGCTACCGCCAACGTTGAAAGAAAGTCCTTTGATGACGCGAATGTCGGCTTCGCCCCGCAACGCAAGGCGGTTTTTGGAAGCATCATTCAGGAAATGGCCGCCTGATATGCCAGCAAAAATATTGCCCCACCGCTGCCGGATTCGCAGGTCGGCGTTGATCGTGTGGCGAACAAGGCTCTCTTTCTCCTTCAGGAAAATAGTCTGCTCGGTGTAGTCGTTGTGTGTCCAGCCGAGGCGGTAGGCAATCGTAAACTCCTTGAAGGGTACTTCATTATAGTTGAAGAAGCTGTACTCAATGGCCGGAGCGATCCGGGTGCTATAGTCTATATTCCGAAAGGACGAAGAACTCGCGCTGACGAAGAAGCCGACAGACCAATGGTCGCTAATACTTTTCACCGCGGAGGTATTCATCCAGGCGTCGCGGCGTAAAGAAGTAAGCACCGTCCCGTCAGACTGGGTCACGACCTGCTTGCGGTAAAAGTAGTTGGTTTGGAAGCGTAAACGCAGCTCCGGCGTAGTGCGGTCGGCTTCGAAGCTTAGGCGCAGCTCGGTTTTAGACCGCCGGCTCTCCGTATTTGTACTAAAGCGGGCGGTAGACTCAAAGATCCAGGCGTTCCAGTTGTCCTGAGTTTCGGTGGCATCAATCTCCTGTTCTTCTTCAAGGTTGACCTTTACATCCGCCAGGGCGGCGTAGGGGGTGCCGGCCAGAAAGCCCGCCAGACCGAGTTTGATCCGCTGCGTAAGCGTCTCGTCTACCTCCCGGCCGGTCATCACGGCGGTAACGGGTACTTTGAAGTTCAATTGATTGCCTTCCAGTTCGTGCTGTCCCTTAAAACTCAGGTTGTACACCTTGCCGCCATTGCTCAGATAATTCGTTACGATGAAGAGGTTAATCTGCGCGTTGGCAGGATCCAGAGCATGGTTAACGTAGTTGATTTCCTGCTTCAGCAGCGTCTTATTGCACTGGCAATCCGTGTATAGGTTCAGACGGGCCTGCGCGGAAATAGTAGCGATAGAAATAAGTAGGATTGCCGTCAGTAAGACGGAGGAAATGGAAATATTCATTACTGTAATTTACTTGAAATCACAAAGTTAGCTTGATCACTACACTAACTTAACCCCATAGGTACCCCATCCCTCCTTATTGATGGGTGCTTTTAGGCAGACTAGTACTTTTTTTTTGAGAACGCGGGTGCAGGAAAAAGTTTA
>JAPKCQ010000285.1 GCA_026421165.1 Lewinella sp. | reverse complement strand
CCAAGGATTATTACGTGCTTTACCTGCCGGTGGAAACGCAATACTATACTGCCGTCGGTCACATGAGGTGATTTTGTGCTCGCGAAGCGAGCGCGGCCTTCTTCAAGCGAGGCCAGTAGGAGCGATTCCTTGCGGTCGCCCGTACTGGGCCACGTTTGTCACCTCATGTACCCGACAGCAGTATAATTACTAAAACACCATCAAACGACGCCGCAAATTACCCATGTTTTAACACGCAGTATTCTCACTCTTTGCTTTCTTTCTTTTAGCCCAGGGTAGTCTCCTGTCCGTCGATGATACTGATGGCTATGATCTCGTCCGTAGGCTGATGCTCCGCTACGGTAGCGAAGGTTTTCCAGCAACCGGCGACGGACCTGAGCCTGCGGCCTACGGGTAGGTCAGGGTTGGTTCGGCGGGCCAAAACTTACCAGAAACTGCACGGCGACGCCTTCAGTAAAGTCGATAAATACCACCTGCAAAGGTTCTTAGACGATAACAACGAATGGCTGGCGCTGGAGCCTTTCGCTTTCAGCGAAGACCCCGATAAGACATCGTTTTGGATGATGCCGCCCGGGATTTAAAGACTACGGTTTTACCTGGGTGTGCGGTGGAATGTGGCACGGCAACGGTATGAGTTTATCCTGGTCGATGTAGTCTTTGGCTGCGGGTTTACGATGCGCTCTCAGAGGGTGAAACGATCGTATCGCACCTAGAGGCTGCATTGTAAACTCGTACGCGGAGCGTGCATCGACCAAGCAAAGCGAGGCCGTAATTCGTATTTCTAAGTCCTTATCATCCTACCTGCGGGGTAGAACATAAGAATGGCCGTTTTCCCTAGTGGAAAACGGCCATTCTTATGTGTAGTCTTTTGGACAGGTTTACTTATCTTCCACCACGATCTTACGGCTGTCATTAAGCCAGTTCTGGATAGCGGGGCAGGGTTGGTACCGTTCGTCTATCATCACGAAGGTGGAGCCGATGGTTTTCTCGATCCAGTTGCTGAGGTAATTTTGTTGCGTAGAGCTTTTGGTAGCGTCCTGTATTTTTGCGTAGTCCTGGCTGAGGCTGGCACGGTGGGGGTTGCTGCGGGACTGTAACTGAATGACGCGGAGCATCGTTGCGCCGCGCGGACCTTTGAATTCCATGACGTCACTGATCTCATTGACCTCCATCTCGTCGATAGCGAAGTAGATGTCGGGGTCGAGGTCTCCGATCTCGAAGAAGGTGTCTCCGGAGGCGCTGTTCGTCATCCGGCCATCGTTGTTGTAGCTCTGTACTTTGTCGAAACCCTGTCGCTTCACGGCAATGCTGAAAGTCGTAGAGTCCACACGGATGAGGTTGGCGATGCTGTCGAGAAAGATGCGGCTTTTCTCCACGTCTTCTTCGGTGACCTCGGGGCTGAGCAGGATGTGGGAAACTTTGATGGAATTTCCTCGGCGTTCCTGTAGTTTGATGATGTGGTAGCCGAATTCGGAGCGAACGATGTCGCTCATCTCTCCGGGGTCGAGATTATAGGCGGCGGCTTCGAACTCTGGTACGAACTTGCCGCGCTTCGTCCAGCCGAGGTCGCCTCCGGCCTGTGCGGAGCCATCTCTACTGTATTCTTTTGCGGCTTCTTCGAAGGTGAGTTCTTTTTCTACGATCTGTTCACGAATCCCTTCAAGTTTGATAACGGTTGCCTCGCGGGTTTTCTCGTTGGCTTCGGGCACGACGGCGATCTCGCCAACCTCGACTTCAGCGTTGAAGTAGGGAAGGCTGTCTTTGGGGATGTTAGCGAAGAAGTCCTTCACCTCGGCAGGGGTTACTTTCACGCCGCGTACTACCGTCTGGCGGATGCGGTCGGTAGCGATCTGCTCGCGCAGGTCTTCCCGGAACTGCTCCTTGGTGGCCGTGATGCTCTGGCCGTAGTAGTCTTCAAACTGTTCGATACTGCCACCCATATAGCTTAGAATTTTATCGATACGCGCACTGAGCTGGCCCTCTACCTCGCTGTCGGACACCTCGATACTGTCGAGTTTAGACTGGTTGAGGAGTAGTTTGCTAACCAGTAACTGGTCTAGCATCTGGCAGCGTGCTTCGGATGGCAGCGGCTCGTTGGTCTGGCTGGTGGCCAGGGCGAACTGCTCTTCCAATCCGGAAAGCAGCACGTACTCACTACCGACGCGGGCGATGACCTGGTCAATCACGGTAGACTGGGCACTCATGCCTAAAGGCAGGGCGCAGAGTAGCAGAAGGGTGAAAATCGTTTTCATAGATTCTAATATTAAAGGCTGCCCGTTAAGGGCTTATTTCTTCGTATTCAGGTGGCGCGGACGCGGGTGCAGTAATGGTTAGATCAGCAGGGGATGCAACCAGAACGTGGAGATAAGCTAAGGGAAATGGACCTCCGAGCCTATTCCTTTAAAAGCTTTCTCTGCACCAGCGTTCGCGCCTAAAAAATTTTGATATTCTTGCTGCGCAGCTCTCGCTCGAAAATCTCTTCTCGGGCTTCATTGATCACTTTTGCTTTACGGCCGTGTAGGATCACCTTGCGGGCCTGTTCTTCCACGTAGCTCAGCGGAGCAATCTCGAGGCGGGGCTTCATCTCCAGCAGCCGGAAGTAATAGCGGTTACTACCGTCCTGCTGGCTGAATTCTCGCTTGGAGTTCACGTTAGCTGCCGTCAGCGTTCCTTTGGGTAGTTGCTGGGCGATGTCGTCCAGCGAGTACCAGGCTTCGGGCCGCAGCAGGGCCATCTCGCTCAGGCGCTCGCAGTAGTTTTCGAGCGCCATCGTGTCGGTGATTTTGCCGTTGTTCCAGAGCTGTTGCAGCGTATCTTCCTCCGGGGTGGGGTAGGGCACGCGGATGAACAGGCAGCGAACGATCGGCTTCTCCAACAGGTACTGGCCCTTGCTTGATTCGTAGTAGGCTAGGAGTTCTTCCTGAGAGATGGAACTGTCGAGCCGTATACTGATGAGCACTTCTTCGTAGTGACTACTAACGAGGCTGGAGCGGTAATCGCGCACCAGCCGGTCGATGTTGAGGTCGGGTGGTAGGTTACGTTCAGCCTCATACTCGAGTGCCGTTTCGCGGATCCACCGGCGGATGAAGGCTTGGCGGATGATGAGGCTGTCGTCGGTAGTAGCGTCCTCAGGGAACATACCTTCGAGTTCGGACAGCCGCAGTGTCTTCTTGTGAACTTGCGCCAGAACGGTATCACCGGCGTTGGGGTCAGACTTTCCGCAGGCAAATGTCAAAGAGAGGAGCGCGGCCGTTGCCGTGCTCAGGAAAATCAAGGGGAGGATCCTCAAGACTTGATGAGTTTAGATAGTACTTTCTTATTGATCTGTACGGGGTAGCGCTTGCGTAGTAGTTGCACCCACTCGCGTTCGAGTTGGTCCTGATAATCAGCGATAACGTAGCCCCGGGCTTCGTTGAGTTCTTTTTTGCGGGCGGGCAGCAGGGCTTCTACTTTGTCGAAGGTGCTTACGCTTTTGCGGGCGTCTTTGATAACAGCCGTGCTGCTACCGACTTTTGCTTCAAGGCCACCTACTTCGGCCAGGCGACCCATTTCGTAGACATCCGTAGTGGCATTAATGTTGGCGCGGCCGAATTTATCGAGTGTTGCGTCCATACCATTTTCTTTGGCGAAGGAGAGAACTTCAGCTACGTTGAGGCCAGATTTGGCGTTGATGGCGTAGTGCGTCACGGTTGCGCGTTCTTCCCACTCGTAATCGTCGCGGTGGTTGGCGAAGAAGGCCTTTAGGCCGGTGGTATCTTCACTGGCTCTGTCCCAAACTTCAATCTTAGTAGCTTCGAAGAGGAGGATGCCTTCGCGGTATTCGCGCATGAGGGCGGCGAATTCGGGGAAGTCGGCTTCGAGGCGGCTTTCGGCGTAGGCCATCAGTTGCTTGTCTATCCATTCGTCGTAGAGCGTAGTGGCTACGGTGGCGGCGTCACTTTGGCGGCCCATGCTGACGCGTTTGCGGCTGTCTTTGCGCAGGGATTCCTGGAACTGTTCGAGGCCTACTTGATAACCGTTGCCGATCACGAGCAGCGGCGTCTTTTCTGCATTGGGGTCTGGCTTCCAGCGGAAATCGAGGAAGGTGGAATCAGCTAGCGTAGCGGCGTAGCGGCCGAATACGGCTTTGTTTTCCTTAACGTCGGCCTTTTTTCTAATTTCCTGGAGCATCTGTTTTTTAGCTTCATCAAAGCGGCCATCAGCTTTCACCTTAGCTTCTAAAAGAGGGCGGCTATCGTTCAGGGGTTGTACGCTCTTGTGGGAAATGCGGCGGATCAGGTGGAAGCCTGCGCTGGTTTCGATGATATCGCTCACCTGGCCATCTTTGGTGAGGGTAAAAGCGGCGTCTTCGAAGGCGGGCTCGAATTTGTTGATGCCGAAGTAGCCAAGGTAGCCGCCGTTGTCTTTCGTTTTGCTGTCTTCGCTAATTTTGGCAGCGACAACGGACCAGTCGGTTCCGTTGGCGAGCATATTCTGGGCGGACTGTAGCTGTACGGGCACGGGCATTTTGTCGGTGCCTTCGGGCTTACGGACGAGGATATGACCGACTTCCATTTCGCCACGTGCAGGGCGGGTGTTGGTCTTGATGGCTAAGTGGTAGCCGAGGGAAGTGCCGATGGGGCCGACGACTTCGTTGGGAGCGGCATTATAGAGCGCAGCTTCCAGGCGGTGCATTCCTTTGGGGAAAGGAGCGTTATAATAGCCGATGCGGCCGCCGCGGGAAGTGCTGAAATTATCGTCGCTGATGTTCTTAGCAGTTTCGGCGAAGTTGGCGGCGGTGAGGCTTTTCTTAGCGGTCATTGCCCGGTTGTACAGGAAGAGTGTATCCGCTGGTGAGGGGGTTCCCTCCTTGAAGGTTAGGAGGATATGGCTGAACTCGATGTCCGTTTTACGGCGGTCGTAGAGCTGTTCCACGAGGCGATTGGTTACTTGCTTGCCGACGAGGTAATTATCGGCTAGTTGGCGGCGGTAGCCTTCCAGTTCGCGCTGTAAGGCCTTCACCGTATCGAGGCCCATACTTCTTGCCCGGGCTACTTTCAGTTTGAAGCGCTCGTAGAGGTCCAGGTATTCTTTTACGCTTTCCTCTTGGTAATCTGCCTTGTCGCTACTGGTTTTACCGTAGATGTAGCGAAATTCTCCGACGGTAACCTCCTGGTCATCAACGGTAAACAGGACGTCGCTATCTTTCTGTGCGGCCAGGGAAAAGGCAGCGAGGAAAAAGGTGAGGGAAAGAAAAAACTTAACTACGTGCATAAATATATTAGTTTCGATTCATTCGACCACGCGGTAGTAGCGCAGCTAAAAGGTAGTCCGTTCGGGACCGCAAAAGTAACCTTTTTTTAGGGGTTGTTATTGTGACGGGCGGGAGAGATATACGATTAGCGATAAGTGATTTGCTGCCGCACGAGGCCGGCGGAAGAAATAGAGGGTAATCGATAAGAAATTGTCGATAAGCTATTTGTTGCTGCGCGAGGGAGGTAGACAGGGCTACCATTCAATAGTATAACTGTACCCATTGCCGCCAGAATTACTGCTTTCCGGTTTTTTGTGTGCCGCCTTACCGCTCACCGATTCGGTTTGGGTATAGGTGATGTTGGTTTGGCTTTTGGTTGCCGGTTTGGGGACGGGCTTTGATTTTGGAAGTTTGAAGCGGATGTTGACATCTTGGTGGATGCGAACCTTTTTTTTGTTGGATTGGGGAACGGTGAATTTCATCAGTTTCACGACGCGCATGGCTTCTTCGTCGCAGCCGTGGCCGATTCCTTTCTTGACCTTTACGTCGGTAACTTTGCCGGTGTAGTCTAAGCCGTAGCGAATTGTTACGGTGCCTTTCGCTTTAGCCTTAATGGCTTCGGGTGGGTACTTTAGGTTGGCGGCAATGAACTTCTTCATGGCGGTAATGCCTCCGGGGTAGACGGGGCGGGAGACGTGAGTTGGGCGATTCTTAGCCAT
>JAPKCQ010000284.1 GCA_026421165.1 Lewinella sp. | reverse complement strand
CTCGTGGCCCTGGTTCAACTTTAAATCGCCTTCACGTAGCTACGGCTATGCTCGTAAATTTAAAGTTGAACCAGTACCACGATCTCTTCGACTCAACACAACAAACTTCTGGATCAGTCCACTAGTGGGCCACTCCATAAATACCATTACCGGATGGCCCACCAGAACGTTAATTGCGTTACGCTAAACGCTAAACACTAAGTTATTGAGCAATCAACACTCCTTATAGGAGCCCTCCTTTCCTTTGCTTCAGGTACCTGAGCCGTACTTAAATACAAATAAAGAGGCTGTGCAACAACAAAAGGTTCAAAACCAGAACCAATAGTATCTTGTTCGAACGCCCAGAAACCCCTCCTTTGTAAACGACCGTCCATATTTCGACGGGTATAAGAAGCTCCTCATGACCTCCGAAAACCTATTCAAAGGTGCCCTCTGCGGCATCGTCGCTGGCTTTGCCGCGACAGTCGCCAAGACGGTGTGGGAAGACTATTTCCCCGTCCGTAGTGCCGACACTCCTACCCCACCAGCCATCATTGCTCAGCGTGTAGCCAATCGTGAGCTAACCGACGAAGAGAAAGCAAAAGCCTCGACGGCTATCCACTTCACCTTTGGAGTCGGTGTCGGCGTTGCTTACGCAGCCGCCGCAGAGGTAGCTCCAAAAATAACAGCCAGTCTGGGCATGCCCTTCGGCTTGGCGTTCTATGGTGGCACCCACGGCTCAGTCGTACCCGCCCTGAACTTAGAGCCCTGGCCGACGGAAGTCAAGCCGATGTCTTATGCGATCAATGAATTTGCGGGCCACTTCGTCTACGCAGCGACACTTGAGCTTGCACGGCGGGGGATGCGCAATTACGTGATGCGTTAAGAAAAAAGCCTTCCGTCCGCCACAAAAACGGCCCCGATACGTACTTGTATCGGGGCCGTTTTTATTTAGGAATGCTTTAAGGCAACGGGCAAGAGATTGTGCTTTAAGCGTTAGCGAAGGGTAATCACCAAACACTCCTCACGAACGCTCGGGTGCCCCAAGAGCGCAGCCGTTCGTCCGTTATAAACTACTCATTACCCTTCAATATGGAAGCTAATCGTAAACGTCCGACTAAGTACCTTCTCCAGCACCGTACTCTCCGGCAGGTTCGGGTTAAAGAGTAGCGTATTACCGATACCCTGGCTAACCTTGAACTCCGGCGAGAAGATAAAGTAGTCGAAAAAGAACTGAACGCCCACGCCGTACTCAATGTGAAAATCGTGCGGACTTATCCGCAGCAGGTTGCCGTCCGCCAATTTGGCACGGCTTTCACTTGCCACATCGAAGCTGTACTTTACGCCGCCGACCAGGAAGAGGCGTTTGTCCCGGTAAGGAGCTGATTTATAGCGAAAAAGAAACGGCATCTCTACAAAAACGGACTGTACCGACTCCTGCGTCTCCCGGACGATCCGGGTATTCTGAGTATAATTTAACCGCCGTTCGGCGAAGCTGAAGCCGGGGAGGAAACGAAAATCGAAGTACTGCCCAATCTTCAGGTTAGCGATCATGTTCAGGTTGAAACCCGGACCGTTCAGGCTCTTGACGCCGATGATAGAATCAGAGTAAATAAACTCCTCACTCCGGTAGGGCGTGTAGCGGCTGGAATTAAACCCAAGCGTCAGGCCGAAGTAGAACGGTTTGTTCTGAAAATCGTAGAAGTTATAGTTGTTTCCACCAGTAAATTGGGCGCGGGCGCTGGTGCAAAGGAAGATGGTTAAGAGCAGGGTTAAGGCTACTTCTCGGCCGTATAGATGGAGGCAATTCCGAAAGTTAATGCTTTGCATTCAGTTTGTTTGTAGCCCACTTTATCGAGAATATTGGTGAAGGTTTTACCGCTTGGGAAAGCCTGCGCACTCTCGAACAAATAGGCATAAGCTCGGGGATCTTTGGATTGTAAACGACCAATGAGCGGCATAATTTTACCGAAGTAGAAATTAAATCCCCAACGAATCGGCGCAAAGGTAATCCGGCTAAACTCCAGAACCACTAATTTCCCTCCCGGGCGAAGTACGCGCAGCATTTCAGACAGTCCTTTTTCAAGGTTTTCGAAGTTCCGTACGCCGAAGGAAACCGTTACCGCATCAAAGGTACCGTCTTCGTAAGGCAAGTTTTCACTGTCTCCCTGGACGAGTAAGATTCGATCGTCTAAGCCTGCTGCAGTCACCTTCTTACGCCCGTACTTCAACATCCCTTCGCTGAGGTCGAGACCGATTACGTGGTCCACATTGGCCCGTTTAACCGTCTGAATGGCCACATCAGCCGTTCCAGTCGCCACGTCGAGGATTTTTTTGTGGGCGGCGGGATCAAGCTGACGAATCATCTTCGCCCGCCACAAAGTATCCACTCCTAAAGATGTGCCCCGGTTGAGGAGGTCATAGGTGGAGGCAATACTGTCAAACATTTCGCCTACTTCGGCTTTCTTGGAACTGGCGTGGCCGTATGGCTTTACGGTGTCGTGTTGATGGCTCATGCTTGCATAAACGAATGGAGGAAGGATTGGTTTCAGGAAAAAATGAAAGATCGTTGACTTCTAGTTTCATCGCTACCAGGACTCCTCCTATTTGTATCCTTCTAATTCTATTCCTGCTTATACCCATGTCGGCCACAGGAGGTAAATGTTCAGGGCTATACGGGATGTTGAGACCACCGCTCGCTCAGCGAACGATCCGGTCATCATTCCGCTAACAGTAGAGGTGGCCGCAAAGGCTAGCCCTACTAATTTAATGGCTTATAGTCGTTTAAGCCAACTTGCAAGATCGGGAAAACCTACTGACTAGCACGAGTGACTAAGACGCTGGCCAAGTACGAAGTTTACCCCACGACTTATTACGTCTGGCGCCGCAAACTGCAAGAGTAGGGAGAAAAGGGCTTACGGCAAGGCGTAACGGCTAAACAGCTTAAGGAGCTTCGTCACCTAGAAAAAAGAGAATCGCCAACTTCAAGGAGCTGGCAGCTGAAAAAGAGCTGGTCATCCGGGTGCTAAAAAAGAAGTAGGCCCGTCCGAAAAGCGTGAACGGGTCAGGCACTGACACTCTTGGAGGTGGATATAAAGATGTTCTGGATTGAAGAATACCACCGTCATGCTTTCGTGCTCACCATTCTGGATAGGTTCACTCGCATAGCACTGCACTAGAGCGTAGGGTACAGCATGAAATGGACCGCTGTGCGACAGGCCTGAGAAGCGGTTACCGAAACCCATCTACAGCCAGCCAACATGTTGGCCAAAGGCTTCAACATTGAAGTTAGAGGTGACAGCGGTCCTCAGTTTTTGGCCACCCAGCTGCGTGAATTCTTCCAAGAAAATCACCTCTACCAGGTTTACACTCACCCATATACGCCTCCGGGAAAACATATTGCCGCTATTACTGGCTAACATAGTGGGCCTTATCCACCGCTAAAGCTTTAAAATTAGCTACTTCTCCATTAGGCCAGCGTACCTCTAAATCAAACTCCGTAGCGTCTCCCAAGCCAAAGTGTACTGCTTTAGGATGAGCAGATAGATAGCCTGTTGTACTATGAATTCCTCTCCATAATTGCTGCCCATTAGGCAACGTCACTATAGCGACCGCTCCAATAGCGTCCCGGTTACCTTGTTTAGCACCTGTAGTCAGTTGAAGGCTAGTCCAATGATTATCCTTTGCCGTATTGTTACGAAATAAGCGCGCTTTACCCTGGTAGTCATTAACAACAACGTCAAGGTCCCCATCTTTATCAAAGTCAAAATAGGCAGCACTCCGAGAAGTCCCTTCATAGGCTAGTGGATCAGCAGGTCGGGTATTTAAACGGCCCTTATCATTTTCGAAAAGGATATTTTTTTCAGCATTGCTAGTCGCAAAAGTGACCGCCGCTTGTGTTCCATCGGCTGTAGTATAGTAAGGATTATCCTCACCATAAACGCTGTATTCATTCATACCCGTAAGGCAATACAGGTCGAGATCAGTATCATTATCAAAATCAAAAAAATCAGCGTCCCACGACCAACCTGTAGCGGCATACCCTCGGTCAACTACGCCAGATTTTACATATTCTTTATTCGTAGATAAAAAGAGATCGTTGGCTTCCACCACGCGCATAGTTGCCAATGATTTAGGATCGAAATGAGCAGTCACTTCCTCATTAGGCAAGACGTATTTATCGTCTTTTTCCATTACTACAATATTGGAAATATAAAAGTCCGGGTGTAAGTCTTCATTCAAGTCTCCTACCCCAATACTCATGGTATAGGATGGTTTACTGGTCCCTAGTTCTACGCTTTGGTCTATAAAAGTACCATCCTGCTGATTGATGTAGTAGGCATTCACCCCAAAGTCATTACCCACAATAAGGTCTTGCCAACCATCTCCGTCAATATCGGCATGTACTAGGGCTTGCGTCCATCCGCTGTTTTCAAGCCCTGATCCAGTAGATACATCAACAAACTGAAAGTTACCCCTATTTCGAAATAGCTTGTTTGGACTTGCATTATTGTTATGCCGTTTGAGTGTAGGAAGCTCTCCCGCAAGGTAGTTACCAAAATAGCCAATATAAATATCTAGTAACCCGTCTTTGTCGTAATCCAGCACTGTAGCGGGACCAGCTACTAGTCCCTCACCTCCTAGATTTGCGCGTTGTGTCAGGTCTTCAAAAGTTCCGTCCCCAAGATTTCGATAAATACGGTGTTGATCGTTGGCATAAGAAATAAAAATATCTTGATGACCGTCATTATCAAAATCCACAATAATAGGTTGACGGGCTTCACCAAAAGTACCGTCGGCACGCTGCCAAGCTAAGCCTGCCTTTTCGGTTATGTCAACAAATTTTTCGCCCGCCATGTTTTTGTATAAACGATTACCTCTGCCGCCGAGTAAAAGGGCGTCTACCCAACCATCGCCATCAACGTCTTCTGCGGCAATTCCGCTTCCACCAAATGCGGGAGGGATGGCTAGTCGCGCTATATTTTCATCAGCCTTAACGGTGTAACTTCGGATCAATCGACTCAGCCAATCGGAATTACGATGGGTAAAATCCAAACCAACGGCAGCAGAAATATCCTCGAAAGAAGTAGTCGGTTTTGCCTTATCGGTATCAGCGGAAATAATAATTGGAGGTACAAACTCAGGTACCTGCTGATTTTCATGATCTACAAGCTTTCCCTGAAATTTGCGCAGGGCACCATCAAGGTGGCTGGTTTGCAAATAAGCATCCTCGTTTGTAACAGCGACTTCACCAGCCATTCTGAATAACAAAACAGCAAATTGCGCTATTCCTTCTACGTAAATTTCCAAGGCAAAAGGGTCAGGCAGTAATTTTATATCAGTTCCATAATCTTGCAGTACAAATCGTAAATATTGCCAATGTAGTCCAATATCTCGGAAGGCATCAAGGTCATAGGCCTCGATGGCGATACTTTTTTTTATCCCCAGCTTAGGAAAGTAAGTTACATCCTCAAAGTAATTGACAGTATGCGGTAAAAACAGTTGAACGGATTGATACATCTGCTTATAATGAAGTTGGTTTGCACCTTGCTTTAAAGCTTCTTCCTGTGTAGTCAGCAATAGTTCTCTTGCGAACTGCACCATTATCATTGTAAAATGGTTCTTCAAAGCATCCGATCCCTGTTGTTCTTTTGGCCAGGGTACTTTGGAAAAATATACTTGGATGTTACGCATAAACACCGCTTGGTTAATCGTGTTGTATGCTTCGTATGCCTTCAGCTTTTCTTGAATAATAGCTTCTACTAAATCAATGATTTCCTGATGGCTTAGCTCAACGAGAGCCCCTTTCTCGCCTTCGGCAGTAGCTATTTTCCAACTTTGTCGAGCTGCATCAATATGTATTTTTTCAATCGTTGGACTGTTCGCTGCACGTGCAAAAATATCCGCTTGCCCAAGCATCGCCAAAACGGCAATATCTATACTTTTTTTAAAGATGGATAGTAGTTCTTCGTTTAAAGGTGCTA
>JAPKCQ010000283.1 GCA_026421165.1 Lewinella sp. | reverse complement strand
TTAAAGGAGCAGAGGACGTACGGCAGAGTGTTCATTCTCAGGTAGAGGACCTCCAGCTCCGACTGGTTATAAGGCGTAAAGTCGGACCGGGAGGTCCTCTACCTTTAACCTGTAGCTATTCGAGCCTAAACTTTACTGGCATATTAAACTGCACCTCCACTGGCTTTTTCTCAGGTCCGGTCGTTCCTGGGACCCAGGGGGAGGTTTGCTCGGCCATCAGTTTCACGAGGCGCAGGGCTTCTTCGTCCAGTAAAGGCGTGATGCTTCGCCGAACTTCGAAGTCGGTCAGGGTACCGTCTTTTCTTACTTTAAACGAAACTACTACCGTACCTTCTACACAGGTGTCACGATATAAAGCTGGCCAGCGGAGGTTATCGTAAATGATGGTTTTTAGGAGTTCGTTACGGCATTCGAAGGGATCGACCTTGTTCAGACTATCGCAAGCTGCTGGGTAAGGCATCGTTTCGGGACAACTCCACATTATACTTGGTTCCGTCACTGGCGGCGGCGGTGGTCCCGGATACATGTCGTCCGTCATCTTAAACTTAACCGGCAAACTAAACTGCACCCGCACCAGTTCTTCTCCCTGGCGGGCCAGTGTCCAATGGATGCCTTGTTCATTCATCATGTTGACAATTCTCAGGGCTTCATCTCCGGTGCCTTGGCCTGGGTCACGGACCGTTCTTGCGTCAGAGACCGTTCCGTCTTTCTCCACTACAAAGCAGACTACGGCCATTCCTTCGATGCTATCCCGCCACGCGGAGTAGGGGTAGCGTAGATTACCGTAGATGAAAGCCATCAGTAGGCTGTCAGAGCATTTTTTGCGACTGTGGTAGTTGGGTATCTCTTCGCAACCGGGAAATAAGGGCATCTCTTCGCGTATAAACCCCAACTCCTCGGATGTCTTTTTTTCCTTGGTGGTTGGCCGCTCAGGTACGGGAGGTGGGGGAATCGTATCTTCAAATTCGTTGGCTGGCAAATCAAAGGTCATGATGAGCGTGGTCAGGCAGGCAGCAAAAAAGCTTATGCGTTTGAAAGGGGAGGTGAGCATTGTAGCGTAGTTTATCTACAGATGCGTGGGGGGGACGGTCTTGGTGTAACGGCTATATTATTTAGGTACTTGCTTCTAACCGGTCGCACCAGAGGCGCTCCACCCAATTAGGTGGATAAGAAGGTCCAGACGGATACGCCCCACACCAGGGACCAAAGCGCGGTGCGCCACCAATTGATGGACACCAGTTTGGCGGATAAAGTCAGGTGGTCGTCCTCAACATCAAGCGAGCCGTGCAATGGCACCGCCCGGAAAAAGGTGATGGCCCAGGCGGTAAGCACCAGCGCTAAGTTCAGCCAAACGTCCCAATGGGGATTGATGAACACCAGCGAGCCATAAAGCACCAACTGGCCCAGCATAACGGGTAGTACGACGTAGGTAACTCGCTGGGTGTAGGTGACGTGCCAGCGCTTGAAGTCACCTTCGCGAAGATGCAGGAAAGCCGGATAGATCACCAGTTGCACCAGCCAGATTAGTACCAGCGCGGCCGTATCGGACATCAGCCGTAGCGACAGGGTGGTTTGTGGATCTAGGAAGTCAGTCGCCATTTGTAAACTTTATGAACCCGCCAGAGGATGAGGCCAAAGGGAATCCACCAAATAAAGTCATTCGTAATCAGGGTGTAGAAGAAGCCGAAGGGCACGAGGCCCGTCGCGTAGTTCAGGAGGAAGCCTGCCGGGCCGAACAGCTTGCCCAAACCGCCTACGGCAACGATGGGCCAGTGGCGCATGGCGTCGTAGCTAGCCAACCAGTAGCCAATGCCATATACCCCGATGACCATGCCCATGCCTTGCCAGACCATCGGGTGGCGCATGGGTTCCATACCGACCAGCTCCCAGAAATGTTCCGGGAACAAGACCACCCAGGCACCCCAGAGGATGTTGTAGACGGCGGCTAGTTTGAGCGTGGTTTTCATCCACGGTGGGGAAGAGGTGGCTTTTGTTGTTTCGTGCAGCATTGCTGAGCACAACGGGAAAGGGTGTAAATGGTTATGAAAAGTTAAATGAACCCTCCAATCGGCTACTTTATTCTTGGCTCTTTTACTTCTAGCATCTGCACTCTAAAACGACTCGCCCAACCCCAGGTAGAACCCACTACCGTTGCTCTTGCCCAGCCCCAGCGCGTAATCCACCCGGAGGTTGATGTTTTCCTTGGGGATGATGGTGAGCCGCAGGCCGGTACCGAGCGAATAGCGCAATTCCGGCAAGGCCAGCTCCGCAGCGTCGGCAGCTACCTGACCGGCGCCACCGTAGAACACAAACCCGATATTTTTCCAGGTTTGCCAACGGTATTCGGCCTGGGCGAAGACGGCCAAGCGGTCCCGAAAACGAAACTCAGGGAAGCCGCGCAGCAGCTCCGGCCCCCCAAGATAGCTCAGCTCCTGAACGGGGGTTTCGCCGGCTCCGTAACGGCCAAAAAACTGGAAGCCCAGCACTCCTTTGGGGCCGGTTCTTTGGTATCCGCGCAGGTCCAGCTTACTGAGCTGAAAAATACTGGTTCCGCCCAGTGCGGTGCCGTAGAAGCCCTGAGTGAACTCCACTAGGATGCCCTTCTGGGCGTTGAGTACGTTGTCCCGATTGTCGTAGGAAGCGGCGAATTCCAATCCTACATTTTTACTGCCCAGGCTGTCCTGCAGGCTCGCACCGGCGGGTAGAGCGTCCGTTGCTTCTACCAGCTCGTTGTTGTAGTAGGTGTTGTACCGAAAGCCACCACCGACGAAAAGCTTAGGTACGACCTGCCGCAGCAGTAATGGTTCGACTAGTAAGCGTTGATAAGTGATGGCACTGCGGTCGGCTTTCGTCGTTCCGTTACCGACACCGAAATAGTTCTGGGGGAAGTCGGTGTAATCCAGGTTTCCCCGCAACAGCCAGCGTTCTTCTGGGAAAAAGACGGTATAGCCGGAAGTGAAGAATACCTGGTTTTTTAAGGTGTAACTGATGCCGATCGGAATATTGGAGGTGCGCGTATTGGCCCCGGCCCCTCTGGGTTTGAACAGGAGGTTGGCACCGAAGCCGAAGCCCAGGCTGGTATTGGGCTCGTAGTAAGCTATCGGGGCAATCACAACCCTGGTCTGAAAGCCGTTGGAATCCACCGGCGGCTTGCCCAGGTTGAACTCCATCAGGTCGGTTATCTTTTCGATGAGTCCCTGGCCCGTGATGGCCTGAAGGCCTAGGAAAAAGCTTAGTGCCGTGATGGCGATTCTCAGACGCATAGGTTAATGGTTGAATACGTATTTATTAATTATAAAATAACTACGTAAGGATACCCGACGTAGTTTCGGAGTAGGGTGAAACTTACTTGTGTTCTCCATGCTTTCAACCCTTTTTGCATCCCGCGTTTGCGCCCAAAAAGACGAGTGGCTGCCGCACCAATGTGCGGCAGCCACTCACCAACTCAGTAACTTGTCAACCCAGTATTACACCAGGAACGGTGCAATAACAAGCGAAACAACGGCCATAAGCTTAAGCAGGATGTTGAGCGACGGGCCGGAAGTGTCCTTAAACGGATCACCAACGGTGTCACCAACAACGGCAGCTTTGTGCGGCTCAGAACCTTTGTGGTAGATGGTGCCCTGAACGGATGCACCTTCTTCGAACATCTTCTTAGCGTTGTCCCAAGCGCCACCGGCGTTGGACTGGAAGATGGCCATCATAACACCAGCAGAGGTTACACCGGCGAGGAGACCACCGAGCATCTGGGCGCCCATTACAGGATCAGCACCGAAAAGACGAGGGGCAAAACCAACAACAACGGGAGCCAATACAGCAATCAAACCGGGCATTACCATCTCACGGATAGAAGCCTCGGTGGAGATCTGCACACACTTTTCGTAGTCAGCTTTACCGTCAGCAGCGTTGTAGGTAGCCAGGTCAGCAGCGTTGTACTTCTCGGTGTCGTGGCCTTCGCGGCGCATTACTTCAAGCGCAGCTTTCAGCTCAGGAATTTCCTTGAACTGGCGGCGAACTTCCTGGATCATGTCGTTCGCAGCGCGACCAACGGCCTCCATGGAGAAGGCAGAGAAGAGGAAAGGAAGCATAGCACCGAGGAAGAGACCAGCCATTACGTACGGGTTAGCGACGTCGATGGTTGTGAGGTTAGCAGTTTGCATGAAGGCAGCAAAAAGAACGAGTGCCGTAAGTGCAGCAGAGCCGATGGCGAAACCCTTACCGATAGCGGCAGTGGTGTTACCTACGGCGTCAAGCTGATCGGTACGCTCACGTACTTCCTTAGGCAGACCGGCCATTTCGGCGATACCGCCAGCATTGTCACAAATAGGACCGTAAGCATCAATGGCCAACTGGATACCAGTGTTGGCCAACATACCAACGGCAGCGATACCGATACCGTAAAGACCGGCGAAGTAGTAGGAGCCGATGATGGCCGTACAGAGAATCAGGATAGGAATTGCGGTAGAGCGCATACCTACGGCGAGGCCAGCGATTAGGTTCGTAGCGGCACCAGTCAGCGACTGGTCTACAATACCCTGTACTGGCTTGCTGCCTGTACCGGTGTAGAATTCCGTGATGTAACCAATACCCAAACCAGCAACAAGGCCGAGAAGGATGGCGTAGAAGATACCCATGCTGGTGTAAGTCGTCTCGACACCGTTACTGTTGATAGCTGTCCAGCTATCGGGCATCAGTATAGTAACTGCGAAGAAGGTAGCGACCAGCATAATAACGGCAGCGACCAGTTCACCGAGGTTGAGGGCCTTCTGGGGGTCGCCTCCTTCCTTCACGCGAACGAAGAACGTACCGATGATAGAAGCAATGATACCGATACCGGCTACTACGAGCGGAAGCAATACACCGTTGAGGCCGTTGAGGTCTGTATTGTAAAAAGCAGGCATCGTCATGAACGCCGCACCGATTACCATGGTACCGATAATGGAACCTACGTAAGACTCGAAAAGGTCAGCGCCCATACCAGCGACGTCACCAACGTTGTCACCAACGTTGTCGGCGATCGTGGCGGGGTTGAGGGGGTGATCTTCGGGGATGCCAGCTTCGACCTTACCAACGAGGTCGGCGCCAACGTCGGCAGCCTTCGTGTAGATACCGCCGCCTACGCGAGCGAACAGGGCAATAGAAGAGGCACCGAAGGAGAAACCGGTGATGATTGTGATGACCTTAAGCATAGCAGCTTTGGCAGCAATAGCGGAGGTCGCATCGGTGATCATGATGTCACCAGCGAACTGTCCTTTAAAGAGTAGGAACAGCGTTCCGAGACCCAGCAGGCCAAGACCCACAACACCAAGACCCATAACGGCACCGCCGTCAAAAGCAACGCCGAGCGCTTTGCCGAGGGAAGTACGGGCGGCCTGGGTTGTACGAATGTTGGCTTTGGTGGCTACGTTCATACCGATGAAACCCGCCAGTGCTGAACAGATTGCACCGAGCACGAAGGCTACGGCGATCATGACGCTGGAAGTAGCGGGATCGGCAGTGAAAGCCAGGATAGCAGCCACAACGGCTACGAAAATAGCGAGTACCTTATATTCAGCTTTGAGGAAGGCCATGGCACCGTCAGCAATATTTTTGCCGATGCGTTGCATCAGTTCATTGCCGGGATCCAGCTTGGATACACCAGCTGATTTGATGAACATGAAAATGAGGGCTAGTACTCCCAGAAGGGGTACCGTGATTAGAATAGTAGAAATCATAAAAGTTAAAAGATTTACTTGTTTAAGAAGATTGTTAGTCTTCGAAGTACAAGCGATCTAGATGGCCGTAGGGGGGTGATTTAAATCATTAGTGAATGCATGATCCCGTACGCTTCAAAAGGTCGTTGACCCGAAATTCGGTGCGAAAATACTATTTACTTGGGTCTTTGTCGGAAATTGGGGGTAAAAGAGCTTTACAGATACCAGATTGGTACGTGAGAATTTCACCTCACGAAGGCTTACACCGCGTTTAACA
>JAPKCQ010000282.1 GCA_026421165.1 Lewinella sp. | reverse complement strand
AGCTAGGAACTAGGAGCTAGAAATTAGGGAGCTAGTAACTAGTTCTCTAACCCCTAGTTCCTAGCCCCCTAGCCCCTAGTTCCCTAATGGCTTGTCGTTAATAAAATCCCAGAGCGTAAGCCGGGCAAGTTGTGCGTAAGTGAACCAGTAAGCCCGCAGGGTGCTGGCGTAGGCCCGTGTATTTTGGTCCCGGGCCTGCTGGGCCAGGGTGAGTTGAGATAGCGGGATAGCGCCGAGTTCGTAGCTTTCTTTGCTGATCTCGAAGCGCTCGGTAGCGAGGTCCTTAATCTGGGTAGCCAGCCGGAGTTCCTCCTGTACCGTTTTCCACTGTTCAAGAAGTTGTACAAGTTCAGTCCCTAGCTCTAGTTCGGTGCGGCGGGCGATCTCTTCGGCAAGGCCACGGGCGGAAGCGGCGCGCTTCGTCAGGGCTTTGCGTTCGCCCCAGTCAAGGATTGGTAGGGAGAGGTTTACGCTGAGAATACGCTCGTTCTTCGGGTCGGAATAGATGGGCGCGATTTCTTCGCCGTTGCGGACGAAACCGAAACCGGCTTCGAGGTCGATCCGGGGGCCGAGGTCGCGGCGAACGCGGTCTTCCTCCCGTTCGGCTTCCAGGGTACGTTGCTGGGCGGCGAGTATTTCAGGGCGGCGTTGTTGCATCAGGGTGATCGCGCGGTCGGTGTCAATGTCAGTTTTTACCTCAGTTTCGGGTAGTTGCGGGCGCAGCAGGATCCGATCGTAGGCCTTGCCCAGAAGACGGTAGATGGCGGCGGAGGCGGCACCCACCAGGCGCTTGGCCCGCAGCAGGCTTTGCTCGGCGCTGGTGAGTTCAAGTTGCAGCTGTACGAGGTCTCCACGGTTGATCTTTCCGAGTTCGTAGCGCTCCTGGGCGACGGTGTACAGCTGTTCGTTGGCGACTTTATTTACTTCGGCGATGAGGCGTTCCTGGTCAGCGGAAACGAGGTCGAAAAAGCGATCGGTGGCTTCCAGAGCGGCACCGGCACGGGCGGCGGTGAGTTGGCGTTCGTTGACGGTAACTTGCATCGGCAGCAACTTACGGTCCCACTTCCAGGGGTTGAAAGCGAGGATCGGCTGGCGGTAAATGAGACGCAGTGGTGAGCCGTTGTAGAATTTATTGTCCTGCACAAAGTTATCAGTGCGTTGCAAGCGGCTTTCCAGGGTGATGGTTCCGCCGGTGGAAGCAATGCGCTGGCGGGCGAAGAGGCCGACGAAAGAGTTGTTGATCTCAACTTCCCGGAAGGCCACGGTGCCGTCGTTCTGGGTTACTTCGCTACTGGTTCGGAAGTAGTTGGGGAAGTTGGCAACGAGGTCAAGACGGGGCTTCATGCTGGCGCCAAAGGCGTCGAATTCCAGCTTCGCGGCGTCCAGTTGCTGGCGGGCAATAATTACATCGATCGCTGCTACCGCTGCTTGCTCCTGTAGTATTTCCAAGGTGACACTTTCCTGGGCGCGGGCGCTGGTGCAAAGGAGGGTGGTAAGGAGCAGCGTTAGTAAGATCGGCCCTGGTAATTTATAGGGAGTCATGGTTTTTTATTTTGATGGGGGGGGACGTCTGCTTGTACGGATAAGAGCGCTTGGCTCAGGGATTAATTACTGAGCTGTAGGCGACTCAACCGTTCATATTCCTCGGTGTCGGAAATCACAATTTTGTCTCCCGCTTTCACGCCGCCTTCAAGTTCCACATAGTCTCCGTTGCGGAGGCCGGCGAGGATTTCGGTGCGGATGGCCTCATTGCCCCGTACAACGAATACCGATTGTCGTTTACCGCCGCGAAAAGCCGGGCCGTTTTTCACCCGAAGCACGTTCTCCCGCTTTTCAGTAATGACGTAGAGTTCGGCGCGGAGGTTGGGGCGGAGGTTTTCGTCAGACGAATCATCGAGTTCTACCCGGAAGCGGATGGTGTTGCCGGTTACTTCGGGCAGGATGTCGGTCAGGGTACCGGAGAGTTTGGCGCGGGGAAGGCGGAGTTCCACCGCCATCCCGACGGTGAGTTGCTCTGCGTAGCGATCAGAGCAAGTACCTTCTATTTTATAGCGGCCAAGATTGGCGATGCGCGCTAATGGTGCACCTTCGGCTACCTGCTGGCCCAGGTTCTCGTTCACCCAGGTAACTACGCCGCTGCGTGGTGCGCGGACATCCGTTTCACGGAGCTTGCGACTCAGCTGCTGCACCTCTTTTTCCTCCATCCCTACCTCCAGCTTCAGTTTCCGCTCACGGCCGGCGAGGCTGTTGCGGCTGTAGGACAGTTGGTTGTCGAGCTTATCTGCTTCGAGCTTAGTGATCTTTACGGCCAGCTCGGCGGCTTCGACTTCTTCCTCCGTCGCTCCGCCCACTTTCAGGAGGCGGTGGGCGTCTCCGAGGCGGGCTTCGGCGGCGGCGAGCTCGAGTTTTTTGATCTCGGCGTTGTAGCCCAGCTCTTTCAGGTCGCGCTGGTATTCGAGCTGCAGCAGACCGATGTTATTTTCTTTGAGGGACAGCTGGTCGCGACGTCCGTCTAGCTGAAGACCGACGTAATCACGGTCGAGACGAAGTAGGATATCCCCACTTTGCACCTGCGTCCCCGCCGTCAAAATCACTTCCTTAATGGTCGTGGCCACCGGAGCATTTACCTGCTCTTCAAAAGCGGGCAGCACGAGCGCCGTAGCGTTAATGGTATTAAGCACATCGCCAGTTTCCACTACGGCGAAGCGCAGATTGTCTTCATCGGCGGAAGGCCGCAGCAGCCGCAAACCGAACCAAACGACGGCCAGCATGGCCAGGGCGATGAATACCCACTTAAGGATGCGCCCGTTGCGCTTTTTGTTGATCGCTGATTTGTCGATTTTACGGTCCATGGTAATGATGGGGCCAGAAACGTGCCAGAAAGAACACCACTTGACAACCAACTACTTACAAAGTATATAATTTTTAAAACTGTCCGGTTTCGAACACTGTAGTGTACGCTTTCGAGCATAGCTTAGTCCACAGTGATCCTCTCGTGATATTTCTTTGGCAATTTCACCTTCTTGCTCTTTACTGTGTTATCGGTACTCTTGCTGGCGTGCTTGATTGGCGCTATCACCTTGACCCGCTGAAGTTGAAGATTTCGAAGAAAGAGCGAGAGACGGAAGCAAAGGCCCTGGGGCTAGGCGGCGTCCCGATGTTGTTTCTAATGATGGCGGCCACGGTAAGCACAAAACCGACTTGGTTCCTGGTGCCAATCATCGCCGTCCTGACCTACACGGTGGTAGCGATTTGCTACGATGAATTCGTATTTCACATCAATCGCTGCGGGAAAACGGAGACAAGTTTCACCGTATGCTGGTGCTTAGCAACGGCGCGGCCTGGTTGGCGTGGTTTCACTTCATCTTTGTAGGAGACCGAATCAAAGTACTGTGCACTTGCCACGAGGTGGTTTGGCAGGAAGGGAAGACTATGACCGTTAGCATCCTGGCCACTGATATACATTTGCATGGCGGCTTAGTCCCTTCCATTTCTCCACCAGCGGGTGCCTTATCCATCGTCATCCTGCACGAACCCGTTGATCCAGACAAGTTGAAAGATCATTGCCACCTTGCCCTTACCGGCCATCTCCACGGTTGCCAGTTCGTGTTTTAGCGGCGTGGCTTTGATCTCTATCCTGGATAGTATTTTTTATCGGAATAACTTTATTGAACGGCGAGTCGGAGAGCTGGCCTACTTCATCAGTCGTGGGTTGGGAGGTACTTTGCCGTTGCGGTTTGCTTGCCCTTGGGGGGTGGTGCGGGTCTTGGTTGGTCCGAAAGAATAGAGCACTGGCTAAAACTTTCATCCGGGAAGAAAGCGTTATCTTGTCAACAAATCGACTACCATGGTTGCTGAAAAAACCTTCCTAGATACTTTTATGAACTTTCTGGTGACCAACCCGTCATCTCAAGAGATCATTGATTTCAAGGCAAGCAGAGCACAAGCTCACCGGTTGGAATATCTGATAAGCAAAAGCAAAATAGAAGATCTTACACTGGAAGAGCAAATGGAAGTGCAAGCCACTTTTCAGGCAAATCATTACGTAGCGATGTTTAAGATTCGCGCTTATAGCGAACTAAAAGTTCGGGCATGAGCACTAGTTACGTCTCCGTCCCACTTCGGAGAGAAGTTACCGAACGCGCCAAAGAACAATGTGAATATTGCTCGGTCCCAGCCTTTATTTATCCTTACCCTTTTCACGTCGATCACGTAATCAGTGAGAAGCAGGGCGGATTAACCACCATTCTCAACCTAGCGTTTGCATGCCCTATGTGTAACTACGCAAAGGGTACAGACATCAGCGCATATATCATCGCTACGGAAGAAATCGTCAACCTCTACAACCCAAGAAAAGATGAGTGGAAGCATCACTTCGAGTTACAGTCCACTGGTTTCCTGAAGCCATTGTCTCTGTCCGGCCAAGGTAGCGTACGCTTGTTAAAGTTAAATGACCCTAATAAAGTACAAGAGAGAAAAGACTTGCTAATTCACGGTTATCCGTTTTAAGCTACCCAGCAGCAACCTCCATCAAATAAGCACAAATCAACGCCCCATAAGTACCCAGCGCATACCCAATAACCGCCATAATGGCCCCCACCGGAGCTAGCGCTGGACTAAAAGCCGAAGCCACCACCGGAGCGGAAGCCGCCCCACCAACATTTGCCTGAGAACCAACCGCCACGTAGAAGAACGGCGCCTTAATCAACCACGCTACGAATAAAAGAATACTGACGTGAATGAGCATCCAGATGGCACCAATCGCAAAAAGGCCGAGGTTACTAAAGATATCCCCAATGTTCATCTGCATACCAATGGTGGCCACCAAAATATAGATACAAACCGAGCCCCAGCGGCTGGCCCCAACGCCTTCCAGCTTACGGGCGGGTGTGAAGCTGAAGAGGAAGCCTACCGTAGTAGAGATTACGACCAGCCAGAAGAAACCGCTTTTCAAGGTCGTCAGTCGCCAGGCATCGAGCGTATCGGAGAACTGGGCGAAGAAGGGAGCGAGTAAATCCGCCCCCAGGTGCGCAAGTGCAACGCCACCAAAGGCAACGCCGATCATCTGGAAGGTAGAGAGCGACGTCGGATCACGTTTCACCTCAGCGGCATAGCTTTCTACTTTTTCAGTTAACTCGGCGATGGCGGAGTTGTCGGCCTTCAACAGCCGGTCAATCTTATCCGCCCGTCCCGCGCCGAAAAGGAGAAAACCCAGCCAGATGTTGGCCACTAGTACATCGACGACAATCATTTGGCCAAAGATCCCGGTCGGCACCTCGAAGATTTCCTTCATAGCAGCCTGGTTTGCTCCTCCACCAATCCATGAACCTGCAATCGTGCTTAATCCTCTCCACAGTTGGTCCGGATCCAAGCCGATGAGGTCGGGAAAAAGATTGGTAATGATGAGCAGCGCGATCGGTCCGCCGATCACGATCGAGAAAGTCGCCGCCAGGAACATGATGATCGCCTTCGGGCCGAGGTTGATGATGCCTTTAATGTCGATGTTGAGACACAGCAGGATCAAACTCGCTGGCAACAGATAGCGGCTGGCCATGAAGTAAAGGTTACTGTGGCCCTTGAAGCCCGCGTAATCTCCAGTATCATAGCCCGCATTCTCAATCAGCTTATTGATCTCGCCGAAGGAGGAGCCGTCAGGAATAAGCAGGTTCACCTCCGCCAGCGCCGCCGCCAGGTCGGGCGTATACCAGTCGTAAGCAATCAACCCCAGCGGCCAGTGCAGCAGTGCCGGCACGAAGTAGCACAGCAGTAGCGTAGGTACGTAGGTGTAGAATTTCTTCCAGAATGGAGCCTCGCTGTTCGAGGTAGTAAAGATCACGGCAAGGGTGACCATGAGGAGGCCGAAGACAATGGCGTCGTTGGTGAAGATGGGTTCCATGCCGCAAAATAGGAAGAGTTGGATAAGGTTATACTACCATCGGGTACATGAGGTGATTTTGTGCTCGCGAAGCGAGCTC
>JAPKCQ010000281.1 GCA_026421165.1 Lewinella sp. | reverse complement strand
CAGCTCCCTAGACCCTATTGCACCCTACGCACCGAGGCCCCGCCAAAGCCAGCCATACGAACCTTCTCCTTCTCGTCGCTAGCTTGGCTTTGAAACTGAAACTTACCGACAAATACCCGGACGGACTTACCGATATCCACACTGTACACCGGGTCGAAGCCCAAGCTTTTAAGCTCGGCCACCACCTTTACCGCATTATTTTTCGTTGCGTAGGCGCCGATTTGAACACCGAAGAGAATGTCGTCAGGCGAGAACTCTGGCTTTGCGGGCTTTTCCGCCGAAGGTTGAGGCGTCACAACACTCTTACCTCCGTAAGTTGCCGGGTCGGCATCAGGAGCGGTAGAGCCATCGAATTCACTCTTTGAGACGCGGGTCGGCACCACTTTGGGTTTTATGTAACCGGCTTTCACCAGGTCTTTTTTGATCACCTCGGCACCTTCTTCCGTCTCGGCCAGACCCGTAAAAACCTTCGTTAGTTTTACACCAGTAACGGCGTAGGAATCCGAGAATCCTTTTTCGGTCAACTCGGCGACCATATTGTCGGCGTTCTCACGGTTTCCGAAGGCCCCTACCTGAAGAACATAAGCTACTACCATATTTTCGGGCTGCTCGTCTACAGATTTGACGGGAACGGTTATCGGTGCGGGCCTCGTCGTTGGAGCTGGTACAAGCGCGACTGACCCACCGGAAGTCGTTGACGCTGTTGAAGAGTCCAAGGTTATAGCATTTCCTTTCTGCGCTTTCAGCCATACTGACCGGTTGCAGGTTGGTCCTTTCGTTCCTTGATGGAGAATTTTAACACTAACCATTGCGGTTCCTGCTTGCAAAACACCGATGCGCTGGGCAGCTATACGGCTAAGGTCAATTATGCGGTCCGGGGTATGCGGCCCACAATCATTTACCACTACTTCCGTTTTAGCACCGCTCACAATATTGGTCACTTCCAGACGTGTACCGTACGGAAAAACCTTACTGGCTGCGGTAAATTTATTATGGTCATATACTTCGCCCGTACTGGTGGTCCGGCCCTGAAAGCGGTCGACATAGTAACTCGCCAACCCCTGTTGATCTCCATTTGGCACAGGTAACCGAGGGCTTACCGCCTGGCTAGGCACAGCGTTCTTCCCCGGTACTACACCAACCGTTTGGGTAGGATCCCAAGCCGACGGCGGTGGCGGTATTTTATCGCCGCGAGCCTTCAGCGTTTTAGCCCAAGCGCTGCGGTGGCAGGTAGGGCCCGAGTTGCTGGTTTTGATTACCCGCAGGCGGACCTTAGATTCCCCGTTCTTGATGAAGTCAAGGTCTTCTGCCGCAGCCCTGCTCAAGTCGATGATTCTGCCTTTCGAGTGAGGCCCGCAATCATTTACGCGCACTTGGGTAGTCTTGCCGTTACTAAGGTTAGTTACTTCAAGAATGGTACCCCAGGGCATGTCCAGACTGGCGGCCGAGTACCCGGCCTTGCGGTAGGTTTCTCCCGTACTGGTGAGGTTCCCATCAAGTTTATCCCCGTAGTAACTAGCCATCCCCTCCAGTTTTTGGGCTGCGGTCTGGTGGATGGGGCTGGCGACTAACAGCAGGAACAGAACCCAATGTGACAAGCGGATAGTAAGGTGTTGGTACTTCATAAGCTGGAGAAATGATCAGGCACAAATTAGCCCGGTTTATTGGAACTAACGATTTTTAGCACGAAAGATGATAGGAGATACAGCATGTAGGGGCGCGGCCGCAGGTGCAAAGAAGGTTAAGTTAGACGCTTTTTCAGGTATCGCTTTTAAGCTACCACATCACTGTCTTCGCCTAAAACCGAAGGCGTCTAAAAAGAACGCAGCAGTCTAAAAGCGAAGCCCCTAACTTACCTTTACCCCACCCAACCAAACCACCCGATCATGAACCCTAACGGCCAACTTCTGAGCCAGCTCACTCCCGCCGGTGTACGTACCATCACCTTCGGCCATCCGGCTCACAACAGCTTCCCTACCCAACAGCTACAAGCCTTGAGTGCTGCGCTTGACTCAGCTTCACAGGACGACGAAACCCGCAGTATCCTCCTCCGCAGTGCTGGAGAGCGAACCTTCTGTGCTGGAGCTAATATCGACGAATTACTGGCCATCACTGATAATACATCAGGGCAGGAGTTTTTCATGGGTTTTGCTAATCTTCTACTGGCGATGCGCCGTTGTACCAAACCCATTGTAGTAGCCGTTCAGGGCAAGGCCATCGGTGGAGGTGTCGGCATTGCAGCTGCCGCAGACTATTGCATGGCCACCGAGGCGGCAAGCATAAAGCTTAGTGAATTGGCCATTGCTATCGGTCCCTTCGTGATCCTACCTGCACTGGTGCGGAAGATGGGCGTAGCCGCCACCGCCGAACTCAGCATCGATACCGAATGGCACGATGCCGCTTGGGCAAAAGACAAGGGGCTTTACCAGCGCGTCTTTGCCTCCAATGAAGAACTTTTCACCGCAGCCACCGCCCTAGCCACCAAGCTGGCGACTTACAGCTTACAGGCCACCGCCGAGCTGAAGAAAGCCCTTTGGCACGGTACGAACCACTGGCCATCGCTGCTGGAGGAACGGGCAGAGGTTTCCGGGCGACTAGTACTTACAGAAGATGCCAAAAAAGCGCTCTCTACCTTTAAGCGCAAGTAATAAGAACATTGGTTTTTATTACGCTTCGAAATTCAGGCGATCCCCTTTCTCTGAACCTGATCAGCAAAATACCCCTGGCTCCCCTGCTTCATTTCGAAGCTGACAAGGTCTCCAGCTTTAATTTCATGCAAAATCAGGTTCTTTTTCCGAAAGTGAAATTCCTCCCGTGTATCCAGCAAGCGGAGGTAACCATAGCCTTTTTCAGGAAGATAGAAGAGGATAATACCTATTTGCATGGTTCGGGATGCTTGTGCTTAATCTTAATCAATTACTAATCCAACAGCGGCATAGCCCCAACGTTGACCGCCGAAATCAAGGTTCGCTTCACTACAACAGTAGCTAAAAATATCGCCCATACGAAGGTAGTACGAGAGCGAATAGGCTCTTTAAACTCTAAAATAAAAAAAGCCGCTCTTCCTTTAAGGAAAGAGCGGCTTTTTGACCATTAGGCGAGGCGGTTGTACCTACCTAGTTCCTAGCGTCACCCGCACGCTTACCGGCGGAGTAGTTGATCCGCAACTGGTTGCTCTTGCGGAGCTTTGTTTTTACGTCCTGAACGATACCCATGGTTACTTTACCATCAACCCGAAGAGATGAGGTAATACGGGGGCGCTTGGCTTCAGGAAGTTTTACTTTATGCTGTTCGAGGAACAGTGGAATCTCATCAACGGTAGCAATCTTATCGCCAAGCTGAATACGTGGAGACGTTCCGTAAATCTTTTGGTACTGCTGTGTTGGGCGACCAACGTAGATGTAGTTTACCAGTGATTTCTCATCAAGCTTGGTCAACTGGGTAACTTCCGGCGTATTCACAGAAAGTTTCAGATCGGAATCCCGCAGTACGGTTACCATCATGAAGAAGAACAACAGCATGAAGATGATGTCCGGAAGAGAAGCGGTAGAAACCGCAGGGCTTGCCTTACCGCGCTTTTTAGAAAACTTAGCCATTAGGTTGATGCTTAATTTGGATTAACAACTGGTTTGATCAGCTGTAAGATGCCCTTCCGGGCGGGGTTGGCGGGAGATAGAAAAATAAAACGGGCCGGAACACTGCGTAGCGGAACCGGCCCGTGATTATTTAATTCTCTTCACCAAAGTTGGTAGGCTCCGCTTCGGAGAGTACCATCGGAATTTCTCCCTTGATAGCTTTACGCTTAGCGAAAGGCATATCGTCAGAATAAGGTTCACCGTAACGTTTCCGGGCAAGTTCGTCCCATAATTCGTCATAAGCACCTTTCAGTTCGTTGTAAACAGCTAGGTACGTTTGGTAATTCGTACCACGGTCATTCTTAAGCGAAATGATGGCGTTTTTCGGTGATTCAGACATATTCGCCACCTTACGAGGATTCGAGATGAATTCCTTAGCATTCTCCCGGAGCTGACCGATGCGCATTGGTTCTTCGCGGACCAACAACTGGTTGTTGGCGTTAACGAGTACTGAATACACGTTGCGTTCTTTCAGCCTAGTAATGTCCGGCTCTTCGTCAGACCAGGGCGGCAATCTTACGAGAATACCCTTGTCTTCGGCGATCGTAGTAGTGACGAGGAAGAAAATGAGGAGCAGGAAGGCGATGTCCGCCATAGATCCTGCATTGATCTCATTTTTCATCCGGTCTCTGGTATTGGTCTTAGCCATGGTCTGGATGGAGTTTTATCAGGTTACTTAAAGATACCGCGGATACCGAACACTACAAGTGAAAGGATAGAGAGTGCGATCATGATCAGAGAAGCCATAATCGCTCCACTGATGAACTTCAGATTACCACCACTAAAGGTAGTTTCCTGAGACGTCGTGAACTTCTCAATGGCTCGCTGAATCTCGGGAGACTCCGCTGCGATTTCGCCGTTGGCCGTAGAGTAGCCAATGAAGACTATAACTGCGAGTGCCACCAGACCGACGAGGCCTTTGATGGAACCCTTCGGATCACTGACGAATTGGACAATGCCAAAGCCCAACGCTACGATAAAAGCAAGAGCGGTAAGCGCTAAAGAGATACCGATACCGAAATCGAATACACCGGTATCATATTTCTCAGCGCCTGCAGACTCAGAGTTCAACAGTTCCATCTCGACGGGGTCGCCGGAGAAGATACTGATCAAAAAGATGGCAACAACCAGCACTCCAATCCCGAAAGCCAGCGCTTGACCGTATTTATTTAAAAATGCGTACATGCTATGATTGGATTTATATGAATGAGGGCTGGTTTAAGCCTTAAAACTGTTGTTGGTGGCCATGATGTCTACCAGGGCGATGGAAGCATCTTCCATTCTGTTGACGATACCGTCGATCTTGTTAACGATGTAGTTATACAGGATCTGAAGGATAATGGCAACAACGAGACCGAATACCGTGGTAAGGAGGGCTACCTTAATACCACCAGCTACTACTGCTGGAGAAAGATCACCTACCGTTTCGATACGGTTGAAGGCCTGGATCATACCTACTACCGTACCCATGAACCCAAGCATGGGTGCAATGGCGATAAAGAGAGCGATCCAAACGAGACCACGCTCGAGGAGGCCCATTTGAACGGAACCGTAAGAAACAATGGCCTTTTCTACTCCGTCGGGGCCGTCACTGCTGTGGCGTAGTCCTTCGTAGAGAACGCTGGCGGTAGGGCCAGGTGTAGATTTGGCTACTTCTCGGGCGCCTTCTATGTCGCCTTCTTCGAGGCGCTCACCGATGCGGGAGAGTAGTTTGTCAGTGTTGACGGAAGCAAGGTTAAGCGTAATGATACGCTCAATGCAGAATGCCAGACCGAGAATAAGGCAGACGAGAACGATCGCCATGAAGCGCCAATCACCATCGATGAATTGCTTCTTAAGGACCTGAAACCCGGAGGATTCGTCTGCTTGTGCCGCAAGGTCGGCAGCGGAAAATACTACCAGCGTAATAGCCGCTAGTGCTTTGGAAAGATGTCGCATAGCCAGATTTAGGTTGAACGAATGTTTGTGCGTGAGGAGAATTTACCGACACGAATGCCGGTGTAAGTGTACTTTGAACCGCCGTTGCGGCTGTTTGTGCGATGAGTTGTCGCAACTATGTGCGGAAAGGTAAGAAAAATTCCGTTTTATTGACTGTAAAAACGTAATACCGACCGATTAAACGATCGCTAAACGCCTAATATTCAGAAATAAAATAACGACTTATTTATAATGATCGCCATGCTCAAAGTTCGAACACTGCGAAACACAAGAAGGGATTTTTTTCTTTCCTAAGTCTCAGTGCGAAGGGAGAGGGATGACTCCTTCGTCGTGATCGCCATGCTCAAAGTTTGAACATTGCGAAATATAAGAAGGGATTTTCTTTCTTTCCTAAATCTCAATGCGGAGAGAGAGGGATGACTCCTTCGT
>JAPKCQ010000280.1 GCA_026421165.1 Lewinella sp. | reverse complement strand
CAGCAGTCAAAATTCACCAGATCAAGAAACACGTTTTATTTAATTCGCGTCCCTACGCTGAAGGCGGCGTAAAAGAATATTGGATCATCAACTTAGTGGAGCGGCAGTTCGAAATCTATACCGTCCCGAACCAGGGCGGAACCTACGGAGAGCAAGCCATTCACCAGGAAGGTTCGACCTTTGAACATAAGCTCCTCGGCACTATCGAAGTAAGCGAACTACTTCCCGGAATTATTTCCGCAAGAAAGTGATCGGCCGATCAAGCTCCATTTAGTGTCGGGACGCGTATCTTACCCGAAACTTAAAGTCGTGAAAACATTCCTCCTAACCCTGGCCATCGTCACCATCGCCAGCATCCTCAGTGCCCAAAACCCCAACGGTTTCCCCGTACACGCCGTCGTAAACAGCGGCGTTCTCGAAGGCGACTACGACAATAAAACCGGCATCCAAACCTACCTCGGCATCCCCTACGCCCAGCCGCCGGTTGGTGACCTCCGCTGGAGAGGACCCCAGGCGGTCAACCAGTGGTCGGGCACAAGAATGGCCAAAACCTTCGGCCCGCGCGCCATCCAGAAACACATGTGGGACGATATGCTCTTCCGCTCCGCCGGCCTGAGCGAAGACTGCCTTTACCTCAACGTCTGGACACCTGCGAAAGCTAAAGACAAGAACCTCCCCGTACTCCTCTACTTCTACGGCGGCGGCCACGTAGCCGGCGATGGTTCGGAATACCGTTACGACGGCGAAAGTATGGCCAAAGAAGGCATCGTCGTCATAACCGTTAACTACCGCCTCAACCTCTTCGGCTACTTCGCCCATCCGGAGCTCTCTAAAGAATCACCCTACAAGGCTTCGGGCAACTACGGTGCACTGGACCAGTCGGCGGGTCTACAGTGGGTAAAAGACAACATCGCCGCCTTCGGGGGAGACCCCAACCAGATCACCATCGCCGGAGAATCCGCTGGCTCCATGTCGACCAGCCTCCACATGGCTTCTCCCCTCTCCCGCGACAACATCGCCGGAGCCATCGGCGAAAGTGGTGCGCTGATCAACCCTACCGGTCCTCCAGTCCCCCTGGCGGAAGCCGAGCAAATCGGTGTCGAATTCGTCAAAAAAACAGGGTACACCTATGAGGAATTCCGTGAGCTAAGTACCGCCGAGCTTTTCGAGCTGTATAACAAGCACAATACCTACTTCCCCATCGTACTGGATGGCTACTTACTTCCCAAGTCTCTCCCGGAGATATTCGAAGCCAAAGAGCAAGCCCAGGTTCCCTTACTACTTGGTTGGAACTCCGCAGAAATGGGGGCTGGAGCCATGGGAAAACGCCCTTTCACCCGCGCTAAATTCGAAGCCGTAGTAAGGCAGCGAATGAAAGCCGACGCCGACGAAGCACTAAAATTATACGCCGGAGCGGAAGGCCAGGAACTAGAGCAAACCATCTCTGACTTCGCCTCCGACAACTGGCTGGTGTACAGCACCTGGAAATGGTTTGACCTCCACCGCGAACACAGCGACCAGCCGGTCTACCGCTACCTTTACTCCAAGCTCCGCCCCGCCAACGACAAAGGAGAACGCCCACCGGCCATCGGAGCGCCCCACGCCTGCGAAATCGAGTACGCCCTGGGTAACCTTCATCTCGTCTCCGGCTGGCAGTGGACGGAAGACGACCGCCAAGTCTCCGCCACCATGAAGGGCTACTTCGCCAACTTCATCAAAACCGGTAACCCCAACGGTAACGACCTTCCAGCCTGGCCAACCGTTGAAGCCAAAGACGATACTCCTCCAGTAATGGTCATCGATGTAGAAAGCAAAGCCGTCGACGCCAAAAACGACGCTCGCTACCGCTTCCTCGATGGGATTTACCACAGCAATAAATAAGCATGGCGGTTCACAGCCTGGGTGAGCTTCTCCGGTACGCGCAGCCAAAGCTACAGGCGGGTAATTATGTCTTCGTCACCCTACCCGAGTGGCCGGAGCTGCCCCCGACGGATGTATTGATGTCGTTTCGGGAACGTGAAGGCATCACTTTCATTCTAGAACAAAGTATTGCCGATAAGCACGACTTAGTGTACGAATACGTAGCTGCATGGATCACGATGGAAGTGAACTCGGCGCTGGATGCCGTGGGCTTTACCGCAGCCTTCGCCCAAGCACTGACGGAGCACAGCATTGGTTGTAATGTGGTGGCGGCCTTTCACCATGATCACCTCTTCGTCGGCCGGGCAGACGGGAAGAGAGCAGTTGAAATACTACAAAAGCTAACAGGCTGAATTATTCAAGTCTTAGGGGCGCGCCGTACAAATAATTCTATCCTATTCTCCAGCGTAACTACGGCCTCGATCAGGTCATCGATCTCCACTGGTTTGAGGAGATAGTGACCAGTGCTGAGGACGTATTATTCGTAGGCAGAGACGAAGTGAAGCGATTCAGAAGTTTCAATCCAGCTTAACCGGAACGTAGGTCTTAATCCGCGGCACAGCCAAACGGGCAGAAATAGGTCGCCGGCAAAGACTGTACCCGTCCTTCACCGGCATACAAACCTCCACCTTAAGCGGCAGCGTCTGCATATTCCGATCGTCGATAACGTCGAGCGGCCAGGACGCGTTGGTCTCCAGGACGACGGTCATGGTCGAGCGAAAACGGTTGAAAGTGGTTTCCACCGTACGGAGATCAGCGGGCGCTTCGGCGTAGCCAGCTATGACCTCGGTGACGTCGAACTTACCGGAGGGGTCGAGCGGGTTCTCCGCGTCGTTAACATTCAGCGTGAGGTACCAGCGAAAGGCGTACTGCCCGTTGTTTTTGCGTTGTAGCTCGAAGCGGGTACCGGACAGGTTCATCAGCGGATGCGAAGACGTGGGGATGCGACGGCTAACGGGAATACGAAGGGCCGGCAAGTTTCCCCCTGCGGGCAGCACCAGCTCGTAGTAGAGTGGGACGTTGGCGATGGCGCCGGGCTGATCGGGCAAAAACAAGTCAGGCGAAGTATTACCGCCCACCAAGAAGGAGAGTCCGGAGTTGCCCGAAATTGTCACTTGCAGAGAGGGCGCTCCACGGTAAGCCCCACCCCGCAGGTTATCAATCCGCCAGCCGGCGCCGGCCAGGCCGGCGGGTAACCCGTCGATGTTGACTGAGTGCCGGTGCGAGCCACCTTCGCGCAGCGGCATCGACTGGCCGTTCTCCGCGCTAACGACTGGTGCATTCCGGAAGTAGAATTCGATGTCTTGCGGTGTTGGCAGACGGGCGAAGAGGCGGTCGCGCTGGTACGGTCCGTCGAAATCGGTGTAAACAATGGTTTCCCAATCAGTCCCAGCGAAGGTGTTTTCATTGGCCCGCGAGCGGTTGACGGAAGCATTGATCTTTCCGGCCAGGGGGATGGCTACGTTGACGCCAAGTGTTTGTTCGGAACGGCTTACCTCAGCAGCATCGGTGAGGTGCTTAACGGTAACCCCTTCAAACTGGGTTAGAAAGTAGGCGCGCCCAGCGTACTCCGGGTTGTCCTGGTAAAAGCGCCAGAGGCGGGCCATCAGCTCTGTGGTGCGGGCATCGTTGGCGTTAAGGATATCGTTGAGCGGACTGACGAAGCTGCCCGCCATCGCGACGACCGTGCTGTTGCGGCGGCTATCCGTATCCAGGGCAGTGCCGAAGGAGGCGTAGGGCGGTTTCAGGCCAACGTCCAGCGCCGCTTTGAGGTAGCCACTGCAGTTTTTGGTAAGGAGAAAAGCATCGAAACCTGGCCGGGGTTCGGGCAGTAGGTTAACGCCGTCTGCTGCGTTATAAAGTAATTGATCGGCACGGTAGCGGATCTTTTCCAGCGGGTAGGTAGTTTCGTCTTCGGTAAAAATATAACTCAGTAGGTTACCTCCGTTGATGTCGGCTTTTTCAACCCGGGTGCGGAGGGTTCGCTTACCGAGGAAACGGTCGATCGTGGGCGGGATATAGTCCCGCCTCCCTTCCGGCTTCGTAAAACCGCAAAAGTCGTAATGCCGGTGAAATACGCTCTGAAGCGCGTTGCCCAAAGTGGTCCGGCCGTAGGCACGCTGGGGCGGCCAGACGGGTTCGTCATTCCTACGACCCCGACGCTGGGCATCGAGGGCAGTTGAAGTAATCAATAGAAGAATAAAAAATAATAGGCTTAGTTGGTAACGTTTCATCTGAACGGGGCTGAGGTAAGAGCTTATAGAAGTCTACAGCTAACTAAATGTTTGCAGGTGGATTGGTATTGCGTTTGAATGAGGTTTGTTTTGGGTATGAAGGAATATTTCACCAGCATACCACGTACCATCTTATACATGCCCGCCGGGGTCTACAACAAATTGCAGGTTACTCAACTTTGGGCAAAACGGCACAAACGATCACCCCGACTACGCTCAGGGCAAGTCGAAATGGGGAGTCGAGATGATCAATAGCTTCGCTTATATGGCGATCTTCCAGGAAGCCTGTAATCTGTTATGCGCACCCGGCGAGGTTACCGGATAAGTTTCACGTAAACTGCAATACCTTAGCGCCATGCCCTCCCCCACCGTCATCCCCGTTTTTAGCCGCCACCGCCACCCACGGCTACGCTATGTACTGAAAGAGATCGGGCGGGATTTGGGGTACGACCTCCGCTTGATGACGGACCAGAAACGTTGGAAGGAAACGGACAGCTACGCCAGAATATCAATTTCAGAAGCTTTTGAAGGCGTAAACTACCTACCTCTTCCGGCTCATTCTTTCCTGCAAGGTAGTGACGCTAGCGCGGAAGATTTGGTGGTCAGTTCTCCGGACGAAGTTCCTGCCTTTTTCATGATGAACGGAGAGCCGGATTACCTGGCTTGCAGCTTCTACCATCTATCCCGTTATGAAGAATACCAGCCGTTTAGCACGGATGAGCACGGTAGGTTTCCGGCAGCGGAGAGTCATGCTCAGAAGCACGGGTACCTCCACCGTCCAGTTGTTCGGGAATGGTCGGCTTTGCTGGAAGGAAAGCTGCGGGCGGTATTTCCGGAGCTTCCGCAGTCGAAGGTTCACCCCTGGCGTTTCCGGCCGAGTTACGACATCGATATCCTCTGGGCGTGGCAGCACCGTGGCCTACGCGGCATCGCGTCCGGATTGAAGGACCTCTTGACGGGCCACCCCAAGCGGGCATGGCGAAGATTCGCCTTTCCGGCAGAGAGCGACCCCTACCACAGCCTTGCCTTTTTGCGCTCATTGCATCTCGGCTCCGCTCGGCAACCGCCGCCGGCCACTGATGAACCTGCACTAAACCCAGTCTGGTTCTGGCTTTTAGCTGATAATTCTGACCGGAAAGACCCCAATGCCTATCCCATTCCGGAAGCCCAGGAATTACTCATGCGCGAGCTTGCAGCAACTGATACCGTGGGTATTCACCCAAGCTACCTGGCAAGCGATAAACCGTCCGTTTTGCGAGATGAAGTTGACCGTCTTGCAACCATCACCGGCACCGCCGTGCGTCATTCCCGTCAGCATTTTCTTCGCTTCCGGTTGCCCGACACCTACCGAGCTCTTCACAACGCGGGCATCACCCATGATTACACGATGGGCTACGCTGATGACATCGGCTGGCGGGCGGGAACGAACCTGCCGTTTAACTGGTACGACCTGGAGCGGGAAGAAGCTACCTGGCTGTCCGTTCATCCCTTTGCGGCGATGGAAGTAACGATGAAAAACTACCTTAAACTGGGTCCGGAAGCGGCGAAACGAAGCATCATTGACCTGGCAGATGCCGTCCGACCTTTTGGCGGAGAATTCATGCTGCTTTGGCATAATTCTAGTTTCTCAGAGGACTACGGATGGGCTGGATGGCGGGAGGCTTATGCGAATATTGTGGAAGAGCTTCGGCGGTGACTTAGCATTTAGTGTTTATGCCCATGTGAGTGACCACTTAAATACTTTAAGCTAAAACCCTATTAATCTCGTAAAGAAAACTACCCAAAACGTGGCCGAGGGACGCGAATTAAATAAAACGTGTTTCTTGATCTGGTGAATTTTGACTGCTGG
>JAPKCQ010000279.1 GCA_026421165.1 Lewinella sp. | reverse complement strand
CGTGGCCCAGTAGGGGCGACCGCAAGGAATCGCCCCTACTGGCCTCGCTTGAGAAAGGCCAAGCTCGCTTCGCGAGCACAAAATCACCTCATATAACCAACGGTAGTATAACTACCTCAAGCTTGCCTTACCATGCCCAAAACCATACTATTACTACTCGCTCTCTGCGGAGCACTCCAGGCACAGGACCGCCCCAACATCCTGCTCATCATAGCCGACGACCTCGGCGTAGACCCCCTCAACGGCTACCACGAAGCGGATCTAAAAGCGGTAACCCCCACCCTAGACAGCCTCCGCGCGGCCGGTATCACCTTTACCAATGCGGCGGCCTCCCCGGTCTGCTCCCCCACCCGGGCGGCAATCATGAGTGGGCAGTATGGCGTCAAAAATGGTGTACTCGGCGTACCTGGCGACCTGGCAGATTCAGACAATACGATTTTTAAAAACCTGGCAGCGCAAACAGGCAATGCCTACGCCGACGCACTGATTGGTAAATGGCACCTCACCAACCCCCTGCAAGCGGATGACCCACCGACCTATGGGCCGGACACCTACGACGGTTTCCTGCGCGGCGGAGTGGACGACTTCTACGCCTGGAGTCGGATACAAAACGGAACGGCGGCACTGTCCACGGAATACGTTACTACGGCGCTGACCAATTCGGCACTAGGTTGGATCGGAGAGCAGGCCCAGCCGTGGTTTCTCTGGCTGGCCCACGCCGCCCCCCACAGCCCCTACCACGTTCCGCCGGAGGGAATGTACTCTATTGGTAACACCGGAAACAACGCCCGGAAATACATCGCAATGATCGAGGCGCTCGATTTCGAAGTAGGCCGGATGCTGAGCACTTTAGGCGAAGAGGTCAGAGACAACACGCTGGTCATCTTCGTTGGCGACAACGGAACGCCTAACAATGTAATGCAGGATTATCCCAACGGGCACGGCAAGGCCACTCTCTACCAGGGCGGCGTGCGGGTGCCGCTAATCGTGACCGGCAAGGGCGTTACGCGAATCGGAGAGCGGGAAGACGCGATGGTTCACGTAACCGATATCCACGCGACGATTTTAGAGGCGGCGGGAACGCAGGTGCAGGGAGGGCTTTTGAACAGCCTGAGCTTCTACCATTTGCTCTCCGACGAAACGGAAGCCCAGGCTACCCGGGCTTACAACTACGTCGAAGTACAAACCAATATGAACGCCAGCAGCTCCGGCTGGGCAATCCGGGATGCCCAGTACAAGCTCATCACTTTTGACAGCGGTACCCAGGAGTTCTACGACCTGATCGCCGATTCCCTCGAAGTCAACAACCTCCTGCCGGCCAGCCTCACGGCAGATCAGGAAGTGGTAAAAGCCGACCTGGAAGCAGAAGCCGCCGTGGTCCGCTCCGGCTGGTCCTGCCGCGACCACATCCTGAACGGAGCGGAAACCGGAATTGATTGTGGTCCCGCTGCTTGCGGCGCGTGTACCACCAGCTCCACCAGCCCGGCTCAAGACTTCGACCTCAAGCTTTACCCCAACCCCACCCAGGACAATTTCGTAGTTGATGCGCTGGGAGACCGGATTGGAAGCGTCCGCGTATTCGATCTAAATGGCAGGCTCCAACGACAGGTTGAAGGGCACGGTATGCGGCTACTGGAAATAGACATAACGGGGCTGAAACCGGGTGCCTATCTGGTGGATGTCCGTACGGCGTCGGGTACCCGTCGGGTGGTGCGGGCGATCATTCAATAAAGTATTCGCTGGTCAGCTTAGGGACAAAACTTAGAGGTGGTAAAATAATCGTTCAGCTTTCCCAGCCCGGGACTAATTTTACTCTTCCCTAACCAAAGAAGAAATTGACCCACAACAAAGTCGTCCAGGTTATAAGGCCCGGTAATTTCCAAGCAGAAGCGCACTGGTACCCCAAAGCACTCAACGCCACCATCCACCCAATGGTAAGTTTCTTCATGAACCTCTCTCCCGAGCGGATCGTGAGTAGGTATTGCCACCTAAACCCGAAGACCGACCGGGTGAAATTGCACGAGCTACTGGCCTACGAGTGCCGTCACTTCCTCTGGAGCGGCGCCGACCTCATCCACGCCACTACGGCCGAAGGCAACCGCCGCATGGTTGTGATCGAGAACAACAGCTGCCCCAGCGGACAAAAATCGATGCCCCTACTGGACGATCACCAGGAAGAAGGCGGCTACCGTAGACTTGTTGAAAGAACCTTTCTTCCCTACGTCAAAAAAAGACAGGGCGGCCTGCGGGTCGATGGTCACCTAGCGGTGATCTACGATAAGAACCCGATGGAAACGACCGGCTACGCCGCCGTTATCGCGGATGTGTTCAACGAAAAAGTCCTACTGATCACCGACTACGACGAAGCGCCAGAACGCAACCTAAAAGTCGAAAACGACTTGCTCTACGCCCACGTCGACGACGAGTGGGTGCCGCTGCGTGCCGCCTTCCGCTACGTAACCCAGAAACCCTGGAACCGGCTTCCGCTAACCTGCCGAACGAAGATCCTCAACCCCATCGTCGCCTGCCTCGCCGGTGGCCGCAATAAAATGGTCGCGGCCAAAGCGTACGACTTCTTCAACGGCGAGCTTAACGGCACCGGCCTAAAAATCCACGCGCCGGAGACCATCCGCGATGTTACCAAAGCGGAGATTCCCCTGTGGGTAGCACGCTGGGGCGGCCAGGCAGTCGTCAAGACCCCCTACTCCAACGCCGGGCAGGGTGTTTTTACCATCACCAACGATGCGGAGCTGAAAGCCTTTATGGCAACCGTAGGCCACTACGATCGCTACATCGTTCAGAGTCTGATCGGGAACTATGCCTGGAGCTCCGACACCAATACTGGTCGGTTCTACCACGTAGGCACCATCCCGAACAAAAACGGAAAAACCCACGTCTGCGACCTACGGATGATGGTCAGCTCTACCCCAAAAGGTATCCGTCCGCTGGCCTGTTACAGCCGCCGCGCCCGTGAGCCCCTGGCCGATCGCCTTACCGGCACCGAAGACTCCTGGGCCATGCTCGGCACCAACCTCTCCAAAAAGCTAGGAGACAACGAGTGGGGCAGTGATGTGAGCCGGCTTTTGCTGATGGACCGCCGTGATTTCAACCGCATGGGCGTCGGGCTCGATGACTTAATCGAGGCGTACATCCAGACGGTGCTCTCCACGGTGGCAATTGACCGGATGGCGGCGCAACTTTTCACCAAGAAAGGAAAGTTCAGTATGCGGCTATTTAAGTCTTTGAATGATGATGAGGTGTTACTCGCAGAGCTTCTCTAAAGCATTTAGGGACACCGTATTTAGGCTACCAAATGCCAAAAACACTGTAGGTGTGCAATACTAAGTACTTAAAGAACAAATCTAAACCCAAGTTCCAAACTTACCGGTCAGAAATTTACGATGAAGTTCCTAATCCTAACCGACCACTCCGGCCACAGCGATCAAAACTCGCTTTACGCGCTCACCCGTACGCTGGCTGCGGACGAGCGAACGGATAGCGTATTTCTAGCCAGCCGGTCCGACGAACGAAATGTACCATTTTTCGGGGGCGATTTAACGTCTCCATTACGGGGTTTCACTGCTAGCCCTGACCTGGCTTTCGATCCGACGGGCGCGCAGTTTGCCGCTGCAAAAGAATCTATACTTTACGGCGAAACGGACATTGTCTGGCTCCGGCTACCCCCTCCGGCGGATGCCAACTTCTTTGCGCGGCTAACTTCCTTTGCACCTGCTGCCGAGCCCCTGAAAAAGCCGGTGGTCATCAACAACCCTGAAGGGGTTCTGGAAACGGGTAGCAAAGCCTTTCTATACCATTTCTCGGACTTTACGGCGCCGGTGCGCAGGGTGCAAAGTGCGGATGATGTCAGGGATTTTGCCGCGCACTACCCCATCGTACTAAAACCCTTACGCGAATACGGCGGTCGTGGCCTCGTGAAAATCGCTAACGGCTTAGTAGACCGTGACGGGAAGGAAACACCGCTTGACCGCTGGCTCGAAACCGCCAAACCTGGCCTCGAAGCTGGCAACTACCTAGCCATGAAGTACCTCAAAAATGTGGCCCAGGGAGATAAGCGCATCCTCGTCGTCAACGGCAAAATACTGGGCGCCAGCCTGCGCATTCCCGCCCCCGGGCAGTGGCTATGCAACGTCGCGATGGGCGGCACCTCCATTGTGGCCGACGTGACCCCTGAAGAGCAGGCCATGATCGCCGCCATAGCCCCTACCCTACTAGAAAAAGGCATCGTAATATTCGGTGCCGATACCCTCATGGATGACGACGGCAAACGCGTCCTCTCCGAACTCAACACCAACAGTATCGGGGGTTTTCCCCAGGCGGAGGCCCAAACCGGCCGCCCGATCCTTCAACAAACCATCAATGGCATCTACGACTACCTTACAAACCGGCTTTAATGGCCTACCCATCGTCCTTAAATTCGACCTGGAGACCACCCCTCCCGGCACCATCCGCCACTACTGGCTCCGTTTAGCGGCCGACGGCATGGGCAACCCGATGTGTGTACCCCTGATGGTCGCCCGGGGAGCCACTGACGGGCCCGTGCTCGGCCTTACCGCCGCCATTCACGGCGACGAACTCAACGGTATTTCTGTCATCCAGCGCCTTTTTGCCGATATCGACGTGAGTGAGTTGAGGGGAACCGTCGTGGCCATCCCCGTCGTCAACATCCCCGGCTTCAACCACCAGCAACGCTTCTTCGGCGACGGTTCGGACATCAACCACCTGATGCCCGGTAAGGCGGACGGAAACGCCAGCCAGGTCTACGCCTACCGCCTCGTCACCCGCTTCCTGAAACAAGTGGATCACTTACTCGATCTCCACACCGCCAGCCGTGGCCGGGTGAACAGCTATTACGTACGTGCCGACATGAGCCAGGAGTCCACCCGCAAGCTCGCCCTGTTACAAAACCCCCAGCTGATCGTCCATAACCCCCCTAATGATGGTACATTTCGGGGTACGGCGGATGATCTTGACATCCCCGCCATCACCCTTGAAGTCGGTAATCCCGGCGTCTACCAGAAAAAGCTCATTCGTAGCGGCCTGGTCGGCGTCCACAACGTTCTCAGCCACCTCAAAATGACGGACGACGAGATCGAAGAACTGACCATCCCGACCATTATCTGTAAGAAGAGTTACTGGGTCTACACCGAAACCGGTGGTCTGCTTCAGGTTCAGGTGGATTTACTTGAGCGGGTAAAAGCGGGTCAGCTGATCGCTTCGCTACGCAACGTTTTCGGCGACCTCCTCCAGGAATACTTTGCGCCTGAAGACGGGGTGGTTATTGGAAAATCTACCTCGCCGGTTAACCAGAGTGGGGGCCGGATTTTACATTTGGGGATTGAGTAAATAGACGGTGAGCTTGAAGCCCTGATCGTTCTTACAATCAGAAGTAATTATGCTACCGTCCAACTCGAGAATACACTTGAGGATAAAATTATTTTCCGGTTCGATCACCGCCTCCGATGGTACAACCGTAAGCTTAGGAACGTCGAGTAAAACTTCGGGGAGAACGAGCTGCCAGCACGAAGCAGCGTACGGCTGGCCGTTACGACAACGGCTTTGACCTGAAAGCCGAGTACGTCGGCCAGTTCGCTCTCCCTTATAATTATACCAGTCTTAAGGTCCAGATCAAGGCGAGTTACCTTTCCCTCGGTAAGGGAGACGGCCAACTTCCCTACCCTACCCCGGCGCATACAGGCGACGGCGGTGTTGAACCTATGGACCACAATTGGGTGCGTTTTCTCTCTACGCTTTCCCGCCGGTGCTTCTACCAGGTCTTCCGTTCGGTAAGTACACCAGGCCACTAAATACCGTCACAAAAAATGGTAATCAACGATTTAAATACTTCTTTAAATCTTTAAATAAAGACAACCTCAGGGGCCTTTCACCCATCTTTCTTTAAAGAACCAAAGATTGCATTTCTTTAAATCTTTAAATAAGTCCATCCTTAAATCATTGAGTACGTCCGCCTTTAAATCTTTAAATAAG
>JAPKCQ010000278.1 GCA_026421165.1 Lewinella sp. | reverse complement strand
CACCTGCGGTAGCCACTCAGTGACGCACGAACTCAGTTACTTCATATATTCCCAAGCAGTCTGATAAAGCCCATGCTTCTCCACATAATTAAGGAAGCCGGCAAAGAACGGATCGTTACCGATGGTAGCGCTATCTCCAATCACGACCAGGTACTTCTTAGCGCGGGTAATGGCGACGTTCATCCTGCGGTAATCTGACAGAAAACCGATTTCCTGTCGTTCGTTTGAGCGGACGAGGGAAAGGTAGACCACATCCCGCTCCCGCCCCTGGAAGCCATCAACGGTATTGATGGCCATGTTAAAATCGTTCAGGCGGGATTCGCTCTCAAACAGGTCTTCGGCCTGCACCACCTGCTGACGGTAGGGGGCGATGACGGCAACGGTAGGCAGGGGGTCCTCCGGCGGAGTAGAGCTCCGTAGATCGAGAAGGTGCTCCCGCAAAATATTGAGCTCACCGTCGTTGTAGCGGCTTTTGAAGCGTTTGTGCAACTTTTCTTCAAAGCCCGTGCCGGCGGTGTCGATAAACACTACAGACTCTGCTAAGGGGACACCGGGAAGGCTGCGTTGAGCGACGATATCTGCCGCCTTCAATTTCCCATGGTAGAAATAATCATTACTGTAGCCCATAATAGGCTCGTTCATGCGGTACTGGACCTGCAACAGGTTTCCGTGGGCCGGAACGAGATCTCCAGGCAGGGGTGATTTGAGTTTTACGGAAGTGGGCGTATCCTTCAGCAGGCACTTTTCGAGCAAGGTTTCCGTGAAGCCTTTTTTCTCTGCCTCCCTATTTTTTACCGTAGGCGGCAGTTGAAAAGGATCTCCGGCAAGCACGACGCGGTTGGCTTTTAGAATAGGAATCCAGGTAGCCGGCTCAAGCGCCTGAGCGGCCTCATCGATGATGCACGTTTTGAATTCGTGGTTGTTCAGGATACTGGCTGCCGCACCGATGAGGGTACAGACTACTACCTGGGTGGTTCCCAGAATATGGTCTAGCGTCCGGTCCTCAAGCTGGCGGGCCCAGGTGCTCAGGCGGCCAGCATCGCGATAGGCCAAGCCCTTGTCACGGCCTTTTTTCTTGTTTGCTTTTTTACGCAATTCAGCGGCTTCCTTGCGTAGTTTTTTCACCTGATCGGTATCTGGATGTCCGGCGATCTGGATGTCAAGGGTATGGCGAAGCACTTCTTCCTCAACCCGGCTGATGTTTCCGGTACGGACAACATCGAGGCCCATCTCCGCTAGGCGCATCGTTACCAAGTCTGCTGCGGAGTTCGACGGCGTACAGAAGAGTACCCGGCCTTCGGTCTTTACCAGTTCTCCGACGGCCGCGACCAGCGTGGTGGTTTTCCCCGTCCCCGGAGGCCCATGAATAAGGCTGAGGTGTTCCGCGCCAAGAATACTCCTGACGGCGGCCCGCTGGCTTTCGTTGAGGTGCCCTAGGTGGGCTACTACTGATTCAGGTACCGGTCGTGTTTCCGCTGCCCGTACCCCCATAATAACGTCGCGCACTTCCGCAATACGACTACCTTCGGAGGTTTCCAATAACTGCAGGGCACGGTCCATTTCAACGTACGTCCGTTCGTCGAACATAAGGTCTACACCTACGCCTCCGGACTGAAGCCAGTCGGGTAAGTCCTCCCCGCCCAGCACGATTTTCATCCGGTTTTTTTTGACGTAATGGATTACGCCGCTGCGCTGCGGCCCGTTTACCGAAGGCTGGGTAGTGAACAGGTTTACGGAAGTGCCGGAACGAAACTGGTGGGCTTCCTCTCCTTCCCGGACCACCGTCACCGCCGGTCGGCCACCAATACCGTAGCCCGTCTCCACTACCTGCAGCGGGTACCAACTGTAGCCTTTGGCCACTCTTTTTACAAGAGGCATTGCCTGAATTACTTCAAGGTGGAGCCGCCGTTCCTCATCGCGTTCGAGTTGAACGAGATGGCGTTGGTGGGTTAGGTAGGCTTTTTGTTTGTCGGTCAAGGGAGAAAAGGATTCTTGTTTGGGCCAGGTCAAGCAGGCCAACCTAATGATTGCGATGGGCTGATCGACGCCTACCGGCCACCGATCACCCCATCACTAGAAGAGGTACCCGTTCCGGGCACCGAAGTTAAGAAGGTAACTATGTTGGAGCTTTGCTGTTCAAAAACTGTCTAAATTTTCCAAATCGCCCCCACAATGATCAAATTTACAATCCTTATTCCTCTGGCGCTATTAATTCTGATGGGATGCAAAACCGAGCCTTCCGCCCCCCTCCCCCTCCTTGGTACAGCCAAAGACCCTGTGACCTACGATAAGTTTAAAGACGTAGCCAGCCTCTTCCACCAGCAATCCGACACCACCTACGTCATAAATTTCTGGGCAACCTGGTGCAAGCCCTGCCGTGAAGAACTACCCCTCCTCAATCAATTGGCTCTGGAAAAAAAAGGCAAGAAACTAAAAGTGGTACTCATCAGCCTAGACACCGAAGACTCCGCCATTAAGCGCATCCCCGCCTTTCTCACGAAGGCCGCGCCCAACCTCGCTTCTATCATCCTTACCGACGAAGACCAGGCTTGGGGTAAAACCGTTGACCGGGTTTGGAGTGCCTCACTACCGACAACCATCATTTACCGCAAAGACCTGCGCTATGTTTACCGGCGGGGGTTTAACACTTACCTTGAAGTGCAAGCTGCGCTGAAACCTCTTCTTGAACAGTGAGTCACCACCTCAATTTCAGCAGTAGCACTACCTACTACCACCTTTACTAGCCCCTAGCCGACAATTTTCCCTTCTGATACACAACCACTTAGCCCTTTTCCGCATTTTAACCCTTGCAAACGGTCAACAATATGAGACATTTACTATCACTACTTATTATCCTGGGATTGTCTTTCTCTATCTCCGCCGAATCACTGCGCGGTTTTCTATTAACGAAGGACAACTACCAGCTCACTGGTTACTTCAACGTCCTGAGCTACAGCCCAACGGGAAACCTGATCACCTTCACCAACGATTTTGGAGATGTTTATTCTATTCATCCAATGCTGGTCAAAGGATTTGGCTTCAGTAAGGAAGGCACCAGCTTTCGTTTCGTAAGCCGTTTCCACGAAGGGCAGTGGTTTTTCCTCCACGAAGAGTTCGCCGGCCGGGCACTCTCCCTTTTCCGCCTTCCGGATGGGTCCAACAATTGGGTGGATGATAGTATGCTGAGCCTCTTCCAAAACCCTCCCCCAACTTATTATTTCTTTTATGGCGAACGCAGAATTTTGCCGGTACCTCGCGCAGGATTCAGAAGAACACTGAAGGATTTCTTCGAAAGAAGAAGCCCTGCACTAGCCTCGAAGATTGGCAAAAGAGGTTTCCGCTACCGCAACCTGATTGAGATTGTAGAGCAATATAATGAGTTTAAGGGCCGATCGCGACGCAGACTTTAAGCTAGACCTTCAGCAGTTAGCTCGTTAGACATTTAAAGGCTCCAGCAAACAACATGCGACAACCCTAAAGGCCTAACAGGCTACTCCCCTTCTGGGCCGTCCACCTCGCTACCGGTCGCTTATTTCCGCTTTACGGCGGTCCTTGATGGTGTTGTATGTTTCACGTTGCTGATCGTTGAACAAGTCGAATACTTCGTGTTCCTGAGTGGCACGAAGCTTATCTCCTGGAGCGGCCGTCACCAGAATTACGGCGTAAATTATGGAATGGTTTTTACCACTTATAACTAATCCGAACGGATAGATTACGGCCCGTTGCGTCGGCGAAATAGCGCTGACGGTCGAGGTAATCACGATAGCGGGTATTGAAAATATTTTGGGCGGCGGCGCGCAGGTACAGGGAACGGTCGGAGGGCAGACCGATCTCCCGGCTTATGCTCAGATCGAAAAGTGCGTACCCTGGCGGGGGAACGAGAAAGTCCTGGTCTGCATCAAGCCGCGTCTGACGAGCAACGAATAATCCGTCCACCGCGAATTTCCAGCCGCTAGCAGGAGCATAGCTCAGACCCAGTCGCAGATTATCCGACGGCATAAAAATCAATGGTTGTTCTTCGGCCCTGTTTTGCCCGCGCACGAGCGCCATCCGTCCGTCGAACTCCCACTTCGGATGCGGGACGTAAAAGGCCCGCAGGTTTGCACCGTAGAGCAGCGCATCGCCCGCCCGATAGAGGAAAACAGGAAACGCCCCGCGGATGGTCAGCCGGAAGTCCGGTTGCGGTTCCAGGAAGATATAATCCTTGATCGGCTGGGCGAAGAGCCCGGCGTTAAGCGTAAGGCGGTCTCCTACCAAGAGCAGGCCAGCCGTCAGCTTAACCGATTGCTCCGGGGCCAGCGTTCGGTCGCCCTCCTCAATTCCACTTACGCCCTGGTGGAGGCCGTTACTGTAAAGTTCGTTAATCTGAGGGGCACGCTGGCGCAGGGTCAGGCCGGCACGTAAACTTGTTCTTTTGCCCAGCTTCCGGCGCAGCTCAAAACTCACTCCGATGGTAGAGAATACGTGTTCAAATCGCTCAATCCGCCGGGGTAAGTCGCGGCTAATGGTGATGGCTTCGTAAAACTGCCGGTCGAACCGCAGTCCCGCATGGTACTGAAACTGCTCCCCTTCCTGATGGTAGGCCAGATAGCCGGACGCCCGGTTGGCGTTATAATCAGGAATGAGCGGTAATACCCCGGTCCCCGGCTCGTTGTCGTTGAAGGTGAACTCATACTGGAGGTTCGCATCCAGGTGGCGGTCGGGGCCGAGCTCGTGGTGCCACGCCCCCTCAAAAAGGTGGTTAAATTGCTGGAGGCTGAGCGCGGGCATGTCGTTAAGTTCTCCACGGCGCACATCAAACTCTTCCCGGATGTTCAGCTGCCCACCGTAGCGGAAGGTGAAGCGGTGATCTTCGTTTGGCCGAAACTCCGTCTCCACCTTAGCCAGATGGTGACTAACCACCTGCTTCGGCGAATTAAGCCGGTAAGTAAAAGTGTCCGCCGTGAAGAACGGCTCCTCCCGGTTGATAGCGAACTCAAGATCGGTCAGGTTGCCCACGTGCGCACCCCGCAGGACGCCGATACCCGCGTTGAAATTACTGTAGTACGCCCGTGTCGTCCACTTCGGATTATGAAAGTAAGCCAGTTGAAGGGCCAGGTTCCCTTCCCTCCGACCGGTATTCGCCAGGTAGTAATCCGGCGCTTGCTGATCACCAGAGTACTTACCGCTCATACTCAGGCGGTAGGCTAACCGTTCGCCTCCGCTGATGCGTGCGTTGAGGGTATGCCCGCGACCGTTCGACTGAAATCCGTAAGCGACTTTACCCGCTGCTTCTTCGTCTTCCCGCAAAGGCGCCGGCTCAATGAGTACGGTTGCCGCTACGGTTGGCCCGGCATATTTCAGCGCTTCCACACCTTCCACGACGCGGACATAAGCCGCGATCCAAGGGTCAATCTCCGGTGCATGGTCGTTTCCCCACTGCTGCCCGCTCTGGGCGATGCCGTTGTTTTGCACACTAAGCCGGTTACCGAAAACCCCGTCAAAAACCGGTTTCGCAGCAGAGGTGCCCGCTCGCAAGCTGGAGACACCGGTGATGCGTTCGAGGGCATCCGTTAGTTGCTGCGGAGCCCGCTCGTCGAGCTCCCGAGAATAACCAGCGTTGGCTGTTGCGGAGACGGTTACCGTTTCGGTGTAGTTATCGTGATGGTGGAGGTAGACAGTGATCTGGGTATCACGGCGAATATCAAGCGTCAGGGTTTCGCCGTCACAACCGATGTGGGTGAAGGTGAAGGCTTGCTTCCCTTCGCAGAGACCGGTGAATACGAAGTTGCCTGCGCTATCTGCCTGGATGCCACGGCCCGCCGTTTGGCCGTAGACCGTGGCGTAGGCGAGCGACTCGTCATCGTGTTCGGAAAGGAGACGGCCGGATAAGGTTAGGGAACAGGAAGGAGATTCTCGATTAGTTACGCTGCGGCCCAAGGCGGTCTCGATTCTTGATGTTTGATTCTTGAACTGGCTGCCGCGTGGCTCTCGCGTTACAAATAAGGGGTAAGCGATTTGGCTACCGC
>JAPKCQ010000277.1 GCA_026421165.1 Lewinella sp. | reverse complement strand
AAATAAACCGAGACTACCAAAATTCTTTTCTAACCCAACCTATTGGGCTTCTTTGGTGTTTGGGTAAAGGTAGGTGTGGAAAAAGGCGATAAGCTCTTGATTCCTAGGGAAATTACCCGTAATTTTGCGCCCAATTTCAAAAACTATCCTTTCTGTATGAGACAGCTAAAAATAACCAAGTCGATAACGAATCGCGAGAGTCAGTCACTCGAAAAGTACCTACAAGAAATTGGTAAAGTCGATCTACTGACCCCCGAGGAAGAAGTCGATTTGGCCAAACGGATCAAGCAAGGCGACCAACTCGCCCTTGAGAAGTTGACCAAAGCGAACCTCCGCTTCGTTGTTTCCGTAGCTAAGCAGTACCAGAACCAGGGCCTTTCCCTTTCTGACCTTATCAACGAAGGTAACCTCGGTCTGATCAAAGCCGCCCAGCGTTTCGACGAGACGCGTGGTTTCAAGTTCATATCTTACGCCGTCTGGTGGATTCGCCAGTCTATCCTACAAGCCCTGGCTGAGCAAAGCCGTATTGTCCGCCTCCCGCTCAATAAAGTAGGTAGTCTCAACAAGATCAACAAGGCCTTCTCCATGCTGGAGCAGACCTACGAACGGGAGCCCAGCAGCGAAGAACTCGCCGCCCAGCTTGAGATTACACCCGAGGAAGTAGAAACTACCCTCGGTGTCGCCGCCCGCCACGTATCCATGGATGCTCCCTTCGTCGAAGGTGAAGACAACAGCCTGCTTGATGTACTGGCTAACACCGCCACACCCGGCACCGACACCGCCTTGGAGTACAAAGAATCCCTCCGCCGCGAGATAGACCGCAGCCTCGGAACCCTCACCGAGCGCCAGTGCGATGTGATCAAGCTCTACTATGGCATCGGAGTGGAGCACCCAATGAGCCTCGAAGATATCGGCGAAAAGTTCGGCCTTACCCGTGAGCGCGTCCGTCAAATCAAGGACAAGGCGATTAATAAATTACGTGGAGCTAACCGTTCCAAGCTACTTAAGAATTACTTAGGAAACTAGGAACTAGAGAACTAGCCTTTAAAACAGCCACCGCTACACTTTGTAGCGGTGGCTGTTTTAATTTCCCCCTGTAAACGAGATACAGGTTAAAACCATCAGTACAACAACTACGCTAACGTACAATATCCAGGAGACTAATCGTCAGGATGTGGTTCTGTCGGATAATGTTATTTGAGTTTGCGCTAGAACCAATCGGTTGGTAGCCACCACTGAGGAGGTTAGAAAAGCCCCCAGCACAAAAGTTGGTGCCATATCACAATGATACAAGCCGTAGCTACGGAAGGAGTTCTTCAGCGAAATTCAGCACCAAAAGGCATCGCAGATTACCCCAATATTTAATATTGACAGACCACTGGCTAGTGCGCAGGGTTCATACCTCTATTCCTGTTTGCTGGTGGTTACTGCGCTTTTTAGAAGAATCGTTTGTTTTTAAATGACGGCATTGCTTTTCAAAAGCGCTTTCTTTGCACCTGCGTTCGCGCCAAAATATTATGAGAAAGAAAAAATCTATGGCGGAACTCAACCGCCTCTCCCCCACCGAATTCGCCGCCGCGAAGAAGATTCCGGTCTCCCTTTTGCTGGATGATATCCGTTCGGCCAACAACGTCGGCAGCCTATTCCGTACGGCCGATTGCTTCGCACTGGAGCATGTCTATCTCTGTGGCATCACGGCCACCCCACCCCACCGCGACATTCTAAAAACGGCACTTGGCGCTACCGAAACCGTGAGTTGGAGCCACCATGAAGACGCGGAGGTGCTAGTGAAGAAGTTGAAGGGCGACGGCGCGCAGGTGCAATGTTTGGAACAGACGGAGCAAAGCACGTTTTTAAAAGACTTCGTTGCACCCGCCGGCCAATCATTGATTCTGGTGGTCGGTAACGAAGTAAACGGCGTAAACCAAGCCGTCATCGATGCTGCCGATGGGACGCTAGAGATTGAGCAGTTTGGGACTAAGCATAGCCTTAATGTTGCGGTTGCAGGAGGGATGATGGTTTATTGGATCATTGCCTCCATTAAACCTCTAAACGCACCACCGTCAAATCATCAGTAGGCTCCAGCCCAAAAGTATTCCTGATGTAGATCAGCTTACGACGGTAGGCAGTTTCTTCAGCACCTTCCTCCCGGTCAATAAGCAGGAAAGTTAGTAGCTCTTCATCGGTAACGGGCCGATAGGAATCGTGGCTGAAGGCCCGGAAGAAGAGCACACCATCGGTAGCCAGGGCTAGGTCCTGAAAGTCTTGAACGGAGACGCGTTGAGTGAGGACGTTCCAGTAGTCCTCAAAATTCTCGTGAAGGTGATGGCCTAGGTAGTCTGGCTTATTGTCGTGGTTAAACTCGATAATCTCCTCGTCGCAGGCGATTACGCCGTCTCCGATGGCGACTATTTCTGCATTACGGTCCTGGGTATCCACGATGGCGAGCAGGAGGGTACTTAGCAGTTCGTCGTAGTCAAGGTCAAGATCGGCGTTGAGGCGGGTCAGATCCGTGAACAGCGTACGAAGCGTTTCCTTGAGGAGGTCCCGGGTGGTATGCTGAGTTCTTTCAGCGAAGCTACGCAGGTTAGTCTGCTTCGCAATGCGGCGCAACACCTTGGCGATGAGAGAGGAGGCAAAGTGAGAGTCTTTACCCACGGAACAACCGTCCATCACCGCAACCAGAAGGTGGCGGTCAGAGATTTCAGCAGTAACGAAAGCGTCTTCGTTGTGATCGGTCTGGTCGGCGCCGATCTGGGAGTGGGTCAGTACAGTGATGACTTAGGGGGCTTATTTGGTAGACAATTGGAACCGTCGGTCAGTAAGCATATGCCCACTGTCGGTTCCTTACACAAACAACATGACCAACGTCAAAATGATTCCCGCAGCGGTAAAAATTAATCCTTTGCGCAAAATTCTACCGCCCGGCATGTACATCCAGAAGGCGGAAATGACGAAAAACAACAGACCAAGCCCAAAGAAAACATTGAGGTAGTAAAGCGGATCGTTAGTAGTTGACTTGTGCAGGTGGGTGATTTTACCCACTACATAGCCGTACTGCTTTTTATAAGTCACTACTTCACCGGTAGCTTTGTTGTAGGTGTTCTTTTTACCAAAACCGACAATGTCTCCCTCCGTCTTGGTCGCCTTGAAATCACGGATTTTGAGTGTTTCACCAATCGCCTTCGTTGGGAGATTGGCCGCAATGACTTGCTCCTTCTTGACCTCTTGCTTCAGAAAACTCGTTCTCCGAAAGACGAGGATGATACCACTGATAGCATACATCGCCATAACACCAGCCAGAAAAAAGCCGAGGTAGCGGTGGATGATGCGCATTTTATAGGAGAGGGGTTGCTTGTTGGCCATTTGGTTGGCCTGTTGGCAATTTGGTTGGTCTGTTAGTCTGTTAGTCTGTTAGTCTGTTAGTGCAAAATTAAATCTATTTGGACGGAACCCAAGCAAGGGCTAAGCCTTTGGTGAGAAATATGCCCGACAGTGTGATTGAAACGGGCGAAGGGCTGTGCCCCTCGCCCATAGATTATTTACCGGAGTAAAAGCCCAGCACCGGTGCGGGTTATTCCTTTTTAAGCCTGCGGCGTTTCTTCGTTCCGCCACCGATTTGCCAGCCGATGGTGACGCCGCCAATAAGTACTCCGCTTTCCTGCCAGAAGTTGCGATCGGACACTCGTTCGGTCTCGTCCCTGCTGTATGCATTCCCCGCCGATAGCGCAAGATTAATTTCCAGGTAGCTGAGCTTTCCGTTTATGCCAGGCCCATGGCCACCAATGCCGAGACCGGGGTACACCGTAAGTTTTTTGCCGTAAACACGGCCGACACCCACAATTCCTGCCTCCTCTGCTCCACATGCGTAAATACGACCGTTGGCCTGATCGCCAATGTTGTGATTGAAGCGGATTTTTGGTTTGAGGTACAGGCCTTCCCGGTTGCAGTTAAAATGGATGATCGTCGCTAGGTACATCGTTACGCTGGCGAGGTTCATCTTTGCGTCCAGGTAAGAAGTTCGCACGTCGGCGGCACCGCCAAGATTAGTGGGCAGGTTACAGCTGAGCACGATGTCTTCGTTGCGCTGCTGCACAGAAAACTGTTGTAACCCAACCCCTGCTTCAACGGAAACCAAGTGGGATGCTTTGCTGCGCACAGAAAAACTAAAACCGCCTCCAGTATCGAAGCGGTTGCTAAAATTGGGCCTCTCCTTCACCATAGTTGGGCGGGTAGCGAGTATATCAAATTCAAAGTGGAAAGAGGTAGGTTTCAATTCAGTTTGTGCACTGAGGCTCAGTGCGGAAAGTATTAGAGCTAGAAAGAAAGTAAGTCGCATGTTAAGGGATTTTGGTTCCTAAATTTAACCAGCCATACTTCATCCGTGGCAGGAATGGCAAACTTTAAGACCCCATTAGGAGAACCATCTCTGCACCCGCGTCCGCGCCGGATCGAAAAAAAAACTGCCAGCCCAAACAACCCATACCGTATTTTGCCTCCACAAACAGACCAACAACCTAAAAGACCAACAGACTATGATCCAGCCTTTCCACATCGCCGTCCCCGTAGACGACCTCGAAGCCGCCCGCCATTTCTACGGCACCATCCTCGGCTGCCCCGAAGGCCGTACCGACACGGAATGGATCGATTTCGACCTCTTCGGCCACCAGCTCGTAGCCCACCTCGCCCCGAAAAAAGAGGCGTCGGACCACCGCAATGAAGTGGACGGCAAGCACGTCCCCGTGCCCCACTGCGGCGTGGTGCTAGAATGGCAACAGTTCGAAGATTTCGCCCAGCGACTGCGGGACCACGACGTAAAATTCGAGATTGAGCCCTACGTACGTTTCGAAGGCTTACCCGGTGAGCAGAACACGATGTTCTTCTACGATCCGGCAGAAAATGCGTTGGAGTTTAAGGCGTTTAAAGATATTTCTCGCCTGTTTGCTAAGCAGTTGAATGGGTAGTTAGTCCAACTGTACCATTTCCCAAAACGCAGGAAATTTTCGAACGCTTTCAATATCCTCCTCCGCAAACAGAACCGGCAAAACATCCCGGGCCAAAGTATAACAACAATAAGAGCATACACCCCATTGGCAAGCGTAAAGGCGTCCGCCTAGGATTCCATCGCCCATCCCGTATTCAAATGCAGACCATTGCGTAACTTTTTCTGGGAGAATACGTATTTGCTCATTTCGTTTCTACAGGGCTTAAAAAGGGAAACGAAAAGAAGTGTCTAGCTTAAAGCATTTAGCGTTTAAGGATACCGCAATGCCGAACTAAACGCTGAATGCTTTAAGCCAAAATCTATCCGGGAACTACCTTTATCCAACGTTCACCCTATTCACCAATAACCTAGCTTCAATGCGAGCTCGCCTCCCCCTTTCCCTACTGTTATTCCTACTCTTACCTACGAACGGACAAGCGCAAGTAAATCCCCTAGATTGGAACCTCAAAATTAACGGAGCAGCAATACCCGACACTTTAACGATAGACTGGTTAGCGGAGCATATTGAAGAAACCCCCAGGAAAAAACCAATCGGTAAACACGAGGACCATCAGCACTACGCGTACCATTGGAAGAAATTAGGTCTGCAGGTCGAGGCCAACCAACCAGGAGGATTCGTTAACTCCATCGAGGTCTCTTTCAGAAAAAGTAAGGTTCGTACCCGAGCCAGTTCCTCCGCTACCCCAATCCTTTCACTCTCCGTTGCGGGAGAAATGATTGATGAACACACTCCGATCAGTTCGTTCATCCGTGAAAAATGGGACTATACCGCAGCCAGCGGAAGGAGCTTCGTCAGCGGTCAGAACGTCCGCATCAACGCCTACCTTAGTTCTTCCCGAAAAAGCCTGAGTAGCATTATGATCGCTTTCTCGCGGTAATAACGGTGCTTTGTCTACAGCGCTTCGCGCTGTAGACCCGTAGTTAAATGAGGATTCCAGCAACGAAGCTATGGCGTAAAATCCAAGACTTGGGTGCATTGAAATTCAGATTACACCGTGCTAGTCTCTAAGGGACGTGAAATAAATAAACCATGCTTCTTGCTCGGCGCCTTTTGACCG
>JAPKCQ010000043.1 GCA_026421165.1 Lewinella sp. | reverse complement strand
ACCAAAAGGCATCGCAGATTACCCCAATATTTAATGTTGACAGACCACTAGTTCCCTAGTTCCTATACCTTAGGCTTCCACCCTTCAGCATACTCCCGTCCCCAAAGCGCTAGTGCCTCAGGGTTGTTTAGGGGCTTCCCGGTTGCGGTGTCTAGGTTGAGCGATCCGGTGGTGCGTTGCGCGATATTGCCCAAATGACAGATCGTGACGCTCGTGTTGGCGTCGTCGATGGGGCTGTTGAGTTTTTCACCGCTGTTGATGGCGGAGATGAAGTTGCGGATGTGTAGGTCGTCGAGACCTCCGCCGCCGCGAACGTCCATACTGACGGATTTTGCGGCTTCCATTTCTTTACGGATTTCCTTGCCCTTCAGGTCGTAGAGCCAGTAGCCCTGGCGGTCCATCAGTACGGTTCCTTCGGTGCCGTGGATGAGGGAACCTCGGCCCCGGTTCCAGAAAGGCATGCCGTTGCAGCTGCGGCCTTCCCAGTTAATGGTTTTTTTGCCGGAGAATTCATAGCCTACGTTCTGGGTGTCGTAGAACTGCCAGCCGTCGTTGAAGTGGTAACGGCCGCCCGAGCTGGTCACTTTCGTGGGGTAATCTACCCCCAGCGCCCAGCGGCACATGTCGATTTCGTGGGTGCCGTTGTTGAGGATTTCTCCCGTTCCGTAGTCGAAATACCAGTGCCAGTCGTAGTGGGCGTAGCCTTCGTGGTATTCTTTGCGTGGTGCAGGCCCCTGCCAGAGGTCCCAATCAAGCCATTCGGGGCGGGCGGTCTTCTTTGGTTTCCCGATACCGCCTCTGGTATTGGCGTACCAGGCTTTGCCGGCGTAGGCTTCTCCGATGACGCCCTCATGAATTTCCTTTACGATCTTGTTCAGGGTAACGGAACTGCGGGTCTGGTTGCCCATCTGCACTAATTTGCCTGTTTTCTTCTGTTTGGCGATTAGCCATTCACCTTCCTGCGGATTGTGGCTGCAGGGTTTTTCGAGGTAGACGTCTTTGCCCGCTTCTAGGGCCATGATGGCCATGGGCGCGTGCCAGTGATCGGGGGTGGCGATGACGACGGCGTCTACGTCGCGGTCGTCGAGAAAGCGGCGAAAATCCTGGTTGCCCTTAGGGCGGTGGTTTTTGAGGTCGTAGACCGCCTTTTGGGTCTTTTCTACCGCCCGTGAGTCGACGTCACCGATGCCGTAAATCCATGAATCTGTGGCAGTGGCGAAGGTGTTGGCCAGACCACCGCCACGGCCGTTAACGCCGAAGACTGCGACGTTGACGCGGCGGTTGGCACCGATAATATTTTTACCGATGGCGGGCGCGCCGATGGTGAGGCCAGCTCCGGTGAGGGCGGCGGTTTTTAGGAATTTTCTTCTGGTGGGCATGATTTTCTATTGTTGGTTGTTAGTTGTCGTGCGGGAAATCGACAGCGGCTAAAACGCTCTTATTTTGATGGACCGGAAGGAGACGAGGTCGCCGTGGTCCTGAAGTAAGATAGGCCCGGCGGGCCAGCGGCCAAAATTGGCCCAGTCTTTGTACTTACTGTAGGCAACCAGCGCCCGGAACATCTGGCTGTGACGGTCGTATTCGATTACTTTGTAGCCGTTGAGCCAGTGTTCTACGTGACCTCCTTTCACGACGATGCGGCCGCGGTTCCAACCGCCGATCCGGAGTTCTTTGTTCCGGGGGGTATCTAGCGTTTTGGCGGTGATAAGGTCGTAAAGGGAGCCGGCGGTGCGGTTACCGTTTACGCCCATTTTAGCGTCAGGATGGTTTTTATCGTCGAGGATTTGAAATTCAAGGCCGATGGCGGAGCCGGCGCCTTTATTGAGCTTCGGATCTACGAAGTACTTCACGCCGGAGTTGGCGCCTTCGGTTGGTTTGAACTCGAACTGGAGCTCGAAGTCACTGAAGTGTTCGGTGGTGATGATGTCTCCGCCGTTGGTGCTTTCGCCACCAGTTCCGGCCAGTACGCTGAGTTCACCGTCGGTAATCTCCCAACCTGATTTGGGGAAGCCGTCGAGTTTTGCTCCGCGCCATCCGTTGGTGGTTTCTCCGTCCCACAGCAAGCGCCAGCCGTGGCGTTTTTCGTAGTCACTCAGGGTGTTCGGGATGTTATTTACCTGCATGGCGTAGACCTGGCCTGGTAGCTGGTCTGTAGCCGTTGCCCCTTCCTTGATCTCAAGATTCTTCCACCGCACCTGCGTGCCCGCCAGATGATCGGGAATACCGTGCACTTGCAAACAGATCATGCCCGAGGCGTCAAAGTCATCCACCATATTAGCTGCGGGAATGCCGTTAATGAAGGTCCGTAATTCGTTGCCAACGGCTTCAATACGTACCGTGTTCCAACCTGCCTGGCGGTAGGCTTCGCGGGCTGGCGGGTTGTAGTGAAGAGGGTAGAGCCAGCTGCGGCGGCTTTCGTCGTATATCCCGCCGGTGTACGCCCGTGGGCTGGGGTCGATCTCCATCTGGTAGCCAAAAACCCGCCGTAAATCCTTGTCCTGGCGCCACTGTGCGCGGAACATTACGCCTGAGTTTAGTTTAGGGTCGTCCTCAAATTCTAAGGTTAGAATGAAGTCTCCGTAGGGGCGGTCCGTACAAAGAAAAGAGTTGGGCGTATTTGCTACGGCGGTGCCTTCCAGTATGCCGTTTACCGCTTCATACTTAGCGGTTCCTCCGAATTGTTCCCAGCCAGAGAGGTCCTTTCCGTTAAATAATGGAGTGAAATCTGCGTTTTGTGCACACAGAATGGCGGACGTGAAAACGAAAAGGATAGAAAACATTAGTCTTTGCATGCTCGAATTTTGGCAAAAGATAAGAAATTTGGCTAAGTCCTGCACAAACTGGACGCTAATTCGATCATACGTAGCCACTATTTTACCGATCTATTGTACGATTGGCCGCGGGCGGAGGTGCAAAGGAAAAGGTTTATTTACTCCGCGTCTCTGTAGGCTATTGTTGTTCTTTGCTGCGGTCTAAACGCTAAATATTCGCTCTTACCAATTCTCATTAAGCCCGATAACTTCACTAATATCAAGCGTAGGCCCTTCTTCCCAGCGCAGCATCGCGTTCATAAGGCGAATGGACTGGAACGACTTCAAATCTCGTACACGGATAACGGAGGGGCGAATGATCTTTTTTTGCAACAACATCTCCCGCCGGGTGCCGCGCAGCAGAGGCCAGGCTGGTGTGTGCCAGTGTTTACCATCGAAGAGCGCAATGTTGGCGTAACTGGAGTCCGTAAGGTACCCGTGTTGCACCATCAGAATATCGTCGCAATGCCCTTTTTTTTCGAGGCACTGGCGTATTTGGCTGCGGTTAGCGTATTTGCGGCCGTAAGCTACCTTGTCGGCGTTTACTAGTCTGAGACTGCTGACCGCCCGAGCGTGGTAGGGAATAATTTCTTGCTTGAGGAGGCCAACACCATATTCAATCCGTAGCTTGTAAAGTCCTTTGGTTGGAATTTCTAGGGTGTTTAGTAGCTTTTCGAGCTTTAGGGCTGGAGATTTAGCATAATATATTCGGCGGGACCGGTCGATACGCTGCTGGTGGTAGGGTAACAGTTCGGCATGCCCATCCATGATACGGATAGACTCTAAAAGTATCGGCGGAGAAGATTTTTTTTGTGCCAATTGGTGTGTGTGTCTCAGCTGTAAAACCTGTTAGGGACGCGAAGTAAATGAGCCATACTTTTCGGCCGCCTTACTGTGTCCTCCCCGCACTTAAAATTTTCCTGAAGCTACGGCTGTGCAAAAAATTAAGAATGGTGAGTGCAAAAGCTTCAGGTCAAAAAACACGTTTTATTTTATTCGCGTTCCTTAGTTGATCCATAAGTTACTCACTCTCAAGTATGTTTTAGCTGTTTTATAAGCTCTAATGTAGGGAAAATTGGTTAACAGCCAGGGGGATGCGCACTTTTGCCTTCAGTTCTGCGAATTCTTGGGTCCATTCGCTTCGGGCGGTAATGCCTCCACCTGATCGAAAGAAGTGGCTGCCATCCGTTTTTTTCTCAATGAAGCGAATTAGTACGCAGGTATCGAGCGATGCACCGTCGAAGTACCCTCCGATGCCACAGTAATAGCCTCGCTTTTGCCCTTCGGCACGTCGGATGATGTCTAGCGTGGCGGGCTTCGGTGCGCCGGATACGGAACCGGCGGGGAGCAGGGTGGAGAGGATGTCTCCGAGTTCTCCTTTCCACTCATTCGGTAGTTGACCGCCGATTTTGCTGCTGGTTTGTAACAGGCCCTGGTGGCTGGTAGCGATTTTGTGAAAATAGCGGTAATCCGTCACCTGAACCTGCTTTGCGACCTGGCTGAGGTCGTTGCGGATCAGGTCAACGATGGTAGCATGTTCAGCAATTTCCTTGCGACTTTTCAGAAGATCGTCGCGCGTCTTTTCCGTATCGAGCGCGGTTCCTTTCATCGGCCGGCTTTCGATGTAACCTTTATTGTTGATGGTAATGAAAGTCTCGGGGCTGAAGCAAACGAAGTTATCGGGCCAGAGGATGCGGTACTTCGCTTCGCTTTGCCAGTAAATATCTTCTAGCGTACAACTGAGTTCTACTGGGGTGGGAAATGTGAGGTTGGTGAGGAAACTATCTCCTCGTTGCAGGCCAGCCTGAACTACTTCGAAAGCTTTACGGAAGGTAGATTCGGAAAGGTAATCGGGGGAAAGTTTTGGCGGCAGCATTCCAGTGGGTGGCGGTCCGGGGTCCGGATAGTCACGAAAAGAGAAGCGGGGCTGGTCATTCGTATCTTCTTCGGCGGTCCACACGCGGGGTGCCGCTTGCTCAAAGTCGACCAGGAAGAAACAAGGTTCCTTTGCGGCTCCGAGCTCGTTCAGGCGCGCCGCCCAGGTAGTCATGTTGTGCTTGTATTCCTGCATCCGGGAATTAGGACGTTTTTTTGGGATAAAAGTTATAGTTTCAGTACTTAAGTAGTAGGCTACAAACAACTATTACACTTGATTAGCACCTCGGCTTCGCTCGGCGAAGCCCTTACTACTCAAAGGCTAATGGCCCGTCAAAATTAAATCAACCGGTAAGGAAAATTTTCTACCGCAGTTTAAATTTGATGACTTAGGAGAATAACCCTCAGAAACATGCAAAAAAAATCGCCCGTCGAGTTTGGTATTGACTTATCCGCACTCACTTTCTAAACCGGCCCTTATCTTCCCCGTAGTAACTCTTAACCATCGATCTCTATGACTCGTAACGTCCTATTATTTCTTACTTTTTGCCTATTGCTAACAGCCTGCAAGGAGGACACAAAAAAACACCTAGAGGAGCAAGCGTCTAAAACGGAGAACAAAGCCCTCAACTTTGTCTCTCACCGCGTAATCGACAACGCCAAATGGTGGTGGGCCTTTACCCTCAGTGACATTACCAACGACGGTTTACAGGACGTCGTCTACATCCACAACAATGCTAATGGTGGCTACCTCGCCTTCCGGACGGGAAGTAAAGAAGGAAGTCTCTGGAAGGAAACCATCGTAGCCCAAACACCGCCCACGGGAGGCACCTTTGCTGGCGGAGATCTCGAGACCGGCGACATGGATGGCGACGGCGACCAGGATATTCTGGCCGTAAAGCACACGGGAGAATGGGACGATGCCGGTGCGGAAGCCGAACTCTTCTACTACGAAAATCCCTCCTGGACGCCGCACGCGATCGGTAAGGCAAAGGACGCCGTTAAAGACCTATCAATCGCAGATTTTGACGGTGACGGTAGGGCGGACCTGGCGGTACTCACTTTCGATGAACACAACCTCCGGGTTCATCGCCAAAAGGAAGACGGGACCTTCGAAATGGTAGTGGATATTACACAAAAGGGCCTCCACGAAGGTATGGATGTTGGTGATCTGGACGGAGACGGAGATGTTGATATAGCGGCCAACGGCTACGTTTTTACTAATCCCGGAGGCGATTTGCGCGGAGAATGGACCGTCTTCGTTGTAGACGAAAAGTGGCACAACCAGACGGGTGATTGGAGCGCGAACGGCACGAAGCAATTTGTCGCCGATATAGATGATGACGGCCAGCCCGAAATCTTCATCTCCCACAGCGAACGTGGTGGCTACCCACTCAGTTATTACCAGCTTCAGGCCAACGGCTCATGGAAAGAGTACGTGGTTGTTGATGAACTCCCGGCGGCCCATACCCTTCAGGTCTTTGATATGGATCTGGATGGTGATCTGGACGTGGTGACCGGCATTAATTCCGCCCGTGCCGTTAACCTCGATCCGAAGGTGGAACGCTACGAAGTGATGGTCATGCTCAACCAGGGCGACGGTAGCTGGAAACGTAAACTGATCGAGACCGGCGGTATCTACAACGGATGTGTTACCGACTTCGAGGGCGATGGAGATTATGACATCTTTCGCTACCCGAGTCACGAAGCCACGGAACTGTTTTTTATTGAAAACCAAGTTCGTTAATTCTGTAGTAGCCCGGGGTACAGTCCCGGATTCCGTCTCTTTCTGAAGTGTTTGCTTGCGGCGCAGAACCCTGAGGACAAAATCGTATTTTAATGATCCAATTTCAACAACTTTTAGGCGCGAACGCAGGTGCAATAGCACGTTTACTGGCATTGGTGTTTACCGTAAGCTTGACTTCCTGTGCGCCTTCATCCGACCCCGGCACCCGCGGCCGCGCCCAAATACCCCTAAATATTGCTACTAATCAGTGGACCTACATCGAAGCAGATAGCGCGAAGGCAACGTGGGGAGACTACGCCGGACCCGTACGGCTACGCTATTTCGGTCTTGCCGCTGGAGACCTAAACGGCGACGGAAACCTGGACTTGGTAAGCGGACGCAACGTATACTACAACCCCGGCGGCGATATGACCACGCACTGGACAAAATCCGACCTCCAGCAAAACGTTGACGCGAACCTGATCTACCGGCTGACGGGTAAAGAACAGCCTTATATTCTAGCTGAAAGCCTACCCGACGTCATTCGTTTTCGCATCGATGATAACTTCAAGATCCACAAAGGCGAAGTCGTCGCCCAGGTACCGCTAACGGGCCACCAGAACGGCCAGGGCTACAAAATCGCGGACCTTTTACCTGGTACCGGCGACGACGAAATCATCTACGCCAGCCAGGGTGGTCTGTACGTGATGGACCCTACTGCTGCTAGCCCCTGGCCCGTAACCCTCGTCGGTAAAGACGCTTCCGACGAAGGCTTCGGCGTCGCGGATATGGATGGTGACGGCGACCTGGATCTCATCTCCGGATTTCGTGAACCCGACAAGGATGCTAAAGTACCCACCGCAGTAGTTTGGTTCGAAAATCCAGGCTCCATCACGCCCGACTGGGCCCGACATCCGGTAGGTAACACCACTTTTACCACCGACCGCGTTGAAGCTGCTGACCTGAACGCCGATGGCCGCACCGACGTAGTTGTTGTGGGAGAACGCTATCCGGGCCTGGAACCCGATGCATCTCTTTGGGTTTTCTTGCAAACCGATACTGGGTTTGTGCGTCAATCCGTAGTCACTCAATACTCGATGAATAACCTAGATGTTGTGGACTTTGATAACGACGGTGACCAGGACCTGCTTACCGCCGAGCACAAAGGTCCGGACCCTGCCCTCCAGGTTTGGCTGAACGACGGCAACGCAAATTTCTCAAAGCAGGAAATCGACCGTGGTAAAGAATCTCACCTCGGCGCCCAGGCTTTTGACCTAGACGGCGACGGCGATCTGGACATCGTCAGCCTTGGGTGGGCTAAGCATAAGTTTGTTCATGTTTGGCGCAATGATGCCATCAGGTAGTTTTTAGTATAGAATTTGACTGGCGAGTTTGACTTACCTTCGCCCCCAATGGAGATCTTAACCCCCCAAGACTATTTCACCGACCCCAAATGGAGTAACTACGGCCTGTTGGACGTTCGTTCCCCCGGAGAGTATTCCACGGGGAAACTACCGGGTGCTCAAAGCCTATCATTATTTTCTGATGCAGAACGTGCTAAAGTGGGTACGCTCTACAAGCAAACCAGCCCGGATGCTGCTCTGCTGACCGGCCTGGAAATCGCCGGAGGAAAAATGCGTTGGCTCGTGGAAGAAGCCCGCCGTCTCGCGCCTGATAATAAGGTAGTGGTTCACTGCTGGCGCGGTGGCCAGCGTAGTGAAAGCGTAGCCTGGTTGCTTGAGCGCGCCGGATTTGAAGTTGTAAAGCTTACCGGTGGTTACAAAGCTGCCCGTCATCACATTCGTAAATACCTTGGGGAGGAACAGCATCAGCTACGGGTGCTCAGCGGTCCCACTGGTTCGGGTAAAACACCCATCCTGCTGGCCATGCGGGAGCTCGGCGCCAATGTCATTGATATGGAGGGCCTGGCCAACCATAAAGGCTCTGCCTTCGGAGCATTAGGGGAAGCGCCGCAGCCAAGTTCTGAAGAGTTTGAGAACCAGTTATTTGCCGAGTTTCGCGCCATCCCCGTGGGGGAGGTAGTTTGGGTGGAGGACGAGAGCCGTCTTATCGGCCACGTTTATATGTCCGATGATTTCTACGAGCGACTCTGCGCCGCGCCGGTCTACGCACTGGAACAACCGCTGGAGTGGCGGGTGGATCACCTTGTTACCAACTACGCTAAGTACCCGAATGATCAACTGGAGGCTTCTTTCAAGCGCATCCAGAAAAAGCTGGGCGGACAGCACTTAAAGGATGCCGTAGAAGCTATGGCGATTGGTGATTTTGCCGCAGCTGCACGCATCGCACTTGTATATTATGACAAGGCGTATCACCATTACGGAGAACGGCGGCAAGCCAGGGTAATGGCGACTTATCAGGCGGTAAGCCCTCATGCTGAGGAAGTTGCCGCACAGCTGTTGTCGGGCAAGTAGAACACCGAATCGGGTGTAGTTCACCTTCCTATAAACTCGTAGGGGCGGCCTTCGCGGCCGCCCCTACTAGTTAGTTTATGTTGTTCCTTGTTCGCGAAGCGAATGCATTGCCACTTCGGGGTTCAACGGCTGGTTTATTGCTTCACCAATTTGGTAGTGTAAATCCGGGTTCTTCCCTCAAACACTTCCGCAAAGTAAGTACCGGTTGGTAGCGACTGACCAAAGACCACGCTTTCACCATTTACCTTTTGCTCGGAAACAACCTGGCCGGTTACATTCGTAACGCGGAGCGTTGCCTGGTTCAGGGTAACACCTTCAAAGATAAGCTGGAATGACTCACTGGTTGGGTTAGGGAATATCGTGGCGGTGAAACCATCAGCTCCGTAGTTTTCAGTGCTGGACGGAATGGTCCGGCCGTACACCAGGAAATTATCGAAGCCAGCTTCCACGATGTGTCCGTTGGGTGCAGAATCATCCGTTTCAACAATGATCTGGAGGGAGTCGGTGATTTCGACGAAGTCGGAGATGAGGAAGGAGTCGGTGGTCCAGCTGGCGTCACCGTTGGCTTCGTAAATTCTGGCAACAACAGTTTCGCGGCCATTGCTGACTTTGATGACCAGGTTATCGTTCAGCGGCGGGTCTCCTCCGTCGTTGGCGAACCAGTACTGATAGCTGACCTTGAGGTCCGACAACCCAAGGTCCTGGAACATTGGGGAGGTAAGGATAACGGTTCCGCCATCTACGTCGTCATTTCCTGCACCGCCGCCGCCGTTGCCGGTGATGTAGGCTTCAGTACCAAAATCTCCTTCTGCGTCAGCACCGGGGTTCACTAGTACAGAACTAAAAGAAGTGCCTATGGGCGTTTCACGGACCCAGAAACCTGAGCTAGCGTCTACATTCGTTGCGTCCCAGCCCTCGTCGGTTACGAAGTCGTCCATGTAACGACGGGTAAGACGGATCGTCCGGCCTACCAAGTCGATAGGATCAATGTTGTCTTCGGAAATTGTTTGGTAGCCCCACTGAGCTACGTACATTTTGTAGCTGGCGGTGGTGGCTACTTCGTTAAGGCTGACGTTACCATCAGCTGAAGAAGTAGTACTCCGGGTCGACTCCCCATCAATTCGGAAAGTAGCTCCCTGAATGGGGTCACCGGTTTCGTCGTCTACAATATTGAGGCTGACGTCTACCGGTTGGATGAATATAAGACTGGTGTCTAAGCGTAGGCAGACATCATTGTCCATACTTACAGAAACAGTAAGTGGCTGGTAGTTTTCTGCGGTAAAAGTAACTTCGAAGTTGCCAGCGTTGGCGATGCCTGTTTTGTAATCACCCGTACCATTTGTAGTCACACCATTGGCCTGGCTTGAGTTGATGCTAACATTGACGTTATTAATTGGCAGCCCCGTACTCGCCCTGGTAATTATACCTTCTAGGCGCGCGGCGCGTTTGTAGTCCACTTCTATTACGTAGAGGCCGGTGGATCGGTCGGAAACCAGCGTTAGACCGGAAGGGAGGAATGGGTAAGCTCCCCAATCGCCGTTGAAGCCTCCGTCACTGCCAGTCCACGTATCGTAATTGGCAATCTCGATGATATTGTCGGGCTTACTAGCGTCGGCAACAATAAGGCCGTCGGTGTAGTAGCTAACGGAGAGGTAGTCGTTGATCACGTGTACGTTGTGCGGGATGGTGCCTGTGTTTAGAGAACCAAGCGGGCGAAACTCGAAGGTTTTCTTGATGTCTTGCTTATCGCTAATATCGTAGGCGGCTACGGGGGCGTTGCCCCGTTCGTCGGTCGTGAAAATAAATTGCTCGTCGTCTGTAGTCCAGGCATTGTGGGTAAAGCTGAACGGAGTAACAACTGCACCGAGGGTGATCGGGTTATCGAGGTCGGCGATATCGTACATGGCGAGCTCGCCGTCGTAGATTTCGGAACAGTAGAGGGTGTCGTCTACCACGTAAACATCGTGGCTGTAGGTTGCGGGCCCTTTGCCGATGTAGGTCGGGGTCATCGGATCAGCGGTGAGGTCGAAGATTAGGATGCCACCGTCGTTGATCTGACGGCTACCGCCAGCCGTGTACAGTCGGCCGTGGTTAGTGTCGATGTAAATATTGTGGGCCTGAATAAATTCACGGCCATTACCAAGGATGTCCGGGTAGGTTGTTTTTTTGAAAGGTACACTGTCGGGTAGAAAACGGAGATCGAAAGCGGAGATGCCTTCGCTGCCCTGGTCTGCTACATTGTAAGCATACTCGCCAAAGGTCTTCATGTCGCGCCAGATGGAATTGGCTCCGGCCACTTTAACGACCTCTCTTATATCGTCCGGGTCGGCAAGGCTTACGAAAGACACGCCGTCGTCAAGCCCGACGATGGCGTATTCCGTACCGTCCGGAGCGACGTATCCCCAGATGTCGTTTACAGCGACGTCGTAGTCGAGCTGTGAGCGAAGTGTGGAATTAAGTTGGGAAAAAAGCGTGGTGGAGAGGGCCAGAAGGCTAAGGAGCAGGTAATGCTTCATCGTGAGAATTTGGTTTAGGCGACAAAGATAGCTTAAGAAGGTAGCTGTTTTACTGAAGAGGAAGGGTGTGTTGGCTAGCGGACGAACACTGCCTTCCACTACTGTAAGGACACTGCTTGAAAGATGATCTCTGGCGATAGCCATAGTTTTAGGAAATAACGCGGGTTCACGGTGCTTGACCATTTGTACGCCTGTTCTCGGAGTATTCTCACGTCCTTTTCAGCTTTGCTGCTACTTGTATGTTTGTGGTCCATTCTGCGGTTGTGCTCAATATTTTTTACTCATTCGGCTTTTTCTTTGTGTCTGAAATATCCGTTAGTCCTTAAGTCAAACAGCCCAGAGTTGCAGATTTTAAGCCCAAAACCTCTAAAACCTACTATTGCTTAAAGTAAATAATAGGTACCGTAGAAACCCCTAGCATACTCAGTTCAAGCACCTCGGGCGTGAGCTGGATAATGCCGTAGCAATCCGTCCCAGCTGGGCCGGAAATGGTGAAACAGGCGATTTCCATCTCGACGCCACCGTTGCAATCTCCGGGGCAGGCGGAGTGGTAAGTCATGTCTTCTTCCACTAGCAATTCACCTTTATAGTAAGTTTGGTAGTGGTCGGGTGTAAAGGCTACGATTTCGTTCGGGTCGGTGCTGTTTACCCAAGCGCCGTTGAGCACTTCGGCGAGGGCCTCTTCGGTGGTATTAGGGGCTGGCGCAGAGTAGGTGTAGGGAGCTGCAGCTGGCGAAGCATAAGCCTGGGGAGTATTTTGCGCTGACGCAGGTGCAGCGGAAGTTGAAAAGGCACCTCCCTTACCCGTTTGCTTAGGTTTCATCGGAATAGAACCGTAGGTCTGTTGCTGTGCATCCGGGTTTGCTAAAACCGGTTGTTGTACCTGCGTGCCCATCTGAACGGGCTGTGATACAGAAGTCATCGGTGGTGCCATATTAACCGGTTGCGGACTCGTGCCGGGGTCATAAGCAGGTCCTTCCAACCTCGTTGGTGGTGCCTGGATGGCCGCCGTAGCTGCTTCTTTACTGCTTGGCTTGAAGAGAATACAAGAAGCAAATAAGGTTAGAATTAGTAGCAGAGATAAAAAGCGCATAAATATTTATTTTAATGAACAGTATTAACGGCCTACAAGTCTAACGAACCAACAACGGCGGGTGTTTGTCAATAAAAGCAACAACTTCGGTGGGATCATCCGTTAAATATAGGTAATTGGCGTAAGCTTTACTCTTTACCAGCGGGGTACCCTCCCGGATGCTATACTACCGTTGGTCACATGAGGTGATTTTGTGCTCGCGAAGCGAGCGCGGCCCTCTCCAAATGAGGCCATTAGGGGCGAGCCCTTGCGGTCACTCATCTTCGTTGCTGAACTCTGGTTTCAGCGACTCAATAGGCGGTGCAAGCGCAGCACCTGCGGCAAAAGTAACCGCTTACCGTCGTTTACAATGATATGATCTGCGGCGGCTTCCTTTTTATCGTCCGGCCATTGCTTGGCAGCGCGGGCAGCGAAAGCTTTCGACGTGGTGCTATCCCGGGCGATGACCCGATCTCGACGGGTTTCTTCGGGTGCCGCCACAACGATCACCTGGTCGAACCGCTCGCTACCGCCGATTTCGAATACAATAGCCGCTTCGTAAAGCGTGTAGGGAAATTCCCGATGTTCTCCTTTCCAACGTTCCGCATTCTGGTGTACTGCAGGATGGACGAGGGCGTTGAGGGTGGCCAAGGTTTCATCGTCCGAAAAAGCTTTCTTTGCCAGCCAGTTGCGGTTAAGCTGTCCGTCTGCGAAATACGTCTCCGGCCCAAAAGCGGAGATCAGTCCGGATTTCAACTCCGCATCTTCCAGCATCAGGCGTTTTGCCGCAGCATCAGCGTAGTAAACGGGGACGCCGAGGTGCTCGAAAATACGGCAGACGGTGGTTTTGCCTGAGCCTATATTTCCGGTTATTGCGTGGTGCATGGTAGGTGGTTCGTTGGTCTTGTGGTATTTTGGCCGTTGTGGATTTGCCACAAGCCATATCGCGTAGCGATTACTCTGTGGTAACCCCGGACGAAGCCTGGGGTTGAAACCACCACCTGATTTTACCTCTGCGGCGCGAAGCGCCGCTAGTTATAACGTACAATTCCCATGAAGCCAGTAGCCCTGATAGAGTCTTTCATCGCCTGGATAGGCAAAGCAGCCGGCTACCTAAACTTGGTACTCATCTTTGTAATAGTTGTGGATGTAAGCCTTCGTGCGCTGTTTGACCAGACGGCAGCATGGGTTGGCGAACTCTCTTGGCACCTTTTTGCCATCATCTTTTTGCTGGGCATCCCGTATGCTTTGCAGCAAGACCGACACGTACGGGTAGACTTGTTTTACGAGGGGTTTAGCCCGGCCAACCAGCGACTTGTAAATTTGGTCGGCACATTGCTTTTTTTATTACCCTGGGCGACTGTTCTCCTAATCACCGGTTGGAGCTTCGCGGCTGAAGCGTTGGCCAGCGGGGAGGGGAGCCCTAATCCCAACGGGATTACCAGCTTCTTCCCGATCAAAGCGATGATTCCGTTCGCGGCGGCCTTGCTCATCCTCCAGGGCATTGCATCCTGCGTGCGCGCCTACTCGGTAAACACGACGGAAAGATGATTGACACCAATAAGATTGACTTACTATTACCAATCGAACGCTAAAAAAGCGGACAGCACTTTTACAGACTTTCTCTTCCGCGAGGAAGGCTTGGAAGGGGGCTTACCTATAATCAAACAAACTTATGAGTCTAGCCATCCTGGCCCTGATCCTATTCGTGAGCATTTTTCTCCTGGTGCTGTACGGTTACCCTGTCGCCTTCACGCTGGGCGGCCTGTCTCTACTCTACGCTTTTTGTTTCCTCGATCCGGTGGTGCTCACTCTGCTACCGAACCGGGTGATGGGCGTGATGGACAATTCTGTACTACTGGCCGTTCCTCTATTTGTTTTTATGGGCATCATGCTGGAAAAAAGTGGACTGGCCGAAAGGATGTTACGAACGATGACGGAACTCTTCGGCCGCGTCCGGGGCGGAATGGCTGTCTCGGTCATCATTGTTGGGGCACTGCTGGCGGCGAGTACGGGCATTGTGGGAGCAACGGTAATAACAATGGGCCTCATCAGCCTGCCGCCGATGCTTAAGCGTGGCTATCCGGTAACCGTCTCTACCGGGGTGATCGCCGCTTCGGGCACGCTGGGACAGATTATACCGCCTTCGGTGGTCTTGGTTCTCCTCGGCAGCGTGCTGGGTGTTTCGGTAGGGAAGTTATTCTCTGCGGCCTTGTGGCCTAGTTTGTTACTCGTCGGAGCCTACATCGTGTATATAATAGGCCTCGGTTTATTAAAACCCAAACTCTTCCCGCGGGGAGACAACGACCTCAAAGGGTGGACGCCCGCTTTTTTCAAAGACCTACTACAAAGCCTCTTTTTACCGTTTTTACTTATCGTGGCTGTACTTGGTTCTATCCTTACGGGAAAGGCTTCACCTACAGAGGCTTCCGCTATTGGTGCCTTTGGTGCAATTCTGCTGACCCTTAGTCAAGGAAAGCTGAAGTGGAAAACGGTGAAGGATGTGTGCCAAGATACGACCCATCTCACCGCGATGGTTTTCATGATTCTGCTCGGCGCTACCACTTTTTCGTTGGTTTTTCGGGAGTTGGGCGGGGATCAGTTTCTGGTGCGGCTTATCAATCAGGGTGGGCTTACGGAGTATCAGTTCCTTGCGCTTGTGATGGTGGTGGTATTCGTGGCTGGCTTTTTTATTGACTTTATTGAGATCGTTTTCATCATCGTACCCGTCGTGACGCCCATTTTCATTGGCTACGGTACGGATTTGGTTTGGCTGGGTATTCTACTAGGCATTAATTTGCAGACCAGCTTTCTTTCTCCGCCCTTTGGCTTCGCTCTTTTTTATCTGAAAGGAGTGGCGCCGCCGGAGGTGAAAACCGTCCACTTATATAAGGGCATCATTCCTTTTCTTATTATTCAGGTGCTACTGTTGGTGGTGGTGGTGTTTTTTCCGCACTGGCTGGGGGTCGGGAGCTAGTGACGTTGATAGGCTACTGTACTAGTTTGCTGATCTGCTCTCTTGTATTTCTTAACGGCTTCCAGCTTCCGCCCTCCTAGGTTCCGCCCTTTATTCGCGTTAATAATCTTAGACTAGTTAAAGGGCGCGGCCGCAGGATGCAGTGCCGGTTAACAGGCAATGGTCAACCCATTAGACCTCGACTTCGAGACCTGCTGGGGTATCGTTAATGCTGAGGACAAGACGGATCCGGCCGTGGTTACGACTCCGGATGACATCGACCATCTCTGCGTTGATTTGGAGGACAACAGCGTCGACGCTGTAGCTTTCTACAGCCTGATTGACGACCGTACATTCGATCGGGCTCCAAGCCCATAGCACGACCAGGAATACGTTGGCTACGCTGCAAGCGCAAATAGTAGCCGCGGTTTATTCCGCTAGATGCAGTTCATCAAGGTCTACGACGAAGTAGCTCCTGAAATTATCTTCACTCCACTGGCAGATGGTTGTTGTTAAGTAATTCTGCGGCCTAAGGGTCATTGAATAGCAGCCTGAAAAATACCGAACAGCCCCGCTACTCAGAGATGAGTGGCGGGGCTGTTTCGGTTACCCTGTCTCCTTAACCTCGTCAAAGCACCCGCGGCTGCGCCCCCCCGCGAAGTAAGCGGTGCAAGGAAATGTTTATAACCATGTGGAAATTGCGGGGAAAACTAACGGACTGACGGACTAACAGACTAACGATCTAACTATCTACCTTCGCTCTCTATGCGCCTACGCCAACTTGAGATAAAGGGCTTTAAAAGCTTTGCGAACCAGACGATCGTTAATTTTGACGAGGACGTAATTGGAATTGTCGGCCCGAATGGCTCGGGAAAATCAAATATTGTTGACGCTATCCGCTGGGTACTGGGGGAGCAGAAAGGAAAGGAGTTACGGCTTGATAAGATGAGCTCGATAATTTTTAACGGAACCAAGAAGAAAAGGCCTGGTAGTCTGGCCTCCGTGAGCCTGACTTTTGATAACGATAAGGGGTTATTACCAACGGAGTACAATACGGTAACGATAACTCGCCTGCTTTACCGTTCTGGCGATTCTGAATACCGGCTGAACGGTGTACAGTGCCGGCTAAAAGACGTTACGTCCTTGCTTTTGGATACCGGGATTGGTTCAAACTCCTACGCCATTATTGCTTTGGGGATGGTAGACGACATCTTGAGCGATAAGGACAACAGTCGCCGTCGTATGTTTGAGCAAGCTGCTGGTGTGAGTAAATATAAAGCCCGTAAACGGGAGACGCTCAACAAGCTGAAGAGTACCGAAGGCGACCTTGATCGGATTGAGGATCTGCTTCACGAAATCAATAATAATCTGGTCAGCCTTGAAAAGCAAGCCCGTCGTGCCCGTCGTTACCTCGAAATAAAGGAACAGTACAAACAACAGAGTTTGCAGCTCACTCAGGTGAAGGTCTCCGCTCTGCGCGAAGACTACGGTAAGCTGAAGGGTGAAATTTCCAAGGCGGAAGATGATTACCGTAACGTAGACGTCACGATTCGTAAGCTAGAAGCAACGCTTGAGGCAGAACGTGCTAAGCACATTGATAAAGAGAAGCTACTCGGAGAGCGCCAGAAGAAACTTAATGAACTCGTAAATGAGCTCCGTGGCTTGGAGAATGAAAAACAGATGCTGGCCCAGCGGAAAACCTTTGTGCGCCGGCAAACGGAGAAGCTGCAACAGGATATAGCCACAGCCTCCGGTCAGCTGATCGATTATGTTGGTCAGATTGCCGAGATGGACAAGCGGCTGGAAGCTGAGAAAATAGAGCAGACGGAACGGAAAACGGCGCTCGACGCGGCCGAAGAAGCCCTGAAAGAAATACGGGCCGGACACGAGTCACTAAAGGGCCGACTTGACGAAGGCCTAAAAGCCCAACAGGAAGAAGAGCGTAAGATTTTCGAGTTGGAAAAGCGAAAAGCAATCAACGCCAATCAAGTCGAGAATTATAAGTACCAGATCGAGCGAAATGTTGGCGAAATGGACGATCGCCGAAGTGAAAAGGAGAGCCTGGAAGCTGCGCTGAAAGCTCTGGAAACAGAGGAAGAAAAGCAGCTGAAAGCGATTGAGAAGCTTGAACAGGCGGAAACTGATCGGCGGGAAGCGATGGAAGTCGCCACAGATGCGGTAGACCGGCTGCAGAACGACCAGAGTAAAATTAACCGTGGCCTGGACGCCCGCCGTAACGAATACAAGCTCACGAAGAGCATGATCGATAGCCTGGAAGGCTTTCCGGAGTCCATCCGCTTTCTCAGTCAGAGCAAGCAATGGAAAGAGGACCCGCAGTTGTTATCTGACCTGGTGCTTGTTGACCAGGATTACCGCGTAGCCATTGAGAACTATCTGGAAAATTTCCTCAACTACTACGTCGTAGCGAATGCGGAAGAAGCTCGGCAAGCCATTGCACTGCTGAGTAAAAGCCAGAAGGGGAAAGCAAATTTCTTCCTGCTCGATGTCATCCCGGGTTATCAGGGAGGCCCTGCTTTGCTGCCGCCCGGAACGCAACTGGCGACTGATGTGGTGAAGGTGGATAAGCCATTCCAGCCTTTATTGGACCACCTGCTCCATAACGTCCTGGTAACGAAAACGGACGGGCTGCCAGAGCAGCCACCGGAGGGTATTACGGTGCTGAGCCAGAGTGGGCGTTTCATCCGACGGCCGTTCTCCATCAGTGGTGGGTCTGTAGGCTTATTTGAAGGTAAGAAGATCGGCCGTAAGAAGAACCTGGAAGTCCTAGAAAAAGTGATTACTGAAGCCGAGGCTAAAGCCCGGGTGATCGAAAAGGAACTTTACCAGGAACGTAATAAACTCAACGAACTGCGGCAGCGACGGGTGGATAAAGACATTCAGGAGAAACAACGGGAACTCAGCCGACTTCAGCAGAAGCGCGCCGGTTTAAGGGCACGGGTGGATAGTTTTCAGAATTACTTCACCGAAACGCAGACTAAAAACGATAACCTTGCCAAGCAGGTCACTGAAATAGTTAAGACCAACTCTGTGATTGTGCGTGAGCTGGAGACCAGTCAGCAAAAGGTAGGAACGATGCGCGAGCAGCTGGCGGGTACTGACGGTAATTACCGCCAGCTTAGCGAACAGCTTTCCGAAGCCAGTGCTGCTTATAACCAGCACAACATCAGTTTCATTCAGCAACAGAATCAGGTAGAAACGCTGGACAGGGAGATTGCTTTCAGGCGCAACCGACTGAAGGAGCTGGCAGATCAGGACCTCACGAACAAGGACCAACTGGCGCAGCTCGCTAAGGAGTCGCGGCAGTTTGAAGAACAGGAAAAGGTTCAGGCAAAAAACCTGGAGACGATGTACGTTAACCGTACGGATTACCAAACGACGCTTAACGCCGCTGAGCAGGATTACTTCAGCGCCAGAACGGCCATCAACGGCATGGAGGACGACCTGCGGCGTGAAAATCGCCGCCGGCAGGACGGGCAGGTGATGGTTAATCAGCTGAAAGAGAAGTTTACGGATATCAAGTTCAAAATTAATGGACTTGCGGAACGACTTAAGATTGAATTCAACATCGGTCTGGAGGAGCTTACCAGCTTGGAGATTGAGGAATGGGTGGGTTCCCTTGGCGACCTGGAAGTGAAGGTTGACCGTCTGCGCGGCCGCATTGGCAACTATGGAGAGATCAATCCGATGGCCGTGGAAGCTTACGATGAGATGAAGGAGCGCCACGATACAATCTCTACGCAGCGTGATGACATTACAGAAGCCAAAGCGACGCTGATCAAGACGATCAAGGAGATCGAAACTACCGCTACGGTCCAATTTCTCAGCGCATTTGAAACAGTACGCACGCACTTCATTGACGTGTTTCGTAGCTTGTTTACCGAAGACGACAACTGTGACCTCATCCTGGAAAACCCGGAAGATCCGCTGGAGTCTAAAATCGAGATCATCGCCAAGCCAAAGGGCAAGCGACCGACTACTATCAACCAGCTTTCCGGTGGGGAGAAAACGCTTACGGCCACCGCCTTACTTTTCGCTCTCTACCTACTTAAGCCTGCTCCTTTCTGTATCTTCGACGAAGTTGATGCTCCGCTGGACGACGCCAACATCGCCAAGTTCAATAAGATCATCAAGAAGTTCTCGAAGGACAGTCAGTTCATCATCGTGACCCACAATAAACTTACGATGGAAGCGGTGGACACCATCTACGGAGTGTTCACCAATGAACAGCAGGGTAGTGGGGTGCTGCCGGTTAAGTTTACGGAACTGGAGGGGAGTACCATGTTTTCGGCGGCTTAGCAAACGCCTCGACCGGCGCAAAGAACGGCTCGAACGAATTACGTACCTTCACCTTCATGAGAATTGCACTGCTTGGCTACGGTAAAATGGGCCGCTATATTGAGGGCCTCGCCCTGGCGGCAGGAGACGAAATCGTTTTGATCGTCGACGAAAATAACCGCGCGGATATTAGGGCGAAAGACCTTGCTGTTGCGGACGTTGCTATTGAATTTACCCGTCCGGAATCTGCCATTCTAAACATTGAGTTAGCGCTGGAAGCAGGCGTTCCGATTGTGGTGGGCACTACCGGCTGGCTGTCACGGCTTCCGGAAGTGACGGCAAAGGTGAGGCTTGCGGATGGAGCATTGTTCTGGGCTAGTAACTTTAGTATTGGGGTGAATATTTTCTTTGCGGTGGCGGAGAAAGCAGCAGCACTGGCTAATCAATACGGAGGCTATGCGGTGGGTATTGAAGAAATTCACCACCTACAGAAACTCGATGCTCCTTCGGGGACTGGCATCACTTTGGCGGAAAGGGTAGGAGGGCAACTTGATGCTTATGATTCTTGGACGCTGGCGGAGGTTCAGTCTGTTGTTCCGCAAACGCACATTGCACCTGCGGTCGCGCCCAAAAAGGGAACAAGCCCCGTGCCCATTACCTCAATTCGCGAAGCTGGAGTACCCGGAACGCACACCCTCGAACTTCTTGGTAGCGTGGACACCCTGACCCTGAAACACGCTGCGCATTCTCGTGAAGGATTTGCGCAAGGAGCCCTTACGGCAGCCCGCTGGCTGATAAGCAAGCGAGGTGTCTTTACCATGAAAGACCTCTTAGGGACGCGAACAAAATAAAACCAGACTTCTGACCGTCTTGTTTTGCCCCTG
>JAPKCQ010000276.1 GCA_026421165.1 Lewinella sp. | reverse complement strand
CCACAGGGCATTCTCAGCGTAGAAGGGACGAAGAAGGCCCAGGATATGCGGCATAATTTCAAGCTCTGGTTTGGTTCCTGACCATGTTGAGCGAGTAAAAAAAACCATTGGACAAAAAAAAAAGGTTTGATAAAAAGAGAAGCGTTTTCTGATTCGCTCACGAAAAATAAATTTAAACCAAATCAGAGGTAATAATAATAAAAATAAATGTACATTAAGTTAATGTTCAGTTATTTAGGGGTGTTCATGAGCAAGGTGTGATGTGGTTAGGGAGTGGTGGTTTTTGGCAAGAAATCGGTTGGGTAGAGCCTTGGGAAAATGACTGGGAGATAAGTTTTTTCATAGGAAGTGACTAATCTATCGGGGGGGCGTCCACAAAATGCTTACTTATCTTGTTGTAAGTTTGCACCCCGGTTCCGAATCACATGCAGTGAGAAGAATTTGCTAAAGTTGCCCATCTGGGTTTTCTTGGCGCCGTAATTGTTCATTAAACGCCAATAAGTTATGGCTAGCATCGAGAAAAAAGTAATTCAAATCATTGTCGACAAGCTCGGCGTGGACGAAGCAGAGGTCACCTCGGAGGCCAGCTTCCAAAACGATCTGGGAGCAGACAGTCTTGACACTGTTGAGCTGATTATGGAATTCGAAAAAGAATTCGATATCAGCATCCCGGACGAGCAGGCGGAGAATATCCAAACTGTCGGACATGCTGTTACCTACCTAGAGAGCAGCGTGGAAAAGTAATTGTTCCCTTTTACTTTCTTTCCGCCGCCCGACGTGCCTGCTCCCGCAGGCAACGGGCGGCGGTTTTTTGTTTCAAGGAGAATTTTATCTGAAGGAGCCTCCTTGCCTGTAGCAAACTATATTTGCCCCTCACAACCTAAAAGATTCATTCATGAAGCGTGTAGTAGTGACCGGTATCGGTGCCCTGACGGCCATTGGGAACAATGTGCCCGAATACCTAGAAGGCCTTAAGACGGGTAAAAGTGGCGCCAAGCCCGTTACCCTGTTCGACGCCGAAAAGTTTAAAACCCAATTTGCCTGCGAAGTCAGTGATTGGGACCCGACCGACCGGCTAGATAAGCGTACGATTCGCCGTCTCGACCGCTACATCACAATGGGCCTCTACGCAACGGACGAAGCGCTGAAGATGGCCGGTATCAATAACGAAGCCGGTGAACGGATCTTTGACCTCGATCCTGACCGTGCCGGCGCGATTGTTGGCTCCGGCATCGGTGGCCTCGGCACGTTGGAGACAGAGATAACGGACTTCGCTAATGGTAGCGGTACGCCCCGCTATAATCCATTCATGATTCCAAAGATGATCGCGAACATGGGCGCTGGGCACATCAGTATAGAGAACAACCTGCGCGGCCCAAGCTACGCGACCGTCAGTGCTTGTGCTTCCGGAGGCCACGCCCTTGCCGCCGCTGCAGACGATATTCGTCTTGGCCGGGCCGACTTGATGGTCACCGGTGGCTCCGAAGCCGTGATTACCAAAGTCGGCGTCGGTGGCTTCAACAGCATGAAAGCACTCAGTACCCGCAACGATGATTATAAAACTGCCAGCCGTCCCTACGACGCTGAGCGCGACGGATTCGTCCTCGGAGAAGGAGCGGGTATCATGGTGCTGGAGAGCCTGGACCACGCGCTGGCCCGTGGCGCAACCATTCTCGCTGAAGTCGTTGGCTATGCCGCTAGCTCCGACGCCTACCACATCTCTGCGCCTCATCCCGAAGGAGCGGGTGCTAAGATGGCAATGATCAACGCCCTGAAGTACGCCGGCCTTAAGCCCGCAGACGTAGACTACATCAATACCCACGGAACTTCTACCCCGCTGGGCGATACCGCTGAACTCAACGCCATCAAACTCGCTTTTGGCGAAGATGTGTACGACCTGAACATCAGCTCTACCAAATCAATGACGGGCCACCTGCTCGGTGCCGCCGCCGCGATTGAATCCGTAGCCTGTATCCTGGCCATTCAGCATAATTTCGTGCCGCCAACGATCAATCACTTTACGGACGACCCCGAAATTGACTCTAAATTGAACCTCACTTTTAATAAGTCGGTAGAAAAGCCGGTGAATGTGGCGCTTTCTAATACCTTTGGGTTTGGAGGTCATAATTCGGCCACTATCTTCAAGCGTTACAACCCCTAGGCAAACGTGATCAAAACGATCAGACGAATTTATAACTTTTACTTTAGCCCGGAGAAAGACTTTGTCCGCCGGTTACGTCGTTTGCTCGGCTTCACGCCCGCTTACCTCAAGGTCTTTAAGCTAGCTTTTCACCACAAAAGCAGCAACGATGGCGCAAAAAGCTCTCCCTACGGCGGGCAGAGTAACGAACGACTAGAATACCTCGGTGATGCCGTCCTTGGCACCATCGTAGCAGAGTACCTCTATAAGAAATATCCCACCGAAGACGAAGGCTTTCTCACCAAGATGCGTTCTAAGATCGTAAAGCGGAAGAGCCTCAACGAAATCGGTTTTAACATGGGGCTGGATGAAATCCTTTCCACTTATAACAATACCCGCATTGCTAAATCTATGCTGGGTAACGCCGTCGAAGCACTAGTTGGAGCGGTTTACGTGGAACAGGGGTACGTACTCACAACGAAATTCGTCGTCCGCCGGATGCTTAAGAACTACGTTGACGTAGAGGGCCTTGAAACTTACGACGATAACTACAAAAGCCAGCTGCTCGAACACTGTCAGAAGAACGGCCAGCGGGTAGACTACAAAATCCTCAAGCGTTTTAAACAAGACAAACGTGACCGTTTCCGTGTTGCTGTAAACGTCGATGGTGTCAAACTCGCCGTGGGAGAAGACTACAATAAAAAATCGGCTGAGCAGATTGCCTCTAAACGAGCCTTACTCGGGCTGGGGCTGGAGGTTACCCATGAGTAGTGGGTTGCTGCCGCAAGTACCGTTCGCGGTGCTCACCTTCGGCGGATTAGCACAGCAAAATGAGTGGTAACAGCGGTAGCAACTCAGTAACGTGCCAACTCAGTAACGGAGTAACACACCTTTGCCCCGCACACAACGTTACCTTTGTGAGCTTAATTAGTACATGAGTATTTTACCTACCTCTTCTCGTTGGCCCCTTTATTTGGCAATTGCCGGATTGGCAATCGTGGTAGCATCGGTGTGGTACACCAATTATCTGGCGTCTCAGTTGGCAGAGATTGAACAGAGTTACGTCGAACTCTACGGAGAGGCTATGGAACGCGTAGCAGATATCGAAAATTTTGCGGATCAAAAAGGTGACGACGTCTCTACTGAACAGGCAATCATTGACCGGATGAGGACTGTACCCCGGATACTTGTGAACGAACTTACCGGAGAGATTGTAGATGCACTAGGCTTTGGGGATCGCAATACGGACACAACGTACCTCAAAACTATACTGGGAGGCTGGATTGAAGAAGGCCGTACACCAGTACGTTCGTTTGCGCAGCTACAGTATTTTGGTGATAGCCGTTTGCTGCGTCAACTTCGCTTTTTTCCCTACGTACAGGCAGTACTTATTGGCTCGTTCATTTTCCTTGGCTTCCTCGGCATAAACCAAACCAGAAAAGCAGAACAAAACCGCGTATGGGTAGGCCTCGCCAAAGAAACTGCCCACCAACTCGGCACCCCGATCAGCGCCATCATGGGCTGGGTAGAGCACCTGAAGATGATGTACCCCGATGATGAGGACATCATGGAGGTCTCCAACGAACTGGCCTACGACGTTGACCGCCTTAGTATGGTCGCCAACCGCTTCAGCAAGATTGGCGCTACGCCCGAACTGAAGCCAGCCAATATTTACGCCGAACTTAACAAATGCCGGGATTATATGCAGAAGCGGGCTCCCAGGAAGGTCTCCTTCGACTTCCCCGAGGCTGATGCCGGCAACGCTCAGGTAGCCATTAATCCGCTACTCCTCGACTGGGTATTCGAGAACCTGCTCCGCAACGCACTGGATGCAATGGACGGAAAAGGCAAGCTAACCGGCCGTATCCGGGAACAAGGAGGTAATATCTACATTGACATTACTGATACCGGAAAAGGCATTTCACCAAAGAACATCCGCAAGGTCTTCAACCCTGGCTTCACGACCAAGAAACGTGGTTGGGGACTGGGCCTTAGCCTCGTAAAACGAATCGTACAGGAGTACCACAAAGGGAAAATTACGGTTACCCATTCTGAGATGGGAAAGGGGACAACCTTTACGATCACGTTACCGCGCGTATTGGATTAGCTGCGCAGCAGTAACGTAGCTAATCTAATCTAATTTACCTTTGTGCTATGCAGGAAGCCATAGTAGCAATAGCAACACCCACCGGGGAAGGTGCCATCGGAATAGTTCGTTTATCGGGCAAGGATTGCATATCCTTGGTGGATAACTTTTTTCCGGCGCGGACGCTGGTGCAAAGTGAAGCCAGAAGAGCATGGTTCGGTATCCTGGCCGACGAGGAGGGTAGGGTGATTGACGAAGTCGTCCTCACCCTCTACCGAGCTCCGGCGAGTTACACGGGGGAGGACTCGGTGGAGATCAGTTGCCATGGCAGTCCTTTCATTCTCAGCCGCGTCGTCCAACTCTGCATTGACGCTGGAGCCCGGATGGCGGCCCCCGGCGAATTCTCCCAACGGGCATTCCTGAACGGTAAGCTTGACCTCAGCCAGGCCGAGGCAGTGGCCGACCTCATCGCCAGCCAGTCTGCCGCAGCTCACCGGATAGCCCTGCACCAACTGCGCGGCGGCGTCTCCAACGAAATCAAAGACCTCCGCCAAAAACTAATCGACTTCGCCAGCCTCATCGAACTGGAGCTCGACTTTGGAGAGGAAGACGTTGAGTTCGCCGACCGCGACCAACTCCGAGATTTAGTAGAACAGATTCGCGCCCGAATTGCTCAACTCACTACTAGCTTCCGCCTTGGTAACGCTATCAAACTGGGCATCACCACCGTGATCGCAGGCAGGCCGAATGCTGGTAAATCCACCCTTCTTAACGCACTGCTGAATGAGGAGCGCGCCATCGTCTCCGAAATCCCCGGTACTACCCGCGACACCATCGAGGAAACCCTCAACATCGGAGGCGTAACCTTCCGCTTGGTCGATACCGCCGGTATCCGCGAAGCATCAGACACCATCGAGATCATCGGCGTGGAGCGGGCCATCGAGCGGGTACGGACCAGCCAGCTACTCGTCTACGTATTCGACGTCATCGAAACGGATCCCGCCACCCTCTCTACCGACCTCGACGACCTCTACCGCGAAGACCTCCAACTTGTAGTCGTTGCCAATAAAATGGACCTCAATCCCTACACCAAATACGAACAATATTTCGGAGAAGACTACACCGGGAAATGGGTGGTGGATAAGGAAGACTTTATCCCAATGGTGGCCAAAGACCGCGCCAATCTCGGCTATCTGCAGGAACGCCTCCTTGCCACGGCGACTGGCGGAACTGCTGGCTTAGACCAGCAACAAGTCGTACTCTCTAACGCCCGCCATTACGATGCGCTCCGCCGGGCAGACGAAGCCCTCGTCCGGGTTTTAGACGGCCTGAACGTAGGCATTAGCCAGGATTTTGTAGCGATGGATATTCGTCAAAGCCTCCGTGAACTGGGCGAAATTACGGGCGAAATCACCACAGATGATTTGTTAGGAAACATATTTTCTAACTTTTGTATTGGGAAATAGCCGAAAAAGGCCTTGAACGGTGCTACCGTTCCGTAATTTATAAGTACCGTTCCGTAATATTTTAGGCGCCCCGCAACTTTTACTGAGCCTAATAATGTTAACTTTTTCTGTAACTAAAATGTGGTGTTTGACCGATATGTCATTACAGAGATATTGTGACACTAAAAAAGTTATATTTTTGCCCTTGTTATTGAACCTTTAAGACTCAACCTTGACTTTCAGCGACTTAGTAACTTAATTGTATACTTACTGTCTGAAAACAAGGAGTACTATATTTGCATTGTACTACTAGATAGACTTTGAGAGATGCTACTCTACTCTCTTTGAATTTAAAGGTTGCATAACGTGAACAAATTTAGAAATAACGCCCAGTTTTCAGGATCAGGCCCCACGGCCGGACGTACTGTTGCTCGGCCTCAATCGGCTCATAACGAAGGTAATCGTTACGGAATGAGCCAAGCAG
>JAPKCQ010000275.1 GCA_026421165.1 Lewinella sp. | reverse complement strand
AAAGCGTCTAAAAGCGAAGCGTCTAAAAGCAAAGCGTCTAAAAGCGAAGCGTCTACCCCGCCTCGATCCGAACAGTAACCACCGTCCCAGTATGCTCTCGTTCCGGATACAAGTCCGTCACTAAAACGCTAAGCTTGATCTCATCGTCGGAGGCCAATAATGCCTGTCGTTCTTCGAGAATGGCCGTTGCGCGGGAAATGTGGCCTGGGCTTTTCGAGCGCATTGCGGCAATCTTGCGGCCTACTCCGTTATCGGAAACGGTACAGATAATGACGTCGTCGTCGTCGGGATCAAGCTCGAAGCAGATGCGGAGATAGCCGCCGGAATTAAGCGGCCGCAGACCGTGTTCGATAGCGTTCTCAATGATGGGTTGAAGTAACAGTGAGGGGACCTCATCCATAGCGGGGTCAAGATCTGGATCAATGGTAAACACGACGTCGAATTTACCAGGATAACGGAGTTGCTCCAGGCTGACGTAGCGCTTCATCATGTCCACCTCATCAGCGATGGACGTGAAGCGGCGGCGAGAAGACTCCAGAAAGCTGCGCATCATTAGAGAAAAGTCCGTCAGGTAACGCGCGGAATCTTCGGTATTGGGGCGCTGTATGTACTCCTTGATAGCGTTCATCGCGTTACTGATGAAATGTGGATTTAACTGTTGGCGCAGCGATCGTAACTCTAGGCTCAGGACTTTACGCTCCCTCTCCATCTTTTCACGCAGGTGGGTCATTCTAAAGCGGTGCATCCCGTAAAGAATGGCCAGTACTAACAAGACCCCCAAGAGAATGAACCACCACCTCTGGTAGATAGGTTTAAGGACGATGATTGTCAGGCAACGTTCCAGCTGACCTTTACGCCCTTCACCGTCGTAGGCCCGTACCCGGAAGGTGTAGGTGCCAGGAGCTAGGCTGGTATAGCGGACGGAATTACTCGTGGTAGATGAACTCCAATCAAGGTCAAGCCCTTCCAGTTTAGTTTGGTAGCGACGTTCTCCGCGGGCGAAGTAGTCAGGTATGGTAAAATCTAGAGTGCAATAGATTACTGATGGCTCAAGCACCAGGGCCTCAGTTGGCACCGAAGGGAGGGGGTGTAAGGTTTCGAAGCCCTTGCCCCGGTCAAGAATCCGGTACCTCAGCATCACCGGGTTATACGGGCTCGGCGAAATTTTGAGGTCATCGGTCGAGAAAGAGACAAAACCATTAATTCCTCCTGCGTACCAACGTTGATCAGCAGCGCTGAAGAAGATGGAGGCGGTGTTAAATTCGTCACTTCCTAAGCCATCCCTCGTAGTAAAGGTAGAAGTCTCACCGCTACTCATTCCGCGAAAAACAAGGCCTTTAAAAGTAGTTAGCAGCAGTTCATCGTCTTTGGTAAGATTCAGCGTAGCTATATCATCAGTGGGAAGTTCTAGAAATTCATTGGTATCCGGCGGCTGCTGCCCCTCGGGGATAAAGCCACCAATTTTTATAAAAATGCCTGTGTCCGGGTCAAACTGCTGTAGGCCTGCTTGTATCGTGGCCAGTACGATCCGACCATTTTTCCTTAAAAGAATATCAGCAACGAAGATTGGCCGGCCATCAGGAAAGGTGTAGGAATGAAGAGTTTGGGAATCAAAGCTAAACCGGTAAAGTGCCTGGTCGGTCCCGATCCACAAACAGTTGCGGTTATCATCCCAAACAACACTTTTTGTGTATCCTTTGGTGGCAGTTTCCGGACCAGCAGTTTGGATGAAAGCGAAAGAATCGCGGGCGGGGTAGAAATAGTAAAGATGACCGTCAGTCTGGTACTTTTTTTCTTCGGTAATAAGGAGAAGTTCGTCCTCCGTACGGCCGTTGGTAGCCCAGCGCACGACGTGGTTCGGCTCGGGCAAGGGCCACCGTTTCCAACAACCATCGGCTGGGCGGTACCTATATATGTAGCCAAGGTAGGTTTCATTGGAAGCGAGGTCACAGCTATGGCCAAAGATATCTCCATGGTAATTAAAAAGGTTGGTCCCACAGCCTAAGTGATCAACGACGGAGCCGTCATTTTTCAGCATAGTGATCGTATCCAGGGTATTAGATTTTGGATCAACCCGGAACCAGTACGGCATCTTTGAATCCTTATTGGCGTAGACGTATCCTTCATCATCGGCGGCAAAACCGCGCATTACATCTCCGAATTTCCCGGGTAAGAGGTCACGATACAAGTACCGCTTGAAAGGGCTTTTAACCTGTTCACTGAAATCCAGTGCATAAATCCCACCGTAGGTATTCAGCCGGATGCTCTTACGAAAATCTGTTCCTGAAATGGTGAGAATGCGATTCTCAATATCGGTGACCCATTTAGCCTCCCTACGCACCCCATCAATTATTTGTTCCAGTCGAATGACCCGCATCAGCACCGGATCGAGAAAGCCAAAGAACATGTTTCCGTGATCATCCTCGGCAAAAAAGTTGATAATGCCCTCGTCTGGAAGCGGAGGGAGGAAAGAAATGAAATCCCCGTCCGGAGGCCGGCGAAAAGTCCCTTCGGAGTTGCTAATCCAAAGGTATCCGTTCTTATCAAGATGAACATGGCCTAGCGGCTCATCAGTAGGCAAAGTGGTAATGGTTTCCTTACCATATTTAATTTCCTCCAGTACCCGGGTAGATTTCCGGTACATGATATATCCCTCTTCCGAAGCAGCGACCAACTTATCACCTAACTGAACCTCTTTGCTGAGTAAGTGAACCTGACGGAGTGCTCTTCCCGCTGTATAGGCATACACAATACTTCCCTGAGCAAAATAGAGAGGTTGACCATTGCGTTGAATTATGCCGCCGAAGAGCCCCCGGGAACGGTCATTAAAACGTGCTCCCCAAACCTCCAGAGTAGCGGGATTAATCACCTCAACCGAATCGGCGAAATTCCAGTTATTCACATACAACCACCCGTTCTCATCGCGTCGAACCGGCCCCTGAAAAGTTTGTAGGAACTGGGTAAACCTTGTAATTCCGTAGTCATCTATCCGGCACAAACCACCGGAGGTGCCCGACCAGATCACTCCGACAGTATCTCGAATAGAGTTGTGAGCTATCCTGCTGGACAGGCCTTGCTTTATGCCAAAGTATTCTACGCGATAATCCTCATGTGAAAAATTTTGGCACAGGACGTCTCTCCCACCAAAAAGTAGAATCAAAGAGACCAATAGACCAACACTAAATTTTAGTGGCATAAATTTCACAGAAAACTAAAAAACACAATTCAACTGCTAGACAATTACACGTAGCTCTACAAAGTACGGCAAAAAAACCTGACAATTCACATCTATAAAGTGTTATTATTGTGCCTGTAGTAATTAAATTATCCGCATGAACACCTTGATTATAGACGATGAGCCGGCAGCGAACACTGAGCTTAAGAAGATGCTTAAGTCTGCCCATCCTCAAGTCCATATTGTCGGTCAGGCAACAAACATATCGGAAGGGTTGCTAAAAATCAGCCAGCTACATCCAGATCTCCTATTCCTTGACATCGAGATGCCCGGCGGGTCTGGCTTCGACCTCATCCGCCAATTGGGAAAAGAATACCGTCCCGAAATAGTATTCGTCACTAGCCGCAACGAGTTTGCCCTCCAAGCTTTCAACTGCGCAGTACTTGACTATGTCCTTAAGCCCGTAGAACAAAAAGCTCTTGCATCCGCTGTAAAACGAGCCGAAGAACGGCTACACCAGAAGAATAGCGCCCAGCGCCTAGAAGCACTGCTTGCTAATATCGACACCAACGACAACTCGAAAAAACAAATCGGCGTCCCAAATGAAAGCGGTGTAGAATTCGTCAAGTCAGGAAACATCATTTGTTGCCAGGGGATTGAGGGCTACACCAGCATTCACCTCGTCGACGGAAGCAAGCGTATATCCTCCTATCCTATCGGGCACTACAAAAAGATGCTACCTACTCCGGATTTTTTTATGACCCACCGCTCTTTTGTCGTTAACCGCCAGCATGTACTCAACATGTCGGGAGATGAGCTAGCACTGGATCAAGGATTAACGGCTGAAATAAGCCGACGCAGAAAAAAGCTGGTAGAAGCGTGGCTCTGGGAACTAACCACTTATTGATCCAAAACAACCACTTATAGAATCACCTTTTGAAGTCTTGGTCTAATGCCCCCATATTGTAGACATATTAGAAGGAAGCCTAAAACCTAACCAGACGAAATAGACCCTTTGTAACACTATTATATTAGACAATGCTGTAGACTTGTTTTGACTCAGAAAGACACCACGATAGCCCATTTACATTGATCCGCTCCCTTCCAGGGGCGGATCCTTTTTTTGCCTACCTATAAGTTCATTTTCAGGATTTAGGATGCTAAGGAACGCTAAAAGCTTAAAAGCACCTCTATCTTTGCCTTCATGTACAAAAGCCTCGTAATTAAAGTAGGCACCAACGTCCTTACCCGCCCGGACGGCCGCCTCGACATCACCAACATTAGCCATTTAGTTGATCAGATCGCCGCACTAAAAGCGGCCGGTATCAACCTGGTGCTTGTCTCATCGGGAGCGGTGGGCGCCGGGCGTGAATTATTGCAGGTTCGGGAAGGAACAGAGGAGGTGGCCCGCAGGCAGGTGCAAAGTGCGATCGGACAAGTACGCTTGATGGAAATATACCGCCAACTCTTCGACAACCACAGCCTGCTCTGCGCGCAGGTACTTGCCACTAAAGGAGACTTTCGGGATGACCTCCACGCCGACAATATGCTCAATTGCTTCCGCGCCTTGCTGCTAGATAAAGTGGTTCCGGTAGTCAACGAAAACGATGTGGTGGCCGTCACCGAGCTCATGTTTACGGATAACGATGAGCTGGCTGGCCTCGTCGCCCGGATGCTCAAGGTCGATGCACTGGTCATCCTCTCCAGCGTAGACGGCCTCTTCGACGGGCCTCCGGAAGGCAAAGCTTCCCAGTTGATCGAGCACGTAACTGCCGGCGATGAATCCGTACTCAGCTTCGTCCAGGAAAAGAAAACCTCTTTCGGCAGGGGCGGAATGGCGACAAAACTTAGCATCGCTACGCAGACCGCCACTGCTGGTATCCCCGTTCTCTTAGGCAATGGACGGACCCGCGACATCCTCGCCGAGCTGATTGACGGTCGCTGGCCAGGGACTACTGTTTCCTAACCTTGCTTTCATCCGAATCTTTGCATCCTGCGACCGCGCCAGAAAGTAGTTGATAGAAGGTAGTGCTGCCGCCGTTATCTGCTCGCTTCACTACATTCTACCAGCTACCAACTTATCTTTGCCCTCCCCCAACGAACCAAAAGCGTAAATGACCCTACTACAGAATCTGATCTTCCTCGCCGCCGCCGTCCTCCTCTTGCTCACCACCGCCTGTGACGTAGAAACTGAATTCTTAACCGGCAACAACGTGCAGCTTCGCTTCAGCGTCGATACCGTCGCCTTTGATACCGTTTTCGTAGCCCGCGGCTCGGCAACCCAGCGCATGAAAGTCTACAACGACGGCGAACAGCCCATCAAAATTGACCGCGTACGCGTGGAGGGACGTACCGGCGTAAATTTCATCTTCAACATCGACGGAACCCGGGGACCTGAAGCACGCGACATCGTGATCTGGGGCAACGACAGCATCTTTCTCTTCGTCGAAGTCGAGGTCGACCCCACCGACCCTGAAAACATCAGTCCCTTCATCGCCGAAGACCGCTTACTGTTCGAGACCGGAGATATACAAGATGAGGTGGTACTGCTCGCCTTCGGGCAGAACGCCAACTACCTCAACGGCTTTGACCGGGGGCAATTCGGCCGGGTTTTCACCATGAATTGCGGTCCTGATGGCTTTTTCACCTTACCGACAGACTTACCCACGGTTATCTACGGCTCCATAACCGTAGAAGACTGCATCCTGCGGGCTTTACCGGGAACAAAAATCTACTTCCACGGCGGCATACAGCGCAACGAGCAATTTGCGGGCACCGGTTTCTTCAACGACGGGCTGATTTTCACGACGGCCACCGGCGCAGTACAGTTCCTCGGCACCCTCGAAGAGCCCGTCATCCTCCGGACTGATCGCCTGGAGCCCCGCTTCGATCAGGACCCCGCTAAGTACCGCGGCCTCGTGCTCGGTGCCGGTAGCCGGAACAACCGCCTGGAGCACACCCAACTCCTTAACGCCATCGTCGG
>JAPKCQ010000274.1 GCA_026421165.1 Lewinella sp. | reverse complement strand
GGTTGGCCATCATGTCTCCGATAGTTAGTTTCTAGAATGTGTAACAGGTAACGTGAGGTTCGCTATTAAAGACCAGACGCACGTTACCTACTCTATTCTACGAACTACTCACTAGAGGTCCCTTGCGTAGCCAAATAGTTATTCAGCACTTCCATAGGCTTAACGATCGCAACGCGCCCCGAGCGAACAAACTCGTAGATACCGAACTGCTTCAGGTCCATGAGTAAAGCTTCGGTTTCGTCTTCGTGTCCGGTTTTTTCAATGACCACAAACTCCGGTTCAATCAAAAGAACCCGTGCGTTGTGCTTACGAATAACCTGCTCCACTATGTTACCGTTGCTAAACACCTTAAAGGGTACTTTATAAAGTGCGATTTCCTGGTGTACGATTTCTGAGTCGTTGTAATAAAAAGCCTTTAGAACATCCACCTGCTTGTCCAGCTGAGCAATCAGCTTGATCACCATTTCCTCGATCACATTCACCACAATGGTGAAGCGGTGTATAGTCGGGTCACTACTCTGGCTCGTCGTCAGGCTTGAGATGTTAATGTTGCGACGATTGAAAATGCCAACTACGCGGGAGAGGAGGCCGGCATGGTCTTCGGTGAAGACGGTTATGGTGTAGTTCTTGGTAGACATTTTGATTTTATTTAAAAGCTAGAGAACTAAGTAGGTGACTACAAATAACTATTGCATTCGATTAGCACCTCAGCTACGCTCGGCGACCGTCGGTTGTAGAAGTTTTCCGTCCTACCTGAGGGGGTACGGAAACATAATACTGAGCTTCCGCTCGCCGAGCCTGGCCGAGGTGCTCTTGTTCTGAGCTAATTCTTTATTGTTAACGACTTAGGAACTGGGAAGCTAGGCGCTAAGGGACTAGTTACTAGCGCTCTAGCTCCCTATTTTCTAGAGATCTTCAGGGCCGAGGATTACTTCTGACACAGACTTGCCACTGGGCACCATCGGGAACACATTATCCTTCTTCACCGTATGCAGGTGCAACAGGTAAGGCCCGTCGTAGGCCAACATTTCGGCGATGCCCGCTTTTACGTCCTTAGGATCTCTAATGGAGCGGCCGGCAACACCGAAGCCTTTAGCGATGGTAACGAAGTCAGGATTGGTTAATTCTACGGAGCTGTAGCGCTCCTTATTGAAAAGCTCCTGCCACTGGCGGACCATTCCGAGGTAGTTATTATCGAGCAGAACGATTTTAACAGCTACGTTCCACTGGGCGCAAAGACCTAGTTCCTGGAGCGTCATTTGGAAACCGCCGTCGCCAATGAAGGCGACGCACTGCCGGCTAGGGTCTGCATATTTCGCTCCAAAGGCAGCAGGAAGCCCGTAGCCCATGGTTCCTGCTCCACCGGAGCTGACCCACTGGTCATGGCCTTTATACTCGTAGTAACGAGCGGCCATCATCTGATGCTGGCCGACGTCGGTACAGACGATTGCCTTACCATCCGTTTGGTTACTCACCTCACGGATCGCCTGGCCCATACGGATCTGCCCGTCGGCCGTAGGCTTGATCGCTTCTTTAATGACGCGCTCGTGCTCAATACGGTCGCACTCCTTAAAACGGGCGACCCAAGCGGGATAGTTTTTCTGTTCCATAAGTGGGAGCAGCTTTTCAAGAACTTCCTTTGCGTCACCGAGGATCGGTGCCACAGCCTTCACGTTCTTATTAATTTCGGCGGGATCTACCTCGATGTGAACGACTTTCGCGTCGGGGAGGTATTCGCTCAGCTTGCCCGTCACCCGGTCGTCGAAACGCATGCCAATGGCGATGATAACGTCGGCGTCGTTCTGAAGGAAGTTGGGGCCGTAGTTGCCGTGCATGCCTAGCATACCAGTGAAAAGCTCGTGGTCGTTCGGGAGGGCGGAGAGGCCGTGACAGGTGGCGCCTACAGGAATGCCCGTTTTATCGACAAATTCCCGGAAGACTGGCTGGGCGTGGGCGATGTGGATGCCGTGTCCGGCAAGGATCATTGGGCGCTCGGCGGCGTTGATCAAGTCAGCGGCGGCCTGCAGTGCTTTTGCCTTTGGTTTGTTGTAAGGAATATAGCTGCGGATGTTGCAGGTTTCGGGATAGGTGAAGTCCACCATCGCCAACTGCGCATCCTTGGTAATATCGATCAAGACCGGTCCCGGCCGGCCAGAGTTAGCAATAAAAAAGGCTTTTTTAAATACCCAGCCGATGTCCTTCGGGTCAGTGATTTGGTAATTCCACTTCGTAATGGGGATAGTACAGTTAATCACGTCGACTTCCTGAAAAGCATCGCTACCGAGCAGGAAACTGGGTACCTGACCGGTGATGGCTACGAGTGGCAATGAATCCAGCTGAGCATCGCAAAGTCCCGTCAGAAGGTTCGTTGCTCCGGGGCCTGAGGTCGCCATACAAACCCCCGTCTGCCGCTTAATACGGGCATATCCTTCGGCGGCGTGAATCGCGCCTTGCTCATGACGAGGTAGAATATGGGTAATTTCCCCCTCAAAGTCAATCAATGCATCGTAAACGGGCATAATCGCTCCACCGGGGTAGCCAAAAATGGTATCCACCCCCTCATTAACGAGGCATTGCAGCAAGGCGTGGCCACCGGTCATACGGATGGAGGCTGGCGCTTGGCCGTTCTTTGAAGGTTTTATTAGCGTTGTATTCATTTTACCTTGCTTTTATAAATTATTATTTACGCCTGCATGAGCGCCCAAATCGACTATAGTGTCTCTATTCAATTCTGTCGACTTGCCGGTATATCGAAAAACCGGTATACCGATACGTACGAGTTGTGTTCCAACACGCATCTACAAGTCAGTAACACACCCCAAAGAGGCACTACTAACCAACTTAGCATACTTCTTAAGCACCCCGTGGGTAGCCCGCGACACAGGCGCTACCCATTTAGCGCGGCGTTCCGCGACCGTGGCCTCGTCCAGTTCGGCTTCGATGATGTTCTTTTCCGCGTCGATGCGAATAATATCGCCGTCTTCGAGCAGGCCGAGAAGGCCGCCCACTTGAGCTTCTGGGCTGATGTGACCCACTACAAAGCCATGGGTACCGCCGCTAAAGCGACCATCGGTAATCAGAGCTACTTTTTTACCGAGGCCCTGGCCCATAATTTCACTCGTAGGCTTAAGCATCTCCGGCATTCCTGGCCCTCCTTTAGGGCCAGAGTAGCGAATCACGATCACGTCTCCTTCTTTGATCTCCCGCTGTCCGATGGCCGTATTGGCTTCCAGCTCAGAGTTGTACACGCGGGCCGGGCCCATAAAGTGCAGGCCTTCTTTACCGGTAATTTTGGCAACGGAGCCCTCCGTAGCAAGGTTGCCATAGAGAATGCACAGGTGTCCGGTTTCCTTGATCGGCTGATCGAAGGGCTTAATGATTTGCTGTCCTTCTTTGAGGGGCTCAGCGTCAGCTAGGTTCTCAGCTAAGGTCTTGCCGGTTACCGTCAGGCAGTCGCCGTGAAGAAGGCCCTGCTTCAGGAGTTCCTTCATAACGGCGGGTACGCCGCCGACGTAATAGAGATCTTCCATCACGTACTTACCTGATGGCTTGAGGTCGGCGATGAAAGGGACGCGATCGCTGATTTTCTGGAAGTCGTCGATCGTGATGTCCAGGCCAGCGGCATGGCTCATGGCCAGTAGGTGGAGAACAGCGTTGGTACTACCACCCAGGGCGATAATCGTAACCATCGCGTTCTCAAAGGACTTGCGCGTCAGGATATCGCTCGGTTTGATGTCTTTTTCCAGTAGGTTGAGCATGAAATCACCAGTACGGTTACAGTCTGCAGCTTTATCGGCAGAGTTGGCAGGGATGGAGGAGTTATAGGGTAAGGACATGCCCATCGCCTCGATCGCCGTAGCCATTGTATTGGCCGTGTACATTCCACCACAGGCACCGGCACCGGGGCAGGCGTGGCGGATGACGCCTTTGTATTTGGCCTCATCCACCTCCCCGGTACGGTACTTACCAAGTACTTCGAAGGCGGATACGATGTCGAGCTTTTCTCCTTCGTAGCGACCAGGGCTGATCGTACCGCCGTAAACTAGAATAGCCGGACGGTTAAGACGGGAGATGCCAATCATTGCTCCCGGCATATTCTTATCGCAGCCAACTACGGTCACCAAGCCATCGTACCACTGCGCTCCGGCAACGGTTTCGACGCTATCGGCGATCACATCACGGCTGGGCAGGCTGAAACGCATACCGTCGGTACCCATACTGATGCCATCAGATACGCCAATGGTGTGATAGATCAGGCCGATCATATCGTCCTTCGCGTTGATGCTGGCTTTCACGTCTATGGCTAGTCCGTTGAGGTGCATATTACAGGGGTTGCCCTCCCAACCGGTGGAGACGATGCCGATCTGGGCTTTCTCCATATCGGCGTCGTCCATACCAGTAGCGTAGAGCATTGCCCGGGCGGCGGGTTGCTCCGGGTTACTGGTTACGTTCTTGCTGTACTTATTTAATTGATGTGCCATCTAAGGATTGGGGATAAAAGAAAAGCCGCTTTCCCGATTGAAGAGGAAAGCGGCTTAGTTGGTTTGCGTTATTCTACGCGGCTTTCCTTATGAGTGTGGGCACAATGACCACCACGATAAGAAGAAGAACCACAAGAAAGAGAAGACTAAACATGGAATTGTTGCTTGACACCTCTAAGATACAGCAAGGTATTAAGTAGCCCAAATCCCGCTTGAGCGGGTATTACGATGGCAAAGGGCTTAAAGCGTTCAGCATTTAGCCGTTAATATTAAAGCTATCACACAACATAATACGGCCCAAGTACTGATTGGTAAATGCTTACGTTCAAGCGGCTGATTTCCGTAAAATACAAGTAGGCTCAGCGTTCGCTACCGGATCAATACTTCTTGTGATCTAGGCGGAAGGAGACTTGTAGACCGACCTGAAAAGTGGTCAGTTTAGGTCCGTCAACGTCGAGCTCCTGACCGTTGTCGTCCGTAAATATTCTGTTATCGTAAGGCGATGTTCCAAAACGAATACCGGCTATTGGAGTCAGGGTAAACAGGTTACTAAGGCCAATGTCAAGGCCAATACCGCCGCCGAAAGTCAGGCCACTTCCATTATCAAAGCTGGGAGTTTCAACAAAAGCTTCGCTATCATACAGCGTGTAGCCGCCCGCGAACTGCAGAAAAAAACCCTTCTGTAACTGGGGGCCCTGCTTCCCGAAGGTTGGGCAATCGCAATCTCCTAGAAAATCAAAAGGGTAGATATTGACCTTCAACTGAGCGCCATATTCCTTCAAACTGGTATTAGTGCCTTCGATTTTAGAATCCGCATAATACAAGGTTGGTAGAAATTCGATTCGCTGTTTGGGTAAGCGAAACCAATAATTCAGGGCAATCTCATTACCAACGTCAAATTCCTCCACCTCGATGTCTCCAATGCCGGGCAAGAAAACGTCGCTGGCCTGGTTAAAATTTGCTGTAACCTGAACGCCCAATTGGGCGTACAGAGAGAAAGTGCATGATAAGATAAAAAATAAGAGGTAGTTGCGGATCATTTTAGCAGTCTTTTAAGAACGTCAATTTAACAGCTGTCCTGATTAAAGCGTAGTCATCGTGGTGCTGATTGAGTCGATGAATAGCAGCGCCGCGAGGACAAGCTGCACCACGAAAGTAGCCGCGTAGCGAAATCGCACAGTTATTGAATTGGCCCTCCCTAAGGGTTAAACGGTACGGTTGAGGGAATATTTTCAGTCCTTACCGTTTTGGGGTTTTTCGGGCGCGGGCGCGGGTACCGGGGGAGGTTTAATGGCATTGGATACACCGCCATATGGCTTGGGCTCAAGCCATTACCCCTAAATTGCGATAGGTTACCACCCATCGTTACGCTAAGCGGCCCTCCGGGACTACGGGATCGCCGACACGAACCGGGCCTTCCCCACCTTCCCAGCAAGCATTCATCCCGAACATAACCTTGTTTCCGACTTTGCGGTAAGCGGAAAGTTCGGTGAGGACGCGGAGGTTGCGTTCACCGGTTTCCGGTTGCTGGGTGATCATGATGCAGCGGGCGCAAGGTTTGGGTAGGCGGAAGTTGTGGGAACCGATTTTGAGCGCGGCCCAATTATCTTCATCGAAGGGTGTTTCGTTTTCCACGATGATGTTGGGGCGGAAGCGTTGCTCGTCGAGGTCTTCCCCTACCCTTTCGGA
>JAPKCQ010000042.1 GCA_026421165.1 Lewinella sp. | reverse complement strand
TCCTAAAAGAAAGCCTGCACCTGCGCCCGCCCAACGTGAACCGTCTTAGCCTCCCCAGTCTGCCGCCCCTCATAACTAAGCGTAAGTTGCAAGTACTCTCCCAACTGCCGCGTAGCCCCCACGTTCCACAGCAGGTTGCGCCCCGGTTGCAAACCCTGGAGCAGAGCATAGCCTACCGGACTCCGCGAGTCTCCCTCAAAAGCAATATCCACCCACCGAAAGCGGGCCGTCAGCCAGTTTTTATAGTTACCCTCTAGGTCGATTTCGAGGCGGTCGGTACGCTCCCCTTCGCTGCCGGGGAGGGTATTTTCTTCCTGGCCGATGACCAGTTTGGTCACCAATCGAAACGCTCCCGGCTGCCAGTTGATACTCGGCTCCGCGCGAAAAAAATCGATCTGGTAATCCTTATTATCGAAGAATTCCGAATCGGTGGCACGGGAACCGGTGACGGCAGCTGCCTCTAGCGAAAGCTGATCATTTGGGCGATAACGAAAGCGCAAAGTCCAGTCTTCTGTTTGGTTGGACTCGTAGCCGGTCGTCAACACGCGGCGATTTCGACGGTCTGCATTACTGAGTTGAATATCGTACTTCGGATTAGCCCGGTTGAAGAACAGGCCGTGGCGGCGCTGCACGTTGAGCGCAACCAGACTTGAATCTGCGACCCTGAGCTGCAGCGGGTTCCACGACTGAATTTCCGAACTCTCCCGTGTCTTCCGGTCAATGATTACACTGGTGTTGAACGCAAAACGGCGCAGCATTTTTTTGAAGCCCTTGGCGTCTCGCCACAGCCGCGAAGGGTCCCAGTTGATTTTCTGGTTCAGCGCCACATTGTTGGTCCGGATAAAGTCGTTGCTGAAGACGGAGACGCGGACGTAATCGCCAATGTCCGTAAAGGGTGCGACCTCCATCTCGTTGGGTTGGATGCGGCCGTCGTTGTTGTACAAACTGTCCTGCCAAATGTACTGCCCCTGCCCGGCACCGACGAAGAGGTACTGGAAATCTACCCGGGCCTCCTGGCCGTTGCCAACCTGGTAAGTGGTTTGCGTCCGGAGGCTGCGCTCCAGGGCGTTGGTGCGTAGGTCCAGCCGGCCGAGAAAGGTCCGGCTCGGCGTATCGTCCACCAATTTCTGATCGTTAACGGCCAGGTCACGGAAGGTGAAGTTGCCGCCGAACTGTACGTTCTTGCTTGCGGTATAATTTCCTTCAGCAGTTACTTCGCGGGCTTCGGTGGAGACCACGAGTTCGTCGCCCTTCGGCAGCCGGTCTGTTCGTTGGTTGGCGCTGAGGCTAAGCTTATAGTTGTCGTTGGTGGGTAAGGCAAGGCCGATGGTGTAGCGATCAAACTGAAAGGACAAGGGAGATAGCGTATCGACATTGATCTTCTGCCGCAAAGAGCGTTCGCCCTGGTAAGCTGATTGCAGGGTCCAACCACCTAGCTTTTCGAAGGTCCTGTTAATTTTTAGACTGGGCCGGCGGAAGCTACCATCGGCAACTTCATCCCTACTTTGAAGGATACTGACGTTGCCATCTACGAGCCAGTTTTTTGTACTGAGCTTTACCGAAGCGCCGTGGCGCTTGCCGGTATAACTTTCTCCCCGGCTGAACTGCTCGTAGTCGTAATCAAAGCGGCCGACGCGGCTTTTGACTACCCCTAGCCCTACCCCGATAATCTGTTCGTTCTCCCGCTCGGGTTGTACCGTTCCGAGGCGGTTACTAAGGTTCCAGTTGCGGAAAAATTCGGGGCTGCGGTAGGGGTTAATGGCGTTGAAACTCCGTTCTACGAATTCGTAATGACCGCGCCCGGCAACGGCCCATCCGGAGGTGTCCGAACCAATGGAAAGCGTCCGGTCGGCATCGAAGCGGAGGGCGCTGCCGTTGTCGTCGCTGGCATCTTCACGGCTGAAGCGGTTGAGGTCGAGCTTACTCCGGGAGCCTTCGATACGGAGCGCGCCGTCACCTTTGAAACGGTATTCTCCGCCCAGGGCGATGAGTTGCTGCTGGGTAGGCGCGACGAGGTCAACGATGGGCGCAAAATTACCACGTGGCGTACAGGTTTCCGGATCGGAACCAACGTAGCGGAAGACGCGCTCGTTGGCCGGCCGGTCGGTATCCAGTTCGTATTCACCGAAGCCGGTGCCCCGCTCGGTGAAGGTGGCGACGTAGCGGCCCGCTGTGGAGTTGAGTAGGTAACTGGTGTCGATGTTTGCGCCGCTGCAGAGGTAGCTGGTGTCGCGTAGTTGGTAGGTGGCGCGCTGCTCCGCCCGCCCGTTTAGCGTATCAAGGCTGAGGATGGGGATGCCGCCCGTACCGTCGCCGAAATCAGCCAGTTGGGAGCGTTGGTTGGCGGTGAGTTCCAGGTCTCCGGTGGAGGTCCGGCTATCCTGTTGGGTGTAGGCGTTGAGGTAGGCGCTGAAGCGTTCGGTATCGTAGCGGGAGCCACCGGTGGCCAGGGTGCGGAGGTAGCGTTGGTCGGCGAACTCGTACTCGGCGGTGATGCGGCTATCGCGGGTGATGATGCGGCGGGTGGTGAAGGTTAGTTCGGCAAGGTTATAGTCGATCACGTAGTCGCCGTCGAGACCTCTAACTAATAGTTGGCCGTCGAGGAAGATGCGCTCCGTTCCGGCTAGCACGATCAGGAAACGTTGGTTGCCGTTGCCGACCAATTTGTAGGGCCCCTGATTGCCTTCTATTGGTTGGATTTGTTGGCGGGTGAATTGGCCTCTGGCTACTGCTATGGAGGCGGTGTTGGTGAGTTGGTGAGTTGCTGAGTTGCTGCCACCGTTGGAGGCGTTGGCGTTCTGTCCCGTTCGCTTTGCTCCTCTAACGTCCCCGGTACCTGCGTCCTCTCTCGAAATTCCTGCCCCCCAGCCTCTCTTCTCGGGAAAGGGGAGACGTGATATTTCCTCGCCTGAAACCGTTGTGAAAGTTGCGCCTTCCAGCTTCTTGAAGTAGCGTAGAAAGTAGCCGTCGGGGTTCCGCAGTTCGTAGTCGCCTGCCGTGAGGGTGCTCCGGTTCTTCTTCAGTTGGATGAAAATCTTATCAAACTCCCGCAGTTGTTGGGTCGTGCCTTCGGGCTGTACCGGAAGGCTCTCGTCGGTGATGGCAGCGGCGACTTTGATGCCGTTTCCGAGCTCGCCGTTCATCTGAAGGTTGAAGGCGGAGTTGAGTACTAGGTCCTGCCGGTTACCGAAGCTGATGGCGCGGCTGAAACTGCCGTTGGTGCGCACCTTACCGTCGTTGTCCAGCAGGCCGGAACGGACGTATTCGTTGTAGCCGCCGATAACAAGACCAGCCTCTTCCTGGATGAGTTGGGAGGAGTCAAGCAGGCGAACGGTAGCGTCGAGCGCGAAGGGTAGAACGCGGTAGGTGGCACGGATGGAATTGGGCAGTTCCGGGCTTGTCCAGATCAGGAAACGACCCTTTAGCTGGTAGCTGGTAGTTGGTAGCGGGTAGTACGTCTCCGCATCGTAGAGCGCCAGGCTGTTCGGCACCACGGTCAGGCTATCGAGCAGCTGCCCGGCTGGGTTTACGGACATGACCGTATCGCGGAGGTTGGACAGCGGGCTGGTCTGGGCCACAAGGCCACCGCTGGCCAGCAGTAGCGCCAGTATTAACCACATCCACGTTTTCGATCCGATCACGATAAGGGGAACGGTTAAGGGGACTGCTTTGGTTTGCCTTTTCCAAGACAATGGCATTGTCGCTGCAGACAGAAGTAATCGGAACTGCTTTAGAAAGCTTTTAGCGGGCAGTTGGTCGAAAAACGAACGGCTCCTGCGAAATCAGTGAGATATTAGCGCTGGCTACAAAATAATACTTTCCATGACCAAACGTATTACCGGAATCGACTTCGCCAGAGCACTGGCCATTATCGGGATGATCATCGTCAATTTCAAAATGGTGGTCGGCGCAGAAGGCGGCGGCTGGGCCCTCGAATTTGCTGAACTATTCTCCGGCAGAGCGGCGGCTTTATTTGTTGTTCTAGCGGGAGTTGGAATCGGGCTGATGACGCGGAAAGCCTACGAGAGCGGTGACCCGACCTTGTTGTCGATCGCCAGAGGGAGACTTCTTAAACGCGCAGCTTTTCTCTTTGTCGTTGGTCTTACCTATTACTGGATTTGGCCAGCGGACATTCTTCATTTTTACGGCATTTACATGCTGGTCACGCTGTTGGTAATCCGGTGGAAACCCCGGGCGGTACTGCGTCTGGCGGGAGCTCTGGTGCTGGTGTTCCCCTTGCTATTGTTCGTTTTTAACTACGAAACGGGCTGGGACCTTGCCAATCTTGATTACCTCGATTTTTGGACGGCGGAAGGCTTTCTGCGCAACCTTTTTTTTAACGGTTTTCATCCGGTTTTCCCCTGGGTCGCTTTTATGTTATTGGGCCTTTGGTTTGGACGTCAGGATTTACAGGACGATGCTTTTTTGCGACGTGCAGGTCTGGTGGCTGGCGGAATTTTTCTGGGGATATGTTTTATTTCTGCGGGCTTACAGCACCTCATCACTCCTTCGGCCGAATACTCTCCCGAAAGTATCAACGCATTTTTTGGTCTTGAGCCAATGCCGCCACTTCCGCTTTACATGGTCAACGGAGGGAGTTGCGCCATCCTGATTACGGTGGGCTGTATTTTACTGGCGCGCCGTTGGGGCGAGTCTTTTGTCGTCCGTTCTATGGTGGATATGGGAAAATTGGCACTTACCTTTTATGTTGCGCACGTAGTCATCGGAATGGGACTAATCGAAATCTTTAGTGGCGTGAGTTTGGGTGGGGCTACCGCAGCCTTTTCGGTTGGCTACGCACTGTTGTTTAGCTTCGGATGCTGGTTATTTGCGGTGGTTTGGAAACGGTATTTCCGGGCAGGACCGCTTGAATGGGTGATGCGGAGTGTAACGGAATAGTATCTTCTTGCGCCGCTGCAGGCGCAGTGCAGGTTTTGTAGTGATAACCTCTATCGCCAATTAAGCTTCGGGCGGAGCCACGCGGTGAAATTCTCCAGCTATACTGCAGGAAATGGACGGGGTGTTTTTTACTTAAAATTACCGGGCATAATGACCCAAATTGAGAATTTCACGTTCTGCACCTTATGGAACGTAAACAGCGTATAATGTTGGCCTTTGGGATGCTCGGGGTTTTGGGTATCCAGATCGGCTGTTACGAATTAATTAAAGACAGGGCACCAAAGCTTGTTATTTACGGGCTGGTGATTGTAGGCTTTTTGTGCGCTTTCAGAGGCTTCGGTGAATACCGACGTATTGAAGACGAGGAAACGGAATAACGTGACTTATTTCCCGAAAAGGGTGGATCAGAAATTCTAATTACCAACGAAAGGAAAGGTTTTCAAGACGCTCCGGTGAGGGGTGTGAACAGTAGAGGTTTTTTTAGCCAATTGGGAACTTACTTCGCTCTAGGTCCAATCATCAACCTCATCAACCCGCTCCAAAGGAACCTCCTTCCGTAAGTCCGCCACAAAACGGCACCATTCACAATCGTCTGCTCCGCAGCCGGTGAAGTTCTGTGCCTGGATCCCGTCCCAAGCCTCCCGCATGATCGCCCGCAGCGCATCCTGGTCTCTCGGGCCCATCGCGACGGAAATTTCGGGCTGTTTGCCTTCTGAATTGACGAGCAAGAAACTGATCTTTCCTTCCTTTACGCGACGGATGTTTCCCGGCTGGTTATCGTAGAGCAACTTATAAAAGTTGAGCTGGCGCCAATAATTACCGCCGTGGGGTTTAGATTTCGTTGGCCCTTTGATCTTAGGCACCAAGGAGCCCCTGCTTGATCCACTTGTTTTATAATCCACTACGCTTACCCAGGCATCACTCAGAATATCTACCCGGTCGATCATACCTACCAGTGGAATGCCATCTACTTCGCTGTTGCGGATGAGCATTTCCACGTCTACGTCTACCGTCCAGTTTTTACGATAAGTATCGTAGTAGCTGGCCAGTTCAAGGTGGCCCTGGCGCATGCGGTTACGGAAGCCTTCGGGCGTGAGCAATCCCCGCCGTTTGCCGAGGGCAGATTCGAAGTTGAATAGCAGTTCTTCCTTACTGGGGAATACCTGGGAAGTATCCTGTTTCATCCGTAGGAAATAGGTTTCCAGCGCATCGTGCAGGGCGGAGCCGTAGAGTGTTTGCTCCCGCTCTAGGTCGGGTACGCCGAGGAGCTTTTCGTAGAAGAAAGCGGTTGGGCAATTCAGGTAGCTGTAAAGCGCACTTACGCTGAGGCGGAAGCCTTTTAGCAACTCGGCGATGGCGGAGGCTTCTAGGCCGGGGAGGCGGCTTTGGTCCGTCGGTTGTAGTTGGAGAACGGCTGTTTCCATCGTCTCTGCGGCGGAGAGGCCGACTTCTTCGATCTCCAGGCCAGCGTCGTTCACCAGTTCATCAAGGAAGGAGACACGTTGTTGAGCTTTGCCTTTATCGTTGAGGTCGGCGACGGACATAACAACCTCGGTTTTCGCACGGGTCAGGGCGACGAAAAACAGGCGACGGCGTGCTTCGTCTTCGCTCTCCGCTCCGGTGTACGTTAGCGTATCGGGAAGTTTAAATTGCGAATTTCTACCGCCTTTAGGTTTGCCCCATTTCGTTTCGGAACAATCCAGCATCCACACTTTTTCGAATTCCAACCCTTTGGCGCTGTGGGCGGTGACGAGGAGGACGGCTTCGGACTGGTCGAGGTGGGAACGCAGTGGGAGTTGGATGCGGTTTTCGTCCATCTGGCTGATGGTTTCCAGCAGCCCGCCGAGCATAATTCTTGGTCGCCGGGCGACTTCAGCGACGGTGAAATCGGCGAAGGTGGCTAGGTGTTGGAGCAGTTCTGCGCGGTTGGGGTGGCGCAGTGTGGTGGGCAGCAGTCCGGAGCCGTTCATGGCGCGTTCTACGTATTCGGTGAGCGGGTAGAGACCGATTTCGCCGATCATGTCTTCTAGCCAGTCGGCGGCCACCTGGATGGCGTCGCCGTCGCGGAGATCAGCAGGCCAGTACTTCGGTGTTTGTAGGAAATCGCGCCAGCTGGGGAAGACACCCTCGGCGTCTTTACTGGCCAGTCTTGCGCGGTTCAGCCGGGCCAGATCATGGGGCCACAGGCCGAAGCAGCGGAAGTGAAGGACGCGGAAGAGTAGGTATTCGCCGGTGCCGGGGCGGTCGTATTCGGCCTGGAGGTAGTGCAGCAGGTCCAGTAGCTGGCGGACGGGGCGGCCGTTGAGAACGTTGGGGCGGCGTTTACTTTGGTAGGGGATGTCGGCGCGCTCGAGAAGGTGACGTAGTTCTTCGGCCTGGCCGTGCCGGGCGTAGATGATGGCCATTTCTGACCAGGGGTTGCCGGCGGCGTTCCACTGCCGTAGTTGGTTGATTAGGTAGCCGGTTTCCTGGTGGGCGTCTGGGAAAGATAGGATGCGTACCGGCTTGGATAAGGGGTAAGCGATTTGGCTACCGCTCGTGGTAGGCGTTTCATCTGGCGCGGCCGCAGGTGCAATGGAAGTTTTGAACGCAGGGACCGAGCCCTTCAAACTTTGCTCCTTCGGTCCGTTATTTTGCACCTGCGTCCCCGCCAAAAAAGCCGGGTTACTGGCCACTAACTTTTTCTCCACCGCCAACTCGGGAAGCTTGTTCCCAATACGCAGTTCATTCTTCGCGATGAGGGTGGAGGCTACGTCGAGAATCTCCTGCCGGCTGCGGTAGTTCTCCGTGAGGGTCACCAGTTTTACATCGTCGTAGCGCTTGAAGAAATCGGTCATGGAGCGGAGGCGCGCACCTTGGAACTCGTAAATCGCCTGGTCGTCGTCGCCGACGATGAAGATGTTGGGCTTCTCCCAGTAATCTACCAAACTGCGGACGATGGCGTCCTGCGCACCGTTTGTGTCCTGAAACTCATCCACCAGCACGTACTGGTACCGTTCCTGGTAAGCCCGCAAAAGCGACGGAAAATCGTTGAATGCGCGCAGCACCCAGCCGATCATGTCGCCGTAGTCGTAGCGCCGTTCTTTACGCAAAGCCTCCTGGTAGTCAGGGAACAGGTCTGCGGCCGCACGGAGGCGTTTCATGCGTAGAATCTCCTCATCGATCTGACCCTGCTTCGGGTCGCCTTTGACCTTGTCTTTGTACTTTTTCTGGTAAACGAAGTCTGGATGCGCAGGTAGCTCCGTCACGTACTTGTCTATCTTCTGGTCCATATCATCCAACTCCCAGTTTTCAGACTTGATGGCGCTGAAGAGGTGCTTCAGGTGGGGTTCGTAGAAGTACGGATCGTGGTAACCCTGGCGTAGGGGAGTGTCTTGTTCCAGCCCGTCCAGCAAACTACGGATGATGCGAATTTGCTCTAGCTCGCCGAGCGGCTCCAGGTCTGGTTTACCGAAGTACTGGAGGTTCTGTTGGATCAAATTGCTGCAAAAGCCATGAAAAGTATAGATCCCGATCCGGTGCGCCTCCGGGCCGATGAATTTCAACAGCCGCTCCCGCATCGCCTTCACGCCCGCTTCGGTGAAGGTGAGGCAGAGGATGTTGTGCGCCCCCGTATCCGTCTCGCTCAGGATGTTGCCAATGCGGGCGGCCAGGAGGTGAGTTTTGCCCGTGCCTGGCCCCGCCAACACCATTACCGGGCCATCGGTTTTTTCTACGGCGGCGCGTTGGGCCGGGTTTAGGCGGTCCAGTTCGGTTTGGAAGGTGGCGTTGTGTAGGTGGCGGGGTTGCAACAAGGAGAGTTGAGTGGCAGGCAAGATAGATTAAATCAGGCCCATTTTTACCTGAAATCCTTACCCGCTGACTTGGTTCAACCGGTTGATTTACAGAATGCGAATAGTCCCTTCTCTTTTTTTATTTTGGGTTTTACTTCCCAGTAGGACAACGGTTTAAATCCAACTCAAGTTGCCGAAATCCTACTTCCCATCAACGAAAAGTGCCGAAATACTCTCATTATCATGCGTCTTCCGAATCCCCTTAGCAAACAGGGAGGAGGAGCTTAAAACCTTAATCTTAGCCGAAATCTGCTTCAACGGCACCGCATCACAAACGATAAGTGTTTCCAGGCGTGATCGTTCAATTTTCTCATAAGCATCACCACTCAGGATGGGATGGGTGGCGATGGCGCGGATGGACTTTGCTCCGCGCTCCATGATCAGGTCAGCGGCCCGGCAGAGGGTGCCGGCGGTATCCACGAGGTCATCGACGAGGATGACGTCGGCACCCTCAACGTCGCCGATCAGCGTCATCCCCGCGATCTCTCCGGCGCGCTTGCGGTACTTATCACAGATCACAACGTTGCGCTCGTAGTACTTGGCGTAGTCGCGGGCACGCTTTACACCACCCATGTCCGGGCTGGCGAAGGTGACGTTGCTCATGTCCTGGGTGTCGAAATAAGGGATGTAGATGGCCTGGCTCTTGAGGTGGTCCACGGGGATATCGAAGAAGCCCTGGATCTGGTCGGCGTGGAGGTCGAGCGTCATGATGCGGTCAGCACCAGCTTCAACGAGAAGGTTGGCAATTAGCTTGGCGCTGATGGGCACGCGGGGCTGGTCTTTCCTGTCTTGGCGTGCGTAGCCGAAGTAAGGCATCACGCAGCAGATGTAGCCAGCGCTGGCCCGGCGGGCAGCGTCGATGGTCAGCAACATCTCCATCAGGTTCTCGTGCGGCTGGAAAGTGCTTCCGATGATGAAGACGTATCCGCCCCGAACACTTTGCTTGATGATGGGCTGCATTTCGCCGTCGTTGAATTTGGCAACCTCCAGTTCGCCGAGCTTCTGGCCGTAGGCTGTGGATATTTTTTCGGAGAGGTACTGGCTGCCAGTGGTGGATAGTAAGGTGACCTCATCGGTCATCGGGGTGAGGCGGGGCTTGTGAGACATGCTTGCAAAGTTAGCTCGTTAGTCCGTTAGTCTGTTAGTTCTTTAGTGTAAACAGGTTAACAGACTAACGGACTAACCAACTAACTTTGCGGCTATGATCAATCTTCGCCCCGTAGCAAGGGTAATAAGCGTCCTCTTCGTCCTCATCGGTATGATGATCTGGACAGCCCTTCTTTTCAGTTGGTACTACGGCGAAGATGGTCGGCCGATTTTTTTGGCTGGGCTCACCTCCATGGTGATGGGTGGCCTTTGCTTCCTGGTTAAGAACCCAAAAGGAGTTCCCATCCGGAAGCGCGAAGGTTATCTCATCGTAGTCCTAAGTTGGGTGGCAATGGTGGTCGCCGGAATGCTACCCTATCTCTACAGCGGGATGATTCCCTCCGTCGCCGACGCCTTATTTGAGACGGTCTCGGGAATGACGACGACCGGAGCCTCCGTTCTTACCGACATCGAATCTCCAGACAACCCCAAAGCCCTACTGTACTGGCGTAGCCTCACTCAATGGATTGGCGGTATGGGCATCATCGTCCTTACCGTCGCGGTCATCCCTCTGCTCGGTATCGGCGGAATTGAACTGTTCGCCGCCGAAGCTCCTGGGCCAACATCGGACAAAATCCACCCGCGCATCAGCGAAACGGCGAAGCGGTTGTGGTTGCTTTACGTTGGCTTTACCGGTACCCTGGCGGTTTTGCTAGTTATATTCGGACTCAGCCCCTACGAGGCAATTAACCATGCGCTGACTACGATGGCGACCGGTGGTTTCAGTACCCGTAACGCCAGCGCAGCCGCTTTCTCGCCTCATGTTCAGTACCTACTCATCGTTTTTATGTTCCTGGCGGGGGTAAACTATACGGTACTCTACCTGAGCTGGAAGCGCCGCTGGGCTGATGTGTGGCGGAGTGACGAGCTTAAGGCTTACATCGGCTTGGTTTTTATTCTCAGTATTTTGTGTACGACTGGCGTTTACTTTTCCGGGAACGGCGGCGGATTGGAACAGTCTTTCCGGGACAGCCTCTTTCAAATCGTGAGCCTCATTACCACTACAGGTTTCGTCTCGGCAGATTACACCAGCTGGTCCACCAGTTTGACCTTTATTTTCTTCATGCTGCTCTTCCTCGGGGCCTGCGCCGGCTCCACGGCAGGGGGCATCAAATTAGTTCGTCATCTGGTCTTTGTAAAAAATAGCTATCTGGAGTTTAAGCGTATTCTTCACCCTTCGGCCATTGTTCCGCTGCGGCTCAACGGCGAGGTGGTGCCGGGTAGAATAATCACCCACGTCTTCAACTTCCTGCTGCTCTACTTGCTCATTTTTGTGATCGGCTGTGTCTTATTGGCGATGATGGGCCTTGATTTTGAAACGGCGCTCGGGGCGATGGCTACCAGCCTTGGCAACGTTGGCCCGGGAATAGGAAAGGTTGGGCCGGTCGATAATTTCGCCTGGCTCTCTCCACAGATCAAGGTATTCCTCAGCTTCGTGATGATTATCGGGCGGCTGGAGATTTATACGGTGCTCGTGTTGTTTTCTCCGTTCTTTTGGCGGCTCAATTAACGGAGTTGCTCAGTTCTTAAGTTACCGAGTTGCTGCTCCATTCCTTAGGTGTGACATACTACCGTAGAGGACAAATAAGGCGATATTCCGGGAGGCAAGGCCAAGAAAAAGTAGGGGCTAAAAAAGAAGATGTGTACGGGTTTCCCTATCATAAATAATTACTCCTCCGTATTCACGAGAATGCTGAGGGCTTTTGCTTCAGTAGGTTTCTGAGGAGAAACAAAGTGATAATTTCCAGGAGTTTCTTCCTCTAGATGAAGATCACGCGGCATCCATTCTGGCCGCTCCCGCGCACCCCGGACGTCTTCGACTACGTATTCGCTGAGTGGGTTAGTAGGGGCAGATTTAATGGTGAAATCAAAAAAGGTACTGATGGAGATGGAAACAACAGCAAAGCATAAGCCCGCCAGTGCGTAAGGAGAGTTGAAGCCGAGGTTTTTCATAGCGCTGAGTAAATTTTCGGTTGCTTGGTAATGAAGGGGTTATGCCTACCCAACGTCGTAAAGATGCGTTTTTGTTCGACGATCGCGGCTCTTGCCCTGACTTTAACAAGGGCATGATAACTATGCCGGTTCTAAACCCTGCTTTTGAACTTGCTTTGCACCTGCGGCCTCGCCCTCTACTGAGTTGCTGAGTTGGCTGGCATAAGTACTTTTGCTGAGTTACGCTTGCTCACCTTCGGGCTTACCATGTGCAGTAGCACGTTACGTCTGAGAAGTGCGGTAACAACTCGCTAACTCTACCTAAAGAGCTCTTCCAACCGCTTAATTGCCAGCGGCAAGGCAAACACGATCACCCTATCACCGATCTGCAACTGCGTATCTCCGTTCGGAATCAGCGTCTCGCTGCCCCGGATCACGCCTCCGATTAGGGCTGTATCGGGAAAGCGAAGATCCTTAACCTTCTTCTTGGTCAGCTGGTTGCTCTTGTTGATGCGGTACTCAATTACCTCGGCATCGACGCCGTGGAGGGTGGTGATGGCCTCGATGTTACCTTTGCGTATGTGCCGGAAAATCTTGTTGGCCGCCAGCAGTTTTTTGTTGATGAGCGTATCCACGCCGATGTTCTGGCTAATATGAATGTATTCCTTATTCTCCACCTGGGCGATGGTTTTGTACACGCCATGGTTGCGGGCGGTGAGGCAACTGATGATGTTGGTTTCGCTGTTACCCGTGAGCGCGATGAAAGCATCCATCTGGTCTAGGCCTTCCTCTTTTAACAGGTTGACGTTGGAGTAATCGGCTTTGATTACCAGCACGTTGTTGAGCTGCTCGTTGATGTACTGGCAGCGGTTTTTTTTCTCTTCCACGATGGTGACGCTGTAATCGCCTTGCAACAGGCGGGCGGTGGAGATGCCCAGGTCTGTGCCGCCAAGGATCATGATACTCTTTACTTTGCGGTGCTTCTTACCGACGAAAGCTTCCACCAATTCCTGTTTTTCGGGGCGGGTGATGAAATAGATGTGATCCGCCCGTTGTAGCTGGGTGAAGCCACGCGGGATGATGGTGGTGTTGCCGCGTAGGACGGCGATGGGGTGGAGATCTACGTTGGTTTCCAAATGGCCAATGTCACTCAGGCGCAAGCCGACCAGCGGGGAATCGTCGTCCAGCGTAACGCCAACCAGAGAAAGCTTACCATTCTCAAACTCAAAAATGTCGGTAAAAGAACACTGTTTGATGAGGCGGCTGATCTCTTCGCTGGCCAACTGTCGGGGGCTTATTATCTGGTCGATACCGAGCGAGCAGATTGTCTCGGTGTGCTCGCTTTGCATGTACTCCTCGTTGTCCACCCGGGCGATCACGCTGCGGCATCCTAGCTTTTTAGCGATGATGGCCGACATCATGTTGGTCTTCTCCGAAGTCGTAACCGCTAAAAAAAGATCAGCAGTAGGCGCAAAGGCTTGCTTAAGAACAGACATGCTGGTGGCGTCTCCGCGCACGGTGAGCACGTCCAGATGGGTGCCGGCGTAATCGAGCACGTCCTGATCGTTGTCGATGAGGATGATGTCCTGGTTTTCGGTGGCGAGCAGGGTAGCGAGGTGGAACCCGATGTCTCCCGCGCCGGCGATTACAATTTTCATTCGGTAGAGGGGCTGAGAATAATTAGAATATAAAGGTCGGTAAAACTGAGCTACGTAGTGAGTCATTGAGGGAGAGAGTCACTGACCACGAAATAGCCGCGAAGCGAATTGCTACCGTTGTTACCACTTACGGCACTACACTTACTGGCTTAAGGTAAGCAGGCAAAGCGCCGGGAATGGTATATGCGGTAGCCAACTCAGTTGTATCTTCCCCCGTAAATCGCCACCCATGGAAAAGTCTCACAAAATCCTAAACGATCCAGTCTACGGCTTCGTGAGCATCCCTTACGGAATCCTCTTCGATCTGGTGGAACACCCCTACTTCCAGCGGCTGCGCAGCATCAAGCAGGTGAGCCTTACGCACTACGTTTACCCCGGCGCGTTGCATACCCGGTTCCACCACGCGATCGGCGCGTTGCACCTGATGGGGAAGGCGATTGATAGCCTGAAGCGGAAGGGCGTAAAGATCAATAAGCGCGAAGCCGAGGCCGTCAAGATTGCTATCCTGCTGCACGATATTGGCCACGGCCCCTTTTCTCATACACTCGAAAATACCCTCATCGAAATCCACCACGAAGAACTCTCCCTGCTCTTCATGGAGCGCCTCAACGATGAGTTTAAGGGCAAGCTCAGTCTGGCAATAAAAATATTCAAGGGCAAATACAAAAAACACTTCCTCTACCAGCTGGTTACCGGCCAGCTTGATATGGACCGTATGGACTACCTCAACCGCGACAGCTATTTCACCGGTGTAAGCGAAGGCGTGATCGGCTACGACCGCATTATCGAAATGCTGAACGTGGCGGATGATCGGCTCGTTGTTGAGCAGAAAGGAATCTACTCCGTCGAGCGTTTCCTCACCAGCCGCCGCATCATGTACTGGCAAGTGTACCTCCACAAAACCGTGGTGGCCGCCGAGCAGATGCTCATCCTCGCTCTTCAGCGCGCGCGCGATCTCAGCCGCGCCGGACAGGAGGTATGGGCGCCGCCAGGACTGGCTTACTTTCTCAAAAATCACATCACCAGTGCAGACTTCAAACTTCGCAGCGACGGGCTCCTCGAATGCTTCGCCGCCATCGATGATACCGACATTACCACTTCCGTAAAGGCCTGGCAGCAACACCCCGATCGCTTGCTCGCCTACCTAAGCTACGGGCTGATTAACCGCCGCCTCTTCCGTCTAGAATTTTCTAACGACCCCTTCCCTAAAGAATACGTCGCCGGCCTAAAAAAAGCACTAGCGGATAACAAAGACCTGCCGCGTGGGGCTGATATTTTTCTCATCAGCGGAGAAGAAAGTAACAGTGCTTACACCCTGAATAAAGAGGAAATTATGGTGCTCACGAAGGAAGGAAAGGTCGTTCCTATGTCGCAAATCAGCGATTTCGGTATTGAGCCGCGTACTTTTCGGAAGTACTTTCTTTGCTACCCGAAGGAGATTGGTAATGTAGTAGTATAGTTTGGCAGTAATGTAATAGCTACCGCTTTCACCTATTGGTAATTGCGTTCGCGAAGCGAACTCGAAAAAGGGAATGTACTCAAGTGGTTAGGGCCAGCGAATTTCAAAATAGCATTACTCCACCAAGCACGAGTACGCTAATTACTAGGCCTACCAGGAAAATGGTGTAGGCTATCCGTAGTAGTCGGTATTTTCGTTCCAGGGACTTTCCGAGCCCGTGCAGGTCGTTAACGAGGGTGCCGTAGAGCGCGTTGGGGTCTTTCAGGCGAACTTCCATTTTGGCGGCGAATTCGGCGCGGGGAAGCTGGCTGAAGGAGCCGAAAAAGGCCAGGTTTTCTTCGGGTTGCTCTTTACCGGAGGGGCGGGCAGAGAGGGCAGCGTAAATTAGGCTGACTAAGCCACAGACGGTGAAGAGGCCGATGGGCACGAGCACCTCGGGCCGGGTTTCCGCCCAGTTGCGGTAGCTGGTGAAGGTGACGAGTGCGCCGATCAGCAGGGCGTTCACGCTGATCATGATGGCGGCCTTCTGGTCGGCCATCGCACTCAGGTTGATGTGGTTACGGAAGACCGTGCGGAAGTAAGTCTGAGCTACCTGGCGGGTGGGGCCGCTTTCCAGATTGGAGAGACCCTGGAAAGCTTGGGCTTCTGATTTTTTTTCGGGCGCGGGCGCAGGTGCAATGGAAGTTGGAGGAACAAGGCGTTTGTTAAGCTTATCCACCAGCCGCTGAAGGTCGAGTAGCACGGCACTGTGGGTAGCTTGGTACTGCCGTCGAAGCTCACCGTTGCGGAAGCGGGCGGCGCGTAAGTCGTTGAGGTAAGCCCGTAGCACGGCGAGGCGCGAGGTTGTTTCTTCGCTGTCTTCCGGGTGGGCGTAGCGGGCTTCGAGCCAGGAGAGATCAGCTCCTTCAGCACCTGATAGTAGCCGTTGGGCGAGCTGGGCGTCGTGGAGCACATCGGCCAATTCTGCGCGTTGCGGGCCGTTGCCACCGGGGAGGGCGGCCTTCATCTCCATTTGTGGGTTGAGGTAATCTGGGCCAGCCCACTGTCTGAATTCGTTGGCCACCTCGGTCATATTCCTAATTTCTGGCCCGGCCCTCCAGTAGCGACAGGCTTCTAGTAAGGCGCACGTTCGGGCCAGTGGAGCCAGGTCGGGCGAGGCACCGGGCCGGCGCAACGCAATCTCCCGTGCGTGGCCAGCCAACGCCAGCGCCCAGCTGTCGTTGTGCAGCACGTGGGCGCGCGGCTGCCGCTCGTAGGTCATGAGCATGAAGCGCTCGGCCTGGTCGGCGAGGTCGGTTAGTTGGTTGTTGGTGAAGAGGGGTGACTGCATTGGCTGGACGTGAGGTGCAAAGTACGGCCTTTGGCGTGGAAAAAACCTGGTTTCAGACCATGAAATCCCACTAAAAATTCCGTGGAGATCGAACCATGGTAGCCCGGTACTCCGGTCGAGGGATAAATATTAATGACCAATTCAATATTCAATATTCCATCAGGGACGCGAATTAAATAAAACGTGTTTCTTGATCTGGTGAATTTTGACTGCTGGTGAGGCAAAAAACGTAGACAACGCCGTAGTGTTGGCGAGGCTTTTTAACGAAGCCAGCGGTCAAAAGGCGCCGAGCAAGAAGCATGGTTTATTTATTTCACGTCCCTTAAGCGTTAGGTTATTTCTCAGACCCAAAACCCATCTCCTCCAACCCCGTCAGCCCGCATAATTCCAGCTCGGCTCAAACGGTAAACACCGTCGGAGGTATCCAGGAACAGATTGGCGGCAACATTCCCCCGCTGGCTGTCCGTAAAATACCGGACTTTCTCCGCACCGAATAAGCGTTCCAGCTCGGAGACGGAGACCCCAACGTCTCGCCGCAGTCCGGTCATGATGTATTCATTGTAACGGTCGTTATCGGTGAGGGATTCGGCGTCGTAGAGGAAACCGTCGGCGGCAGCGAAGTCTTCCGGCGTGTTGATCTCGGCCCAGGCTTTGGCGTAAGCGGCGTTGTTGGAGACGTTCCACTTCCGGGTCCGTTGCCCATCGAAGCCGTGGGCACCGGGGCCGATACCGAGGTAGACCTGGCCGCTCCAGTAACCGGAGTTGTGGCGGCTTTCGTGACCTGGCAGACAGAAGTTGGAGACTTCGTAGTGGCGGTAGCCGTGGCTCGTCAGGTGATCCACCAGCTTATTGAAGTGGCGGTCGAATTTTACGTCGTCGGTATTCGAAACTTTGCCTTTGGCGACGTTCACGCCGAGGGCGGTTTTTGGTTCCACGGTAAGTGCGTAGGCGGAGATGTGGGTGACGCCGAGGTCGGTAGCGATGCGGAGGTTCTCGGCCCACATGTCATCGGTGGTCGTTTGTCCGCCGTAGATGAGGTCGATGCTCACGTCGTCGAAGCCGGCGCGGTTTACCTTCTTTATGGCGGAGCGGGCTTCGGTGGCGTTGTGGGCCCGGTTCATGAAGCGGAGATCTTCTTCGTAGAAGGACTGTATGCCTATGCTTAGGCGGTTTATGGGCGAGGCTGCCAAGGTTTGGATGGTGGCTTCGTCCAGGTCGTCGGGGTTGGCTTCTAGGGTTAGTTCGTTAGTCTGTTGGTTCGTTGGTTCGTTAGGGCTACCGCTCGTTGGAGGCGTGAGGTATTCGTTATCGTAGAGGACTTGAAATATCCGCCCCAATTCAACCTCCGTAAGCAAAGAGGGTGTGCCGCCTCCGAAGTAAACGGAAGGCACCGATCCTGCTGGTAGCTCGGGTCTCCGCATCTCCAGCTCCTTACAGATGCCATCAATCACCGCATCCCGCGTCTTCATGCTGGTGCTGAAGTGGAAGTTGCAGTAGCTGCAGGCTTGTTTGCAAAACGGGATGTGGATGTATAGCATTGGGTAGTACGGTAATAATGTAGTCGTGTAGTAATGTAGTCACTACCACACGTTGGAGGGGATAACAGTAGGCCGCTAACAAAGTTATGTTTTCGGCCAGTCCTTGCTCCTCAACCGTTCCCTGCACCAGCGTCCGCGCCGTATAAAACCCTAATCCTTCCCAAACACCAAATCTAAATGCGCCTCATCTGGTATCCGGTGTTTGGTCATCCGGCTAACCACGATGTACGTAATTAGGGAAAGGAGAAAGGCTGGAATGATCTCATGCACATCCTTCAATCCCGCAAACTCGAAGCGGAAAAACAGCCGCCAAACCACGTTCGCCACCATCCCCACAATCATACTCGCCAGCGCTCCGGCATCGGTGCCCCAGCGGAGGTAAAGCCCGCCGAAAATGCCCGGAAAAAAACTGGCCGCAAAAACTGCCCCGGCAAAGGCCGTTAGCTCCACAATGCCCCCGATTGGGTAGATAGAGAGGACCCACACCAAGCCGAAAGTAAATATGCAGTACCCAAACATCGCCCACTTCGTCCGGGGAATCAACTGCTCTTCTCGCATAGGACTAATAACGTGCCAAATGTCCTTCACCAAAGCCGTACCAATAATAATGATCACCGACGCCAAGGAAGACATTCCCGCCGCAAAAAGCCCCGCAACGCAGATGCCACTCACAAACTTATTGTCAAATTTTTCCAGCATGAAACCGACGACCTTGTCTGTGTCCTGAATCAGCACGGCCGCTTCCTCCGCCGTAGCCATACCGTGTACTAAAGCGCCCAGCCCCATCACACAAACCAGCGAAACGCCCAGGAAAATAGGCGTCCAGATCATCGCAAAACGCATACTCTTCGCATTGTCTACCGAGTAAAACCGGATTAGGTTCTTCGGCTCCGAAATCTGCTTCATCCCGATGCTAAGCCCGATGCCGAGGATGTAAAGAAAAGACACCAGACTACCGAAGGTGACCAGCCCGTTGCCCATCGGCTCTCCGGCTTTCGTCACGTGGGTAGTATTGGAAATGGCCTCCATCATCGGCTCCACCCCGCCCACAAAAATGAAGGGTAGGGCCAGCATCAGAATCGCGACGCCGAACATGATAATGCCCTGCAGCGCGTCCGTCCACAGCACCGAATACATCCCGCCCCAGATCGTGTACGCGCAGGTGATGAACAGGATGGCCGCAGCGCCCCAGAGGTACGGCACATCGAGCACCGTTTCCAGTACCACGGCACAGCCCTTCGCGATGCCCACCATGTACCAAACGGTAGCGAACAGGATGATGAAGGCCGAGAGCACCCGGATGAACTTCGCCATGTCACTCTGGTACCGCAAGTGGAAATAATCGGGGATGGTGAACGACTGCAAACGCGCCGTATGCGTCCGCATCCGAGGGCCAAGCAGTTGCCAGGAGATGATGCAAAAAACCGTCCAGATCAAGCCCATCCAGGCCCAGCTAAGGCCGTACTGAAACGACTTTCCTGCCTGACCGATGTACGTATTCGTGCTCGCCGAGGTGGAAAAGAAGGCAAGGGAAATAACCCAGCCCGGAATCTTCCGCTTGGCGACGTAGTAATCCGCCACGCCGCTAGCCGCTTGCTTTTTAAAATACCAACCTACGTAGAGGCAACCGCCCACGTAGAAAAGGGTGAGGAAGATGGTGAAGAAATTTTCTTGTAGGTAATCCATATTGTTAGGCGGCCTAAGGCCTTTTAGACACTTCGTTTTTAGACGCGCTTCGCGCTTTTAGACGCCACGCTTTTAGGCCGCCGAAGCTATGCGGTAGCCTGAAAGCATAGCGTCTAAAAGGCGAAGCCGTCTAAAAGCGCGAAGCGCGTCTAATGATCGGGAGCGTCTCCTTCCCGGTCTTCCACCTCGATGCCGCGGCGGATAACGATGAAGGCGTTAATCCCCACCAACAAAAGAATACCCCAATAAGGAAAAGCGGTCCAGAAATCCATATCAGAATAATTTTTTGAGTTCGTTCTTCGTGATTTTGCCGATGGTATTGCTTGGCAGTTTGTCGAGTTGCAGCCAGCGGCGGGGCAGGCGGTAGGCGGGGATCTGTTCTTTAAGCCAGGCCGTCAGCGCGGTGAAATCTACGTCGCTTTGCGGAGAAACCACGGCGGCGGAGATGATTTCACCCCATTCCTGGTCGGGGAGGCCGACGATGGCGCACTGATCGACTTCAGGATGGCGGAGCAGCACTGCTTCGATTTCGAGGGCGGAAATTTTGTAGCCGCCGGATTTTATGATGTCTACCGAGTCGCGGCCGAGGATGCGGTAGAGGCCGTCGTTTAGCTCGGCAATGTCGCCGGTTCTGAACCAGCCTTCTTCAGTGAATGCCTTTGCGGTGGCCTCCGGTTTGTTCCAGTATTCGAGGAATACGCTGGGGCCTTTGATCTGGATTTCGCCGGGTACGTTCGCGTCATCGATGGTGTTTCCGTCTTCGTCGGCGAGGCGCATTTCTACGCCGGGTAGGGGCAGGCCTACGTGACCGGGCCGACGCTCATCGCGGAAGCTGTTGGAGAGGCCCATCCCGATTTCGGTCATGCCGTAGCGTTCCAGCAGGGTTTGGCCGGTGAGCTCGCGCCAACGTTCGAGGGTGGGGACGGGTAGGGCTGCTGAGCCGGAGATCATCAGGTTCAGCTTACCGGTTCCCGCGCTCAGTCGGGCCTGGTCTTGCTCGCCCATTTTTTCCCAGTGGCTGATGAGTTTGTAGTAGATCGTTGGCACGGCCATGAAGCGGGTCAGCTCGCCGCCGGCCAGTTTTTCCCAGACGGTGGCGGCTTTGAAAACGGGTAGGAATTCGCAGCAGGCTCCGCTCCAAAGCGCACAGCTCAGTACGTTTATGATGCCGTGTACATGGTGCAGCGGCAGTACGTTCAGGATGTGATCGTCGGCACCCCATTCCCAGGCGTCGACTAGGGTTTTGATCTGGAATTCGATGTTGCCGTGGGTGGTTACTACGCCCTTGGGCAGGCTTGTGGTGCCGGAGGTGTAGAGGATTTGCGCTTTGCGCGATCGCTGCGCTCGGAGTTGGGCGCGGCGCGCGGGTGCAATGGAGGGTAAAGGGGCACCGTTAGGTCTGCCG
>JAPKCQ010000273.1 GCA_026421165.1 Lewinella sp. | reverse complement strand
CTCCGCAACGAAGTAACTTTTAGCGGATTATCTGCCCCAATTACCCCTATTTTTGGCCCCAGATGCCAAACCATCAAATAAAACCGCTTTATCAAAGGCTGATCGTGCTAACGGTCGCGAGCCTTATGTTTAGTTTCTTCTTTCAGGGATTGATGCTCGATCCCTACGGCGCATCTCCCGTAATTTCCGGAGACGGTCTGACCATACACTACAACCTCGCCTACCACGCCAGTTACGGCAGCGGAGTGGCGCTGACCAGCCAGTATCATCCTTACGTTGAGAGCATCTTTATGACGGATGGCCACGCCCTGCTGGCGGTCGTTCTGGCGGCCCTTCGGCCCGTTTTTCCTACTGTTGGTGAGCACGCCGTTGGCATCAGTAATTTTCTCGTATTCTGGAGTAACCCCCTGGCGGCATTGTTCTTGTTTCTATGCCTGTCCCAGCTTAAAATTCGCTGGCCGCTGGCGATGATGGGAGGGATACTAATCGCCATGCTTGCGCCCCAGATTCACCGCCAGATGGCCGGGCAATTCACGCTGGGCTTTACGTGGTTGTTGCCGCTGGTGATCTGGTACCTACTGGCCTGGAATGAAGGGCGGCGTTACTGGATAAAAAGCCTGGCGGTCGCATCCGTCATCTACTTACTCGGGCTCAACAACCCGTATATGTACGCCATTGCGGCTACGCTGGTGCTGGCGACTACGGGGCTGGCGGTTCTTTACCGTTTACTGCGTCCGCAGGGGATTGAATGGCGTAGGATCGGGCACTGGGTTTTCGTCTTTGCCGCCCCTACCCTGGTGCTTTACGGGACGCTGGCTTATTTCGATACGGTGACCGACCGGGTGGAGGTCCCCTTTGGGTTCTTCCACAATACGGCGAACTGGGGCGGGTTGCTTACCAGTACCGGTTTGTTTGCGTACGACTTCTTTCACGGCCTGCTGCCGGAGCTCGGGAAGCCACGGCATGAAAATCAGATTTACCTCGGCCTGGTCCCGATCTTATTTGCCCTGGCCCTACCGATTTTACTCATTTTCAGGCGCTGGCGGGCGGAGCTTAGCGATCGTCCGGTGCTGCTACTGGCGCTGCTGGGTTCACTGGCCGGATTGGTCTTTGCCTTCGGCTTACCCTTCAGTTGGTTTGAATACTGGAGTTACGATCACCTGGGAGCCGTGCTTCAGTTCCGGGCACCGGCACGTTTTGGCTGGCCGTTTTATTACCTACTTAGCGTTACCACCGTTTACGTTCTTGACCGCTGCTACGGACGGGCGAAAAAGAAATCGGGCGCAACTGTTTTGTTGGGCCTTGCTCTTCTGGTGTGGGGAGTGGAAGCAGTGCAGTACCTCGGTCAGAAGCTGGACGGAATGCATAAGGAGAATGCCCTAAGCAAGCCGCAGTTGGAGCGTTACCTGACCATCGCTTCGGACAAGGGCATCGACCTGAAAAATTACTCCAGCATCTTCCTGCTGCCGACGGAGTTGGGGTGGACGGATAAAATTCACCACAACGGTACCTGGCGTAGTAACCATGATGGCTACCAACTCTCGCTGGCTACCGGCATTCCGCTACTGAACGGAAAGCTCTCCCGCGTATCCCTGAGCCGTTCTTTGCAGAGTCTTCAGCTTACCTCGAATCCGTTGATTGAGCAGTCTTTACTCGACGTAATTGATGACGGTCGCGACGTCCTCGTCCTTGCGGTTAAAGATGCGAATCTGGACCCGGAGGAGTTGCGGATAAAACGGCTGGGGACTTCGGTTTACCGGGGCGAGGAAGTCGAGCTGTTACGCCTGCCGCCGGAGCGGTTGCGGCGGGCGCACCGGGAAGCGGTCAGCGAAGCACGACGGGACACCTTACTCACCGAGGATTACCTCCGTTTTGATTACGAGGCTGACCCTTACGTTGCTTTCAGTGGAGAAGGAAGCAAGCTGGTTGGTAAAGGCTGGACGGACTTGCTGGACCTGCCGCTAGACAGCCTGCCCGAAGCCGAAGGATGGCACCTCAGCGCCTGGGTGTTCACCGATCAGCGTCGGTTTGGCGGCCCTAAGTTCGATCTTAAGTTACTGGACACGGCGGGGAATAAAGTCGTGGCCAAAAACCAGTGGATCAATAAGGTTTATGAAACGCAGGCGGGGTGGCAGCGGCTTGATTTCACCTTTGCCGCGGAAGAGGGGGCAGTCCGAATGGTGCTGACGGCTAATTATGACCACCCGTTTTACTTTGACGAGTTGGTGGTCCGGCCTGCGGGGCTATCCGTTTGGGTAAAAACTAAGGATGGCGTGTTCTATAATGGCTTCAAGGTTTCGGAATGAGCCAACCCTACCCTGCTCTTTTAACTTCCTTTGCATCCTGCGGCCGCGCCCTGATGCACTTACGTAAAAGTACACGTTAACGTTGTTCTGACAATAGTCTAATTTCCGTACCTTACCCAAAATTCAGTAACATGAACAAAGTATGCGCGAACGCGGGTGCAGCAATAGTTGGAATAAGCAATGAGATGACGCTGATGCTCGGTGGCTTCGGCCTGTGTGGCATTCCTGAAAACTGCATCGCCGCCCTGGTCAAAAGCGGTGTTACCGGCCTCACCTGCATCAGTAATAACGCTGGTGTGGACGACTTCGGCCTCGGCCTCCTGCTCCAAAACCGGCAGATCAGAAAAATGATCGCCAGCTACGTTGGTGAAAACGCCGAATTTGAGCGCCAGATGCTTTCCGGCGAGCTTGAAGTAGACCTCATCCCCCAGGGCTCTCTCGCCGAACGCTGCCGGGCTGGAGGTGCCGGTATTCCCGCCTTCTTCACCCCCGCCGGCTACGGAACGGAGATCGCCGAAGGCAAGGAAGTACGTGAATTCAACGGCAAACCCCACATCCTCGAAGCTGCTCTCACCGCCGATTTCGCCATCGTGAAAGCCTGGAAGGGCGACACCCTTGGTAACCTGATCTATAAAGGCACCGCCCGTAACTTCAACCCCGTGATGGCCATGGCCGGTAAAATCACCATCGCCGAAGTGGAAGAACTCGTCGAGCCAGGAGAGTTGGATCCGAATTACATTCATACGCCCGGAGTTTTCGTGCAACGGATCTTTCAGGGTGCGAAGTTTGAGAAGCGGATTGAGCAGCGAACGGTGCGTAGTCGGTCGTAGTGTAAGAGCTGCCGCACCTCCGGCACCTATTATCGCCCGCTATCGCAAAGCGATTATCCTTCAGTTAACCCCGGACGAAGCCCGGGGTACTTAACCCACAAGAAAATGCTAGACAGAAACCAAATAGCTCAAAGAATAGCCCAAGAAGTAAAAAACGGCTGGTACGTAAACCTGGGCATCGGCATCCCGACCCTGATCGCCAACTACGTCCCTGAAGGTATAAGCGTGGAGTTTCAGTCCGAAAACGGCATCCTCGGTATGGGCCCCTTTCCCTTCGAGGGCGAAGAGGACGCCGACCTCATCAACGCCGGCAAGCAAACCATCACCGCCCGCCCCGGAGCGGCCATCTTCGACTCTGCCATCAGCTTCGCGATGATCCGCGGCCAGCACATCAACCTGACGGTACTCGGCGCTATGGAAGTCTCCCAGAACGGCGACATCGCCAACTGGAAGATCCCTGGAAAACTCGTCAAAGGAATGGGTGGCGCGATGGACCTCGTTGCCTCCGCAGAGAACATCATCGTCGCGATGATGCACACCAATCGTAAGGGCGATTCTAAGATTTTAAAGCAGTGTACGCTGCCGCTTACCGGGGTTGGTTGCGTTAAAAAGGTCGTAACCAATATGGCGGTGCTGGAAGTACTGGGCGACGGTTTTCGCCTCCTGGAACGGGCTCCTGGAGTTTCTGTTGCGGAGATTCGGGAGGCTACTGCTGCGCGGTTGGTTATTGAAGGAGAGGTGCCTGAAATTGCGTTTTAACGGATTGCATCGGCGTCCCTAGGAGGCAAACTCCTTCCATGGAAGCTCACTTTGCACCTGCGACAGCGCCCTTATTTTTCAAGAAAGAGCTGACCGCAAAACCCGCAGCCAATTCCCACAAAAAATCCCCTCGACATCTTCCTCAGAATAGCCGCGAGCAGTAAGCATGCTTACCAACTTCTGCAGATCATCAATCGTATTTAAATCCGAAGGGCCCTGCTCCGTACCGAAGCCGCCGTCCAAATCAGTCCCAATCGCCACGTGCTTAGTGTTTCCGGCTAACTGACAGATATGGTCCATATTGTCGATCATCTTGGCTAGCGTGACGTCGGTATTGGACGGGTGAGACTGCGCGCGCACCCAGTTCGGGACCATCATCCAGGCATCCAGCGGAATCCCGATAACCGCTTCGCGCTCCATCAGGGCCAATAACTGCTCATCCGAAAACTGGCGGTTATGGTTGACCAAAGCGCGGCAGTTATTGTGGCTCGCCCAAACCGGGCCTTTAAATACTTTCAATGCCTCCCAGAAACTCGTATCGCTCAGGTGCGTCGCGTCGAGTGCCATGCCCAACCGGTCCATATGCTTCAATAGTTCTGTCCCTTTCTGGCCAATACTTCCGTCGCTGTCCGTCCCGTAAGCGTAAGTGCCCGGGCCGTAGTGCGCCGGACCGATCGCCCGCAAGCCCCGTTCGTACAAACGGTCTAGGTGGTTCATGGAAACGATAGAATCGGCCCCTTCCAAAGTGAGTAAAAAACCAATCGCCCGTTCATTATCAGTGTTCCAGGAAGCGAGGTGAGCCTCCAGCTCGGCGCTGTCCCGAATCATCCGAATTTCTCCCTGCAAAACCATTTCTTCGTACCAAGCTAACTGCGCCTGCACCATTCCCCAGGCCTGTTCTGGCGACTGCCAGCCACCGAGCGGATGGCTTGGTTTGGCGTAACGGGCAATGAGCGTTGCGAAGCACATCCCGATATTTCCGGCCCGCATTTCCGGAAAAGCAACGGTGTTATTTCCCCGGTCGGGTTTATCCGTCAGGCCTTTCTCCAGGGCTCGGATTTCCGCCACCGGCCGCCGCAGGTCGCGGTTCCATTCCATGGCGTTCATACTCAGGTCTAGGTGGCCATCGATGATAAGTGGTCGCTTTTTCATAGGGTGATTTTTCTGTCGCGGGCAATGACTTTCCAGCGGCCGGTCAACGCGCCATTACTGACGACTTCGACGTGATCGTACAAAGCCACCGTTGGGCAAACGTGGTTCGGTGTGGCGAGCAGTACGTCGCCGGGTTCAAAGACATCCGGCGCTTCCGTTCGGATCATGAGGTGTTCCTCGCTGTGGCCGACCTGTTCGAAGCCGTGGTCCGAGTGAAAGTGGGCGCGGGGCAAGGGTGATTCGCTGGCTACGCTCTTATGGCCAAGGTCCAGGCAGTAATGGTGGGCGTCGACCTTAGAGATGACGCGGGTGGCCAACGTCGCGGCTCGCTCAAAGGCTTGTTCGGGGTAAGCTTCGCCGTAGCCGTGGTCCCAGAATATCCAGGTACCGGGGCTGCATTCCACGTCGTGGTGCTTGGCGTGGACGCTGAAGGATGGGCTCCCTCCGGCGACGATTAATAAATCCTCCCCAACGATCTCGATGAGCTGCTCGCGAAGCTCCAATACGGGCTTGAAGGCGGCTTGTCCGGCCCTCATCCGCTCTTCCAACGATGGCATCTTGATGTGGCCGTCGTAGCAATGCAGGCCATTTATACTAAGGCTTTCCAGTTCTTCACAGGCCCGGGCTAAGGCAGGAACCTCTTCTGTTTTAATGCCCGTCCGGCCGTGTCCGTTGTTTACGTCTACGAAAACGCTGGCCATTTTTCCGGCGTGTTTGAACCGCTCATTGATGTGCTTGGCCGAAGCCATATTGTCGATCAGGACCGAGTAAACGGTGTCTGGATACTTCTCGATCAAGCTGATTACTCGATCTACCTTCGGCCCCTGCACCGCGTAGGCAATTAGCACGTCGATCGCGCCCGCCATCCCCAGCATTTCTGCCTCGGCGATGGTGGCGCATTTGAACTTAGTTATGCCTGCTGCGACTTGCATTTTAGCGACCTCCAGAATCTTGTGCGTCTTAACGTGAGGCCGTAAGCGAGCTACCCCACCGGCGAGTTTTATGGCCAGCTTGATGTTTCTGGCGACCATGTCTTGGTCTATTATTAGGGCGGGGGTGTCTAGGTTTTGGAGATTCATTATTAATGGTTTGAGGGCTCGCTCTGAGCGTTCGGACCGAAAGTTTTCATCCGCTGCCGAGCTACGCGGTTCTACACCTCCGATGAACTTTTCAAACTGGGCTATCGCCCGTTTG
>JAPKCQ010000041.1 GCA_026421165.1 Lewinella sp. | reverse complement strand
CATCTGACAGCAACTAAGGGACGTAAAATAAATAAACCATGCTTCTTGCTCGGCGACTTTTGACCGCTGGCTTCGTTAAAAAGCCTCGCCAACACTACGGCGTTGTCTACGTTTTTTGCCTCACCAGCAGTCAAAATTCACCAGATCAAGAAACACGTTTTATTTAATTCGCGTCCCTAACAGACTATATGGCCACCAAACTACAAGGCTAATACGGGCGCGGCCGCAGGGTACAAAGCAAGTTTTTTCAAAAAGCAGTATTCGGAAGCCACGGACCACCCGCCGTACCTTCGCCCCATGCGCTACACACCGGATCAAATCCCCACCCTCGCCACCCGGCTGATCGAAAGTATGGGCCGCAACCGCACCTACGCGCTTTTGGGCGAACTGGGTGCCGGTAAGACTACCCTCGTCTCCGAAATGTGCAGACAGTTGGGTGTTACAGAGCCAACCTCCAGCCCCACCTTCAGTATCGTTAACCAGTACGAAACACCCGAGGGCCCCGTCTACCACCTCGATTGCTACCGCCTCAATTCCATCCACGAAGCATTGGATGCGGGGCTGGAAGAGCTCTTCGCGGGGCATGAAGATTATCCCATTTTTGTGGAGTGGCCGGCAGTGGTAGAAGATTTATTGCCGGATGATACGGTTGTGCTACGGCTAAAGCACGGAGCGGACGGCACTTCGCGAGAAATCATCATGCCGGTCGGGGCCTTCTAGGCTGGGGTGAAGACCTTTCTTTGCACCTGCGTCCCCGCCAAAAAGAAAACGCGAGAACGACCTTGGCCATTCTCGCATTCTCTTATTCAATTATTCTACCATTTATTGCAACTGGAAGCGCACCACCATACCACCGCTAGCTGCCGTCTGAGGAAAGCCCAGCGGGTTAAACGGCGTGGTCTTACGGTAGTCGAAGAAGGCACGCAGGCTGAGCAGTTCATTTACCTGATACTCCATGGATGGGGCGATGGTGAATACCCGGCTACCTTCCACTATTAAACGGTCGGAAGTACTCAGGGTGCTTGCGTAGGTTTTGCCATCGCGCAGACTGAAGTTGAACTGGATGTCCATATCACTAATGTTGAGACGCCCTCCGGAGGAGCTTCCGCCTCCCCGGCGTTGCCGCCCACCCCGTTGGGACTCTTCTCCCCCTGAATTCCGCTTTCTCTTTGGCTTACCCTGTAAAAAGCCGATCTGAACATCGCTCAGTACTATACCGAAGCCACCCACAATCTCCGTGGAAATCTGCTCACTCAGCAACTTATTGACGATGTTAATGCTGCGGTTGTCCTGGCTCTGGTAGGCGAAGTTCATCGAAAGGCCATTCTGCATTTCCGCCTCGATGGAGATCAACGGAGCGAAGGACTTTGATTCGGTGATGTTCGGAATTTCAATCCGCGGAAAGTAGTTGAGGCTTACCGTATCGTAGCCGATAAATTCCGGCTGCGTTGCTTCATCCAGGGCATCAAGGTAGTCCAGGCTGGTACCGTAGCTGCTGATGGAAAAGGTAGACTGGAACCCGTGCTGAATGTTAACGCGCCGGAAGAAGTCTCCCAAACTACCGATCTTATCCAGTCCTGTCCAGCTAAAGCGCCAGTTCGGGCTTGCCTTCAGATCGAAAGGATTAAGGCTAACGTTTTCCGCACCTTCACCCCGGTAAGCGGCAAGGAAAGCGGGCAACAAAACGTCCTGCTGGTTAGGGCCGTAACCAAAAGCATAACCCTGCTGGGCTAAAAGCGGATCGGAGTGCAGCGTGTTTGGGCTGTTTCCCGAGCGCCCGAGGCGCTGGCTGATGACCAAGCGATTGGCCTCGAAGGTTTCAAAAAGGTTGTTCAGTACGGTCGTGTCCTGGTTGAACAGCGAGCTTGCTCCGCCGTTGGTGAAGGTCAGTGCACCATCCCGAATCGGGATGGTGTGGTTGAAGAATTGCTGCGTCGGATCTTTGGAAAGAACCTTGAAGGTTTCACTATAATTTTCGGTGAAGGTGCGATCGATGCTAAGCTCCAGGCGGAAGTCCTTGAAGGGTTCGATGGTAGCCGATCCGTCCCAGCGGCGGGTATAGTTCTGGATCACTTCCTGGCTGAGGAGCGGGTTAAGGGAGAGATAACCGTCTTCACCCAGGTTGTTTAAGTAATCATTGGGACCTCCCCGATCTGATTCGGCGAGTTCTCTGATGCTCGGTTGCAGGCCCGCAACAAAGCCCCAGCCCGGAGACTTGAAGCCCGTACTCTGGCCGAAGAAATCCGGCTCGGGCAGGAAGCCAGGAATGATGGTTTCGAAGTCTTCGCTGTAGTTGACACGAACACTGCGCAGCGCAAGGAGCGGACGGATTAGCGCGCGCATGCCCGGACTCGGGCCTGACGATTTCTTACGGTCCCGAGGTTTAGAACCTTCCTTATCGTCCTCCTTATTACGGGTACGGGCTGTCGGGCGGCGGCGCTGTGGCCGGTTGATCTGGCGCAGGAAGTCGAATTGGTCGTAGAACTTCTCGAAGTTAAGGTTGGCCGTAAGCTGCCGACTCTGGCTGTTTTGGATGGTGTTACCCAGTGAGCTTCCCCCCGGGGTATCCGGCCCCGTAAGGCTCAGGGCGGAAGCGTTCCAGGTGTAGTTCGCCAGGTAGTTGACCCGCACGTCTACAAAGTCGAGGAAAGGCAGGTACCGCAGCGGCAACTGGTAGCTGGCGTTGAGCCCGTGCGTGTAAACCTTGGGGCGACCACCGGTGAGGAGGTTTTCCCAAATACTGTCCTTCCGTATTTGGTTGCGCTCTGTTTCGCTGAACCGGAGCAGGCGCTTTTCTTCCGGCTCATCAATCGTAGCGCTCATATTGGCGTTGTAGCCGAGCTTGATGCTGCGGGTCAGGTCCCAGCGGACGTCGTAGGTCCGATCCCAGGTAAAGCGTTTGTTGTAGAATGTATTGAACTCCGGGTTCACATCGGCGAAGCGGTACTGCGTAGTGGCGAAGCTTCGATTAATCACATTGGCGAAGGTGAAACTGTTGGGAAGTGGATTAATGTTGATCTCTTTGATCAGCTTCAGGTACTTGCTTTTAATGCCCTTAAACGGTTCGATGCTACCACCCCGGCCGCGGCTGAAGGTGTAGTCCAGGGCACCGGTATGGTCTTTCACGATCTCACTTTCGATGAAGGGGTCTGATCGTTCCGTTTTGGTAATACCGTAGCTTACGCTGATGTTGGCGGGGTCGAGCGGGCTCGGTTTCGTGCGCCGCGTCGCCGGGGTAATCCCAACGTTATTGAGCGCGATGGCAGTAATTTTATTGATCTCCCTTGCTTGTTCGCGCAGAGAATCCTGGATTCCGGTATCATCGGTTGCGTCGATCTTATCCTTCAGCCTGATGTCCAGATCGTAGGGATCATATTCGGGAGTACTTACCGTTTTACTATGCTGCATGTACAGTGGCAGGCGGACACCCCACTTTTGCGGCAAGAACTTATCGAGCGCGAAGTTGCCCGCAAGGTCATAGCCGTAGGTACTTTCCCGGGCACGTTCGGTCACGTTATCGTCCAGGCCTCCGAAGCCGACGCTGCTGTAGTTTATGGCGGCGGTGATGTTGCCCAGGTCGGCGAGTTGAATATCTGCTCGGGCGATACCAGCGACGCCGCCGCGCTCGTCCAGGCCTTCCAACCGGAGTTCGTTGATCCATACTTCGGAACTGATGCCGTTGTTGTTGAGGTCGTCCCGGTTCTTGATACCGACCATGAATACCTTCACGTAACCCAGGTTGGGGTTACCCTTCACGCGGACGGTGTGGCGGACGCGGGCCAGTTCGCTACCTTCAGGTGCCTCGTCCCGGAAGGGCTCAAACTCCTGAGAGAATTCCTGACTGAGCGGAACATTGGTACTATTGCGCTCTAGCTTGAGGGACCGTAGCAGTTCCAGCGGAAGATTTACTTCATTGCGGGGTTTCCAGACTTCTGCAGAGTACCTGCTGCCGTTGAGAAACTGGTTCTGCGCATTTGGGTCGTCCAGACTGTCCAAAATCATGGAGAAGCCGGCGGTATCCGAAAGTTCCAGCGGAACCTCATATTCGTAGTAGTTCTGTTCAAAATCGGAGCCCATTCGTAGAAAGAGGATCAGCTGGCCGGTATCGGGCCGTTGGAAGCGGCTATCGCCAAGGGCCTCGGCGTGGACGAACATGCGTAGATTATCGTAGACACGCAGGTCGGTATCTGTGTACTTGAAGATGGCACGGCGGGCACCAGGCTGCAGGTTCTGCACCTTCAGTGTAAGCGACTGCTCGTTCTGTAACGTATTCACCACACCCAGGCTTTGCTCACGGCGAATCCCCTGCGGCAGTACGTAGTTGAACGGCTGGCGGCTGCTGTTCTCTTCGATGTTGACGGCGTCGATGTTGAATTCGGTAGAACCTTCGCCACCAATGGCCGGGCCACTTTGGAACTGACGGGTATAACGACGCCAGCTGTTACGGACAAGCTCAAACTCAGCAAAACGAAGGGTAACCGGTGCCCGGAAACCACGCATATACATCCGCATAAACCTAATGGAACGAAAGTCCTGGATGCCACCCACGGCGGTCTTCTGATCGGAGTTCAGCGGAATACGAAAGCGGTACCAGATACGACCGTTAGTAGCTTCTAGCTGGTCGGTAATGAAGGGTGTCGCTTCCCGGTCAAACTCACGGGGGTTACCACCACTGCGCACGAAGGGAATTTCGTACTGGAAGTAGCTTTCCGATTCGTTCAGCGTGTTGTCCTGATTAATATCTTCTGCATCCGGCAGGTTGGTCGTACTCTCACGAATAGAATTACTGGCATTTCCGGTGTTGGCAGCGGAGTTGCCTTCCATGCCGTTCCAGCCGCGGTAGCGGGTCAGCAGGTCGGTCCCGGCGGGGTAACGGCCGTTGTTGAAGTAGTAGAAGTTGTCGTTCGCCGGGTCGTCCCGCAGGGCCTGGAAACCGCCAGCAGGGCCGCCGGAAAAAGCGTCCAGGTAATCGTTAAAGGTTTCGAGCTCTAGGGAGTCATTGATACAATCAAGACCAACGTCCTGTTGTATCCGGGCATTAGGGTCATTATCAAATCCACGGGTGATCTGCTGAGATACGGGTACACGTCCCCAAACCGTTTCGTCTACCGGGCGGTTGGGGCTGGCGGGGCCGGGAAGTCCGTTTTCAAAGGCCTTTCGGCTGTCCTTCAGGATGTCTTCACTTACGTTACCCAGGTTGATGTAGAGTGTACCCTGCTTGTCCACACCATTATCCGCAGGCAGGTTGGCGTTTGTAGGGTCGAGGAAGGGAGAGAGCATCCAGAACTCGATAAATTCAATATTGGAGCTCTGAAAGTCCGGCGTACGCATTTCGCGCATGATGCCACCCCAGCGGGTTTCCGGATCGGCCAGTTTTACGGGAGAAATGGCATCGTTCTCCAAAAAGGCTCCGGAGGTAAACCCAGGATAGCCAGCCGGAGTATCGAAGTTGTACTGCCCACGGATGTTGGGGCTGTAAGACATGTCAAAAGTAAAGAACTGAACGCGGGCCCGTTGGCTCAGCGGAATATCCAGGTTAGGGAATACCTCCTGCTGCGGTACAGCACTGGTATAAATATTTTCCGTAGCTCCGGCTACTCCCGTACGAGAATTGGGCTCAAGGCGGTACCAGTTCAACAAAGCACGGTTGGCACCGGAGACCAGGCCGGGCTGCTGGGCTTCGGGGAAGAGTGGGTTGTTGTTGCCCCCATCGTTCTGCGGCACGGAGGCTAGGTACCATGCCTGGACCGGTGTTTTCAGGTCAATCGGGCTGGCCGTACCCTCGAAGTCATCGAGGTAGACGATGCCTGCTTTGTCACCTCTGGCCCGGTTGATGGCCTTGCTGTGGCCCGGTTTCAACCAGGCGGTTTCCGCCGTAAGGCTGATATTACTCGGGGCGCTGGTGCTAAATAATGGCAACTTATCGACCATGCGCGTCAGCCAGCCAGACTCGGTCTGGAAGGTCGCATCGAGGCCGTATATTTTATTGTTGATCGGGTCTTCGCCCAGGTTAACCTTCTGGGTAAACGGCCGTTCAAAGAGCTGCATGAAGGTACCCCCCACGTTCAGCTTATCGCTAATCTCATAGTCTGCCCGTAAACCAATCATCGTCTTCGTCTGAAGGCTAAAAACGGTATTGTCCTCAAAGGAAACGTTGATCGGGACGCCGGAACTCAGGATGGCATCGTTAAGAATGCGTACCCGTCCGGTACTATAATCGACGGAGTAATCCCGTCCTTCCTCCAGCAACGCACCACCAGCGGTTACCCGAACGGAGCCCGGCGGAACGTTAAAGGCACCAAGACTGATCTCCGACTGAACGGACGATTTGTAGGAGCCCCGGATCACAAAGCGATTCTTCTCCGGAAATTCCTGGGCTTGGAAAATGGTGGAGTCGTAGAGTTCCTGGTAGACGAATTGCTCCCGGTCGGCGGGATCAAGGAGTTCGGCGAGATCACTACCGAAAGGTTCTAGTACCGGGAAATATATGCGGCCGGTAGTCGGGTTAATGGTAATGCCGGGCACGAAGTCAAACACCCCGTCTGGCTGGGGGTCGTTTTGTGTGTTCAGCCGGTCGAGGTTGAAGGCGCGAATGAGAGGCAGACCCGGGGTAGGATCATCGTTTGGGGTAGACGGATCATCAATCGGTACCGGCAAGAAGCGCTTAAAGCCTTCACCCGGGTCTTCGTACTGGATATCGAGCCGAAAATCTTCCTGGTTTACCTGGTAAGCACCGAGGGAGTAAACGTTCTTCATCATCAGGTCCCAGGTAGGCAGGCCTACGCGCTGGGTAGACGACTTGAGCATCTTAGTGAAGAGGACCTGGTTGGCAAAGCGGCTGGTGTCTTCCTGCTGCTGGTTGCCCCCAAAACTGTTGTTGAGCGTACCGTTATTGGAGTTGTCCGTATTAACGGAAAGCTCACCGACCTTAAAGATGTTACCGTTGTACTTGTAGCGGTAGGAAACGGCGACCACCTGATCCGGCTGAACGTTGATGTTCAAGGAAACGAAGCCAAGTTCAGAATGCACCGTGTATTCTCGTGCGGTAAGCTTACGCGCTGATACTTTCTCAAAGTCGCGGATAGGTTGCAGGCCGAAGCGGGCAGATTGTAGGGTGGAAACCGCCCGGTCGATGTCGCGTACCTGGTCGCCAGCGTTCACCAGTTTACTGTAGAGGTCGTTGGCACCGTTGTCGGGCAAGGAGACATCGCTGGGGCAAAGTTGATTGTATTCCGGAGAAGTGGAAGTACGCGTAGAACCGGGGTTAGTGATGTTTTGCACGTTCGGCTCAGCAAGGTCAGCGAAGGCGACGATATCCCGCACATTGAGTACGTCGTTGCGGTCGTTCGTGATCCATACTTCGATGTTCTCGGCGTGGAAGAGGGAGTTGATCTGCGGTAGGTTCTCTAGGGCTTCTTCGTACACGTCCCGGTTGTAGTGGCTCATGAAGAAGTGACGGTTCTCGTCGTAGCTATCGGCGTAGACCTCGTATTCGGAGAGTTGGGCACCGCCTTCAATGGTCAGTTTTTCGCGCTGGCTCCGTTGCTGGCTGGCGATGGCCGTCAGCTTCAGGTGACCGAATTGTAGTTCGGTTTTGAGGCCGAAGAGCGACTGGGCGCCTTCGATCAGAGAACCACGTAGGGGCAGGCTCACATCACCAGCCTCGATCTTACGCAGGATGTCGTCTTCGCTGAAGGCTTCAGAGTTGTAGTCCAGCTTTATCTGGTTATCGAAGTTGAAGGTGGCTCCGGTATTATAGTTGGTGTTCAGCTTCAGCTTATCGCCGATCTGGCCGGTGACGTTCATCTGAATGTCCATATCGAAATCGAAGATCGTATTCTTACGGAAGCGCTCTACGATGAAGGGATTGTCCTGGAACTGGTAGTTGAGGCCGAAGCTCAGGTCAACGCCACCCTTGGGCTGAATATCGATTTCGGTGCCGCCAAAGAGGTTATTGACCAGGTCGGGGTCAAGCTCAATTTCTTCAAGTGGGTCGGTAGCCGTAAGGGCCGCATCTCCCAGGCCGACGCCGCCGAGGGAGCGGAAGTAATCCTGTTTGTCTTTTTCTTTACGGTACTTGAAGTATTCTTCGAAGGTGAGGGTAGTGGGTGGGCGAAAATCGAGGTTGCCAATTTTTTCGCGGACGATGTAGTTGCCGGTGGCGGGGTCGTACTCAACGCTGCGGGTTACGCCGGCGGGGTCGCGCAGGTCTACGGCGTTACGGGTCGGGTCGGTGATGAAGTCGCGCTGACGGTCCTGGATGGGAGGGATGGTGTCCGACCAGCGTTGCACCTGCGGCCGCGCCCAGAAAGCGCTCTCTCCCAGCCCCTCTCCTGGAGAAAGGGCAGACGTTGTAGGCGTAGCTGAAGTCGGCTCAAACGAAGCAAACTTTGTGGGTATAATATAGCCTGATAAGTCCTCACTTTTCACCCTGCCCGGCATGGGCTGGTAAGTGATTTTCTTGAAGAGCTGCACTACGGCATTTTCGGCCACAGCGTCGGTGCCGGAGATGAAGGGAGCGTAGGTAAAGTTAAGCGAGCTCAGGGCAAAACAACCGAGTAGTAAAAGTAGCGTCTTATTCATATATTAATCCTTACCAAAGGCCCGGGGAAAGTTCGGGCGGTCCATCAGAAACGAAAACCAGTGAGTAAAATCGTGTTCCGAGAATCAATTTTAAGATTAGGGAGGCCGATAAGTTCCGGCAATTCTCAATACAATAGCGGTAATATCAGGACGACAGCTCTCGCAGGGCGAGTTTAATGATGTCCTCCGAGGTTCCGATGTCCGGTTTAGTGGCAAAAACGCGGTTGAGGGCACGCTGCACAGCCGGGCGGGCGAAGCCAAGGTTTACCAGAGCAGATAACGCCTCGGCCCGTTGGGTATTGCTTTGGGGGGATAGCATTGTGGGTGTATCGAAATTTTCCTTCATCATCTTGTCTTTCAGGTCCAAAATAATGCGCTGGGCGGTCTTCGGCCCGATGCCCTTTACCCTGCGGATACTGGCCACGTCTTCACCGATTACTGCGGCCCGGAATTCGTCCGGGTTCATACTGGAAAGCACCACCAACGCGGTGGTTGGGCCAACACCGTTTACGCCGATCAGGAGGCGAAAAAAGCTGCGTTCCGAATCATCATAGAAGCCGTAGAGCGTTTGCTGATCTTCCTTCACGTGGAAGTGCGTCAGCAGCTTAACTTTCTCCGCTTTTTCAATCTTCGTGTAGGTGTACAGGCTAATGTTGACGTGGTAGCCGAGGCCACCCGCTTCGATCACCACGAAACTGGGCGTTTTGTGCGCGATGGGGCCGTTTATATAGGTGATCATATTGCGAGGTGCGTTAGTTTGAAGCGCGCAAAGGTACGGGTTAATACGCTGTTGGCTAGTGGGTAGTAAGTTGCTTGGTGCTTAGGCGCGAACACATTTTCACCTCAAGTGGCTGACAGTAGTATAGATGTGACTTAGCCGTGGTCGGTTTTTCTCGTGGGTGGCCAGGAAAAAGGCGAAGTTCTGACAACTTACGGAAAAGGTGACTGTAATAACACTCGGTTTACGTGTTGATGCTTGCAACTATCGAAAACGCGCTTTTCTGTTGAGCTGCTATACTACTGCCGGGCACACGAGGTGAAAACGTAGTAGCAAACGTGGCCCAGTACGGACGACCGCGAGGGATCGCCCCTACTGGCCTCGCTTGAAAAGAGCCGCGCGCGCTTCGTGCGCACAAAATCACCTCCTGTGACCAACGGTAGTATAGCTGTCTTCTTAGAGGTATGAACCAGCGGTGCAATTTGTGGTACACCCAAGAGCTGTCAGCCGTGCGTTTTTAGCCCATAGTTTATGAATTACAGACGATTTAAGCTCCCACCCCATGCGCCTTCCCCTGCTCTTTATCCTCTTACTTTGCACCTGCGGCCGCGCCCAAAGTCAGAACACCTCCTCCCCAGCGGACCAGGACCACATCCACAGCATCTTCTTCGGTGGCGGTAGCTATTACATCGTGCCCGACGAAGGCGCCCGCTTGAAGCAATTCCTCGACGACATCCCCAACCTCGAAAGCTACGAAATTGAAATACAGGGGCATACCGACGACATCGGTAACCGCGAATACAACCTCCGCCTCTCCGACTTTCGCGCCCGCATGATCCGCGAACGCCTCATCGCCTACCCCCTGCCGTCCGAAATGATGCGGATGCTCCCCCTCGGCGAAGACGAACCGAGCTTCAACAATAATACGTGGGAAGGGAAGCTTAGCAACCGGCGGGTGGATGTTATTTTGAAGCGGATTGTATTTTGAGGACGTCGGTCGAGAAGCTTTCAACAAAAAATGAAAGCTCCCACAACCTCCCTCGCCAAAGCTTGTTGAATTAGCTACAACGCAAAAGTATGATCTCCGCAGACCTCCTCGAACGCGCCCTCAACAAAGAATGGCTCTCCGCCGAAGAAGGCGTCTTTCTACTAGAAAATGCCGACACCGCCGACCTGATGTACGTAGCCAACCAGCTACGCTTCGGGGCCGTCCCTGAAAAGGACGTTACCTGGATCATCGACCGTAACTCGAACACCACCAACGTCTGTATCGCCAACTGTAAATTCTGCAATTTCTACCGGCGGCCGGGCCATAAGGATGCTTACATCACGACGATCGAGGAGTACAAAGTCAAGATCGAAGAGACCTTCGCCTTCGGCGGCGAACAGCTCCTGCTCCAGGGCGGTCACCACCCCGACCTGGGCCTCGATTATTACTGCAAACTCTTCAGCGAACTAAAAGAACTCTACCCCAACCTGAAACTCCACGCCCTCGGCCCGCCCGAGATCGCCCACATCGCCAAGCTGAACAAAATGAGCCACTACGACGTGCTCAAGGCCCTGAAGGAATCCGGACTCGACAGCCTCCCCGGCGCCGGTGCGGAGATCCTTAGCGACCGCGTCCGGAGACTAATTTCCAAAGGAAAATGCGGCGGTGAAGAATGGCTCGACGTAATGCGCGCCGCCCACCAACTCGACATCACGACCTCCTCCACCATGATGTTCGGCCACATCGAAACGAACTGGGAACGGATGGACCACTTCGTGCGCATGCGTCAGGTACAGTCCGAAAAACCAGACCACGCCAAAGGCTTCCTAGCCTTCATTCCCTGGCCGTTCATGGACGAAGACACCATCCTCAAAAAGATCAAACGCGCCCGCAACACCGTTACCGGCGACGAATACATCCGCATGATCGCCCTAAGCCGCATCATGCTGCCGAACGTGACCAATATTCAGGCCAGCTGGCTGACGGTGGGTAAGCAGGTGGCGCAGATTTGTCTGCACTCCGGCGCCAATGACTTCGGCTCGATTATGATCGAGGAGAATGTGGTATCGGCTGCTGGTGCTCGCTTCCGCTTCACCGCCGACGGTATTCAGGAGTCGATTGCCGAGGCAGGTTTCCGCCCGCAACTTCGCACGCAGCAGTATGCTTACCGGGACTTACCCGTGAACATGAAGCAGCAGGAGTTGGTAGGTGAGGGAATGATTGTGGATTAGAGATCTCTTTGTGAAGTCTGACGCTTTAGAAACGCTAATTCAATTGGCATTCCTTACGGTTATTTACGTGGTTGCTGAAAATATTCAGCAACCACGTAATTTTATATTGACTTACGGGAGTAATATTGATCAATCACGCAATGAGTGATTGGCCTTATTACCAATTAAAAGACAGAATTATCCCAACCCAAGCGGACTAAAGATGCCCCAAAGTATCAGAACCAAAATCACTAATACAATGGTCAATACGACATCGGTTGTCCATTTGAATGGCGTTGCTCTTGCTCCCTTTTGAAACGTAACTAGTTCCAAAGATGCCTCCGATTGAGGAGTACTCAATTTACTCACTACCATCAAAAGAGCAGAACAGAACAGAAATAAGAACGCTGCAAAGTGTAAAAAATTAATCCCTAAGAAATACTCCAAAGCGCTACCCTCTGCAACAACAATACTGTTGTTATTCGACATAAACTCCATCACGAGTCTAAAAATACCAATTACAAATCCTGTCCATAACGTAACAATTGCACCACGCGCATTTATCCATTTGTAAAACAAGCCCAGTAAGAAGACAGATGCTATTGGTGGAGCAATGTAGGCTTGGACACTTTGTAGGTAGTGAAAGATGCCACCTCCCATTAAGGCATTCATAAATGGTATCCACCCTAAGCTTACAAGGACTAAAATAATAGTTGCAATTCGCCCGAAACGGACCAAGTCCTTTTCAGATGCATTAGGCCGGTATTTCTGGTAGAAATCGATTGTCAATAGTGTTGAGCTGGAATTGAAAGCAGAAGATAAGGAGCTCATCAAGGCTGCCAACAAACCTGCTATTGCAAACCCCTTTAACCCACTTGGCAAAAACTCCGTTATTAGTACAGGTAAAGCACTGTCTGCATTGTCCATAGAATAACTAATCATTCCTTTTTGCATCAAAGCGTAAGCAATCACGCCCGGAATGAAAAAGAGAAAGACAGGCAGCAACTTCAGGTAACCTGCAAACAAAGCACCCTTTCGGGCATTGTTAATGTCTTTGGCAGATAATACCCGCTGTACAATGAACTGGTCAGTGCACCAATACCAAATCCCCAAAATAGGCGCACCAAACAACATACCCGTCCAAGGGTATTCGGTATCTTCCGTTGGCCGCCACAGATTGAAAAACTGGTCTACGGGAGGGTTGCCTTCCGTTAGAGAAGCCAACGAAATAGTACTAATCATCTCGCTCCAGCCACCCAGTTGGTACAGTCCAAAAATAGAAATGATGGCAGTTCCTATTATCAAGACAACGGCCTGAAGCATATCCGTATAGATCACAGCTTTTAGCCCACCAAGCACGGTATAAAAGCCTGTTGCAACGACGGTCAGTACTGCCCCCGTCCAGAACGGGATGCCCAAAACTTCAAAAACCAGTGCTCCGGCAAAGATGATGAGTGAAATCTTTGTAATAACGTATGCTAGTATGGAGACGACCGATAAGTAATTACGACAAGCACTTGAATATCGTTTTTCCAGAAATTCAGGCATGGTGTAAACTCCCGTGCGTAGATAAAATGGAACGAATACCCAACCAAGTAATATCAAAATCAGTGCAGCAATGATTTCAAAATTTGCCATTGGCATACTTGCCCTTGCGCCTGCTCCCGATACACCCAAGATGATCTCTGAACCAATGTTGGAGGCAAATAACGAAGCGCCAATAACCAACCAGCCTTGATCTCTACCGGCTAAAAAATAATCAACAGACGAGAAGGTCGAATCGCCCTTATTGGAGGAAGCCCACTTTGCAATCCACAATATTATGGCGAAGTAAGAGAATATAACTAAGTAGTCGATAAAATTCATAGTTCAACTTATTTCGATGATGGATTGGTCCAGTAGTCTACGACAAAAACTTTTTCCACATGCGTTTGCAGACTTGCTACAAATGCCTGGTGTTGCGGGTGAGGTGTATAAACGGAGTCTCTGTCCTCTTCCGAATCAAAGGTCAACAGATAACAATGTGTGAAATCCTGGTGAAAATTTTCGGGGCTATCATTGAGACCCCATTCAAAATCTTTGACAACAGGAATGGCCGTGGCCAATCTATTAAAAGATGCATTCAACCGAGCGACATCTTCGTCGCTAGACGCGTCGTTAAATTTAAAAATAACTAGGTGCCGGAGTAGTTTTTGGTTTTCTTCTGCCTTTTTCATTTTCTATTCTTTTCCCTCTGCGACCTCCTTTGTTTGTGTGTCGACTTCTTCACCTGAAGTGAAGTTGAGGCTCACAAAAACCAGGATGAGCATCCGTAATTATTTTTGGATGATTATTCTTTTTTTAATTAAGGGACGCCGTACAAATAACTTACGGCTTTTGACCGCCTTATTAGATTATTCCACCCATACTACCGCCATCTAATTTGACAGCAGATCCATTGGTAGCAATAGCAATGGGACTTGCGAAATACACAATTGTATTTGCAATTTCTTCCACACTTGCAAAGCGTTGCAGCAAGGAATTCGGTCGTGCTTCACTAAAAAAATCGGCCTCCACCTCGGAAGTTGTTTTCTTATTCGACCTGGCAAGATCTAATAAGAATTGCTCCGCACCTTCCGTCATTGTAGAACCAGGAATAACCGAATTCACGGTTACGCTACTGCCTTTGGTTAATTGTGCTAAACCTCTCGAAATGGCTAAAACTGCTGTTTTAGTGCTGCTGTAAGCAATCAAATCAGCAGGAACTAAAGTGGCACATTCACTTGAAACAAAGAGAATTCGACCCCAGTTTTTTTCTAGCATTTTTGGCAGAAGATACCTCGATAATCGAACGCCACTCATGACGTTCACCTCGAAGTGCCTGTTCCAGTCGTCATCCGTTGTGTCAAAAAATGATTTGGCCGTATAGATTCCGACATTGTTGATTAGAATATCTATTTCGGGCAGCTTTTCAATCAAAGATTCGACCTCTTCTGCTTTGGAAAAGTCGCTAGCAGCGCCTTCTATTTTTCCGTTAGGGAAGTCTGTTTTAAGCAGTTGAATTGCTTTCGCAACCGACTCTTCCGTTCGACCATTTATGTAAACAGATGCCCCTTCTTTTAAAAAGATTCTGGCGATACTAAATCCAATGCCGGAAGTAGAGCCACTAATGAATACTGTCTTTCCTTTCAGTTGTAAATCCATGTTAAGTTACCATTTTTTTAAGCCTAATAATTTCTCACCCAGAACCGACAACTCGGCCTTGTCATATTTTTCTTGCTCCCATTTTCTAGGGTCACCAGCAAAAGCAAAGCCTTCTGGAGAGATGCGTTTTTCCCAGGAATTAACACGCCATTCTTTTAGTTCTTCGTTGCTTTCCTGAGCCGGTGCCATGGATATGTACTGTGCAATTCTTAATTTATCCTCTGAACGGTTGGGGCGAATGCCATGTGGTTCAGAGCTGTTGAAAATCAGTAAGTCGCCTGCCTCCATTGGCACTTTTACAATTTTGTCTTCTAGCCCGGTGGTATCTGGTTTGAAGTGATTCCTATCTTCAGGCTGTGTCAGCTTCCAAGTGTCATAATTTTTAAACAACCACGGAATACACTGAAAGCCTCCCGTATCCTCATCTTGATCTGCTAAGGCCAACACTCCTTGTACATTTTGCGGCTTGGTTTCTGGGTCATAATCCCAATGGATAAAACCTTTGTACTCAGATCCAGGGGGCATAGGGAAGTTTAAGTTGGCCCGGTCAATCGTCACCCATAATTTTTTAGTTCCCCAAATATCCACAAAGGCATCATATACTTTTTCCATCTGCCGGTTATTCCAAAGGTGTTGGTTGTTATAGACTTCCACCATACCCGTTCCGACTAGTTCTTTCATTTCCATTTTAGCACGAGGGGGCGTGTACCACGTTTCCTTATTACCAGCATCTTTTTCTTCAAATTCCCAAAGGAAGTTAGCCGTTCGTTCTGCTTGTTCCCGGGGAACTGCGTTTTTAATCACCACGTAACCGTACTCTTTCCAAAAGTTCCACTGCTCTATTGTCAGCACTCTGAGCGTATCTGCTGTAGCTGTTGTCCTTAAGGCTACGTCGCTGTTTTTTGAGGTAGAAGGGTTTCCTGGAATGTTTTCGTGTTGATTGTTTGGAGTCGTATTAGCCAGCATCAGTTAGTTCTTTTGAAGAGTGACGATTTTTCTCGTTTTAGATAACACTGCAAAGTTCGGAGATTAGGTCGCCGAAAATTTCACAAAAATTAGCAACAACTTGAACAATATTGATAACACATGTGGTTTTAGGTTACTTTTTTGTTCATTTTTGTGAAAAATGAAAATCCAACTTGAATCCATCACCAGACAGGACAGGTCATTTAGCATGATGTTTAATCCCCGGCTAAGTGATTTATTTTATTGGCACTTTCATCCTGAGTATGAACTAGTCTACATCGAAGGTGCAACAGGAACCCGGCACGTAGGAGAACACATCTCTACCTATGAGGGAAGTGATTTAGCTTTAATAGGTCCGAATATTCCTCACTTAAACTTCGACTACGGAGTCGAGACAGATTATCGAGAAGTAGTGGTTCATTTCAAGAAGGAATTTATTGAAAAGCACTTTCATGGCGTACCCGAATTATCTCCAATCAACAAGCTTTTTGAAAAATCTAAACAGGGCTTAGCTTTTAACGGGAAGATTAAAAAGCAAATTGGAGAGAGAATATTCAATCTGGAAAAAGCGGATCCCTTTCATCAGTACCTTCAAATAGTTGAAATTTTGCAGCTACTGGCAGATGTTCCAGATGTTGATTTACTCCATGAACAGCCTTATCGCAATAAATTTAGCGAAAGAGACCAGGGGCGGTTAAGGAGTATCTACGCTTTTGTGGATAATAATTACCATCAAAAAATAAAGCTAAGCGAAGTAGCAGCGATTAGCAATATGACAAAAGAAGCTTTTTGTAGGTATTTTAAAAAGGCGAGCAGCTATACGTTTATTGAATTTTTAAACCGGTACCGGATAAGTCAATCGAAGCGCCTTTTAATGTCTGGAAAGAGTGTGAGTGATGCCTGTTATCAAACAGGATTTGAAAGTCTTTCTTATTTCAACCGTACTTTTAAAAACGTTACCAATGAAAATCCACGGGATTTCAGGAAAAGGTATTTGTAATAAATTAATCCATCTTAGCTCATTGCCGAGTTGCGGGTACCTGAGCCTCGAGTAGTATTACGGCGACGACGGGTACGGCGTCCCTTAGTGATGGTTTCCCGTTTTTGCGTTTATCAGGGCGCGGCCGCAGGTGCAAAGGAGGTTGAAGAGCAGAGTTATTTAATACCAAGCTTAAGGTACGTACTTTTATGTCGAACCTTTTGACCTCCCACAAAATATGTCCACCACCAAAACAATAATGCTCGCCGTTGTCTGCCTGCTCTCTGGCCTTGCCGCCGGTTGGAGCCTCTCCGGTACGGAGGCCAAAACCACCGACATCCGTTGGAAGTATGGCAGCGCAGAGCTCGTCATCAATCTGGAGAAAGACATGGCCGACAACGAAACGCTGATGGGCAAAATATTTAGCAAGGAATACTCCGCCGCCGGAGCGACCAACTGGCTTAAGTTCGAGCACCAACTTTTTCACTTCACCGATCCTGACCTGGTTGGGAAACTTAAAGAACTTAGCTACGAATCCCCAGTCTCCCGGGAGCTTCGAGAGCTTAGGAACAAGCGTGTTGGGCCCTGGACTTACCAGGCCCAAGAGGTTAAGGTAAGCATTCCTGAGCGGGAGATACAGCCCTCCAGCGGGTACGCAAACGTGTGCGAATCAGGCATTTTCTTTCGTAAAAAGATCGAAGTATTTCTGCCGGACCAGCCGGATAAGAAGATCACTCTCCAGGCCTCCGGGCGTTATGCTTGTCCGAACGGGTATAAATTCCCCGACATCCAACTCAGTCGGGAAGATGCGAAGAAGCTTTTTGGCTACAGTGATTTCAGTAAGTACGAGACGGCAGCTGCGGTAGTTATACAAGAGTAGTCATTTAGCCTTCAGGCTGTCACGTACAGTAGCCTAAAGACTAATTACTGAACGTTAAATACTTATTTCCGTTACCCTTACCTTGCACCTGCGGCCGCGCCCACTACACAGTAGCCGCGCAGCAGTTAAATCTACGCAACATCATGCAAAATTTCCAGGATAAAGTAGTTGTCATCACCGGTGCCGGTTCCGGCATCGGCAGAGAGTTAGCCCGGCAGTTCGCTAATGAAGGAGCCAGGCTCGCCCTCAATGACTGGAACCAAGACAGCCTCTCTGCGATCTGGAACGAGCTGCCCAAAGCCGCCCAGGGCTATATGAAAGCATTTGATGTGGGCAACCGCGAGGCTGTTGAAAACTTCGCCAGCTCCGCCCGCGAGGCACTTGGCCGCATCGACGTAGTGATCAATAACGCCGGTGTTACTCAGCAGATCACGCCGACTATTTACGGAGCGGTTGAGGACTACGAGAAAATCCTACAGGTGAATCTCTGGGGCGTCATCTACGGCTCTCTGGCGTTTCTGCCCCACCTGCGCGAGCACAACGACGGTTGCCTCGTAAACGTCAGCAGCGTTTTTGGGCTGATGGGCTGCCCCGGCCAGGCACCTTACTGCGTAAGTAAATTTGGCGTGCGCGGCTTCACCGAGACCCTACGTATTGAAATGCGCGGCACTGGTTTGCAGGTAGTCTGCGTCCACCCCGGCGGCATCAAAACAAATATCGCCCGCAACGCGATGGTTAATAACGAAACCGCCCACGAGCGCTTCGTGACCCACTTCGATAAGATGGCGAAAACCACCGCTCCTCAGGCGGCAGAAATCATCATCAGCGGCATAAAACGTGGTAAAAACCGGATCACCATTGGCTCCGACGCCCGCTTTATCGATCGAATCTCCCGCCTAATGCCCGAGAGCTATGAACGAGTTTTACAACGTGGTTTTAACTCGGCTAAGTTTTTGAAAAAGCGATAAATAAAGTAGTCCAAATTATTTCCAATATCGAGACCCTTAGTAGTTATAATTTTGCCACAGTGACGGGCCTCCCACGCCCTAAAATCTAACTAATAACTCCTATAAAAGGCGCCACAGGCTCGTTACTGTCCGTCTACCTCTAGATACTTCTCCAATGACCCAACAACAACAACGCGCCTACGCCCATTTGCTCGTCAATTACTGCGTAAGCCTCCAAGCTGGCGAACGGCTCTTCGTGAGTTCTACCGTACTGGCCGCACCACTAATCACTGAGATCAAAAAAGAAGTTCTCAAAGTGGGTGGCCATCTGGAGTACAGTCTCTCCGTGGAGGGCTCCGCTGCAGCAATGCGTGACTACGGAAGCGTGGAGCAGTTCGCCTACGTTCCGGCCCTTTACAAAGCGGCCATCGAGGAATTCGAAGCTTACATCAATATTCGCGCACCTTTCAGTTTACGCGAAGAACCGCCGGCACCAGCCCTACGTGAAGCTAGCCGCGTCGCGATGGGGCCTGTAATGAAAACCTATTTCGAGCGGACAGCCGACCGACGCCTAAAGCGCAGCATCTGTGTTTTCCCCTGCCCAGCTCTCGCGGAAGAGGCTGAAATGAGCCTAGAGGAATACACCGCTTTCGTAGCTCAAGCGACCAAGATCGACCAGCCCGACCCCCGCGCCGCGTGGCTGGAAGTGCGCAAGCGCCAACAAGCTGTGGTAGACCATATGAACAGCTGCACCACCTTCCGCTACGTCAACGAGCGGACCGACATCACCTTCACCACCAACGGCCGTACTTGGATCAACTCCGATGGTCAGACGAATATGCCCAGCGGCGAAGTGTACACCAGCCCGGAGGAAGACTCTGCTAACGGCCACATCTACTTCGACTACCCGGCCATTCGCAACGGAAAAACGGTACAGGGAGTCACACTAACCGTTAAAGATGGTGAAATAAAAAAGTGGGTGGCCGAAAGTGGACAGGAGGTGCTAGATGAAACCTTCGCAATACCAGGCACCCGTCGTTTTGGCGAAGCTGCCGTAGGGACGAATTACACCATCGACCGGTTCAGCAAGAACATTCTCTTCGACGAAAAAATCGGTGGCACCGTCCACATGGCCATTGGTCAGAGTTACGCCCTAGCCGGTGGTAAAAATGAGAGCACCGTTCATTGGGACATGATTGCGGATATGAAAAACGGTGGAATTATCTACGCCAACGGACAGGAAATCTATCGCAACGGTCGTTTTAAGTCTGAATTATGGCCATAAACTAAACCTTTGGCGGGGTTTATTACCTTTACTTAGTAGCCGAATACCTACCTTGCACTATTAACGAGGCCATAAGCGAATAACATCCTTGATTGATGCCCGTGAGGTTATTCCTGGACAGCCAACCACGTTTTTTTTAAGTTTTCTGAAGATTACCGGGAACAAAACTGAAATCAACCTTAAACCGTGAACGAGAACATTGCCTTTCTAGAACTGAAGTATGGAAATATATACGGAGGCTACCCCAACTTCTACGCGATCAGTGAGATCGCCCTACTCGTCTTTGAGCGAGGCTCTAACAAAATTTTCCTCGAAAGCTGGATCAATCAGGCAAATGTAGACATCGTCGATGTTTACGCTGAAACCGATGAACTAGGCCACACTACCCACCGGGTACGTGAAGTCCTCAACATGCAAACCAATCGCCGCTACCGCTACGAAGAAGACTTCCGCCTGGAAGAAGAAGAATTACAGTACGCCTTTCGCAACCTGCGCTCCACTAAAATGGCCGTCCGCAACTTCCTGCTAAAGAACCTACGTAAATACCGCTTCGACGACCTTATCGTTTTTGACGGCCGCCGCGACATATTCCTCTGCGAACGCTCCGGCGTTAACTTCGACTATATCAACATCATCGACATTCAGAAAGACCTGAACCGGGAAACCGACTACCTCTTCAGCCTTAATAAGTTGGCTACGGTTATAGACTTTCATACCGATCAGTCTTACCTGCGTTCCAACAACCTGGAATACTGGCTACACCCCATCGCCGCCCGCCAAATCATGCCCGGCACTGCTGCCTTCGATGCGGCACGCCTGATGATGGTGTTCAATGAATACACCGAGCGCCACGATGACTTCATGATCAAGGCCGCTATCCTCCTTAACAAGATTCAGAAACGGAAGAACGAAGATAAAGAACGCCTCGCCGCCGAAGCCGCCGCCAATCCCCCGCCTGAAAAAACCAAAGACGAGCCAAAAGCCAAACCGGCTCCTAAGACTAAGAAGAAGTCCAACGCGGAAGAAGAGTAGTTGGAAACTTGTACTACCGTCGGTCACATGAGGTGATTTTGTGCGCGCGAAGCGAGCGCGGCCGCACCTACTGGACCACGTCCGCCGTTACGTTTTCGCCTCATGTGCCCGACAGCAGTACAGAAGAATAGGCTGCCGCGGATCACCGCGGCAGCCTATTCTTCTATCTTCTAATTCCCTAGTGGGCTACCCTGCAAATATCGTTGCTGGAAAGCGCAGGTATTTCGTGCGCTAGCTAGGCGACGAAGTGCTTGCATAGCCGTAGCTACGGAAGTACTTTGGCAACGACGGTAGCGTGCGAAAGACC
>JAPKCQ010000272.1 GCA_026421165.1 Lewinella sp. | reverse complement strand
AGCGTTTTAGCGTAAAGTAATTAGCGTTTAGGCCACCGCACGTACCCGCCTAAATACTTTACGCTAAATGCCGTTTTTCAGGTAAATTCAGAAATACCCGGATAAATTCCGGAGTGAATCATGTTTACAAGCGTCAATGATTTTAGTACTATGCCTAGCTAAACAGCGGGCTGGGGTAAACATCATCAGCCACTAACTTAGTGAATGCCTCCTGTACCCGTGGCTTGTCTTCCTGGTAGGTTACGCCGTACCACTTATCGTCGGTAACGAGCACTTTTACCTTAGCGGAGCCGTCTTTAATCATCCCGTCAATCAATTCGGGAATGAGGTACTCTGCGCGGTTATCGTCGGTGTTCGTCCGGGCAAATTCGGCGAATCCTGCTTCGATGGTGGCGAAGATGGAAGGGTGAAAACCCCAGAAATTCATGGAAACGACGTCATCGTCCTTCAGCCCGTGACGCTTTTCGTCATCACCGAGGTAGGAAACTTTTCCGTCATCGTCCCGTGAAATTTTCAACCGTTCGTTGACGTCCTTGAGCATGTGATCTTCGGTCACCACCGCAACACCGCGGTTTACCGTTCCGTGATCAGAAAGCGTGCGGTGCAGCACGTAACCACACATGGAGAACACGGTGGTAGAAGCCTCTTCGTTGAGGAATTTAGCCATTTTCTGGAAGCCTTTTACACCGTAGTAATCATCTGCATTGATGACGGCGAAAGGCTCATCGCAGACCTCCTTGGCCACCAGCATGGCGTGAGTCGTACCCCAAGGCTTTTCGCGCTTGGTGTGATCTACGTCTGCAGGAACGTAGCTATCCATGCCCTGGAAGGCGTAAGCTACTTCAATCCGGTCACCGAACTTACCGTCGAATTTTTCGCGAAAAGGTGCTTCAATGTCCTTACGGATCACGAAGACCACTTTGCCAAAACCGGCGCGGATAGCGTCGTAGATAGAGTACTCAATGATGCCCTCTTCACTGGGGCCCACACCGTCAATTTGCTTAAGGCCGCCGTAGCGGGAGCCCATTCCGGCTGCGAGGATTACTAGTGTTGGCTTGGTCATGCTGGATGCTTTGTTTAAGGTTAAAGATAACTTAGCTTATTAAGTTGACGGTCCTAAGCCTAGGCTTGCCTATTAACCATCTATTAAATCAGCAAAAAAATCTCTTATTTGTTCAGTTGCCTCCTTTGAAACCTGAAAGCCCTCCGGTATGACCGTGCCAGAGCGAAGCCATAGCTACCCGCCAAAAGCAGCAGCCCAGAAACAAAAACCAGCCCAATAGCCCACTGAAACGGCGGCTCGAGCCATGGGAAAAAGTTGGTAATTACCAGTAAGTTGATCGTAATCAGGAATGCGGTAAAAAGGATACAGAAAATGAAGGCTGCCCGACCGAATTGCAATACAGCGACCTGTTGCTTAAAGATGGCCACCCGCAGAAAGCGGACGTACAGTTGCCGCCCACTGTCAATCCGGACCAATTCTTGCCCTACGTGGATGGCGGTGTCAAAATTCCGCAAACGGTAAGCCGCTGCCGCTTTGCGAAAAAGCATGAACTGGAAAATGTCATTGCTGAAATTATCGACTTCCACGAAGCTTTCCCGGATACTGGCCTCTATCACCAGATCGACCATCAGTTGATGTTGACGGTATGCGCCGGTTTGGTACAGCGCATCTACGTAAAATACGGTCAGTTCAAAATGCTCTAACGCATCGAGCCGGCCCAGCTCAGACTCTTTTTCTTCATATTTTCGAATTACCCGCTGGTAATCGTGGGGATCCAGATCGCGTAAATTGCGGTAGAGTTGAGAATAGTGGCGTAGAGTCATTGCAAATAGTATCCGTGTATTTAATGTAACGGAATTACACAATTCTGGTTTTCTAATACCTTTTATTAGCCTCCATATTTTTCAGGAACATCTTGTCTTGCCAGCGTTTAGGAGCCAGCATGAGGAGGCGGATTATCCAGTTCTTTTTCGTTACCAACCGGTCTGGTCGTGGCCGTTCACTTTTCAGCATATCGTGGATAATGCCGGCCACCAACTCGGGGTCAATCGCTCCGGCTTCAGTGGCTTCAGTGTAGGCGCTGAGCTTATCGAGAGTGCCCGCATAACGAGTACCTTCGAAGGCTTTCGTCTGGGTGTTTGCTTTCCGCCAGATGGGTGTTTTTACCGGACCTGGGGCAACGCTTAGTACGTCTATGCCAAAGGGAGAGAGCTCGCGGCGCAGACCATCGGTCAGGGCTTCGACGGCAAATTTACTAGCGGAATACAGACTAGTGAACGGAGCGGTTACGTAACCGGAGACGCTGCTTACGTTGATGATTTTTACGTTCGTTTCCCCGGCTTCGCGGGCGGCGTGCAACAGGGGCAGGGCTTCCTGGCTTACGGCGAGATTGCCGAACACGTTTACGTCGAATTGCTTGCGGTAGTCCTCTTCGGCAATGGTTTCCAGCGGGCCAGGAACGGCAATACCGGCGTTATTGATCACGGCATGAAGCGGTTTGCCGGAGGCTTTGATGGTAGCCATCGCTTTAACAATACTCGGGCGGTTTGTAACGTCCATAACTAGGGCGCTGAACGCGGGATGCAAAGCAAGTTGATCGGCATCGCCGAGCTTGCGGACCGTTCCGTAAACATCGTGGCCAGACCGGAGCAGAAGCTCCGCCGTAGTGGCGCCGATGCCGGTGGATACGCCGGTTATTAAAACATTCATAGTTAGTTCGTTAGAAGTTAGACGGTTAGTACTAGACCGTTAGATTGTTAGACGTTAGTCCGTTAGGAATAAATTCAGGCCCGCGCACTTTCAGAGATCTAAATTCTAACGGCCTAACTTCTGACTCCTAACGGTCTAACTTCTAACTTTGCCCCAAAGCTACAATTCTCATGGCCACCCGCAACAAACTTCAGAAATTCGCGGAGATTCTCCAGCTCCCCAACGTCTACGAAAACTTCGACCCGCGTAACCCTGAACTCGTCGGCGAGGGCGGCTTGCCCGTTGAGCGCAAAGGCAACTGGGCGCAAGAGCACTTCCGTAACGACAACCCCATCACCCTGGAACTTGCCTGTGGACGTGGGGAATACACCGTAGACCTGGCCGGACAGTATCCCGACCGCAGCTTCATCGGTGTAGATGTCAAAGGGGCACGTATCTGGAAGGGTGCTAAAATCGCCATTGAACGTAGCCTTGAAAACGCCGCTTTCCTCCGGACCCGCATCGAGGTCCTCTCGACCTTCTTCGCCCCAGAAGAAGTGGATGAAATATGGATCACCTTCCCGGACCCCTTCCTCAAAAAAGGCAAGGAAAACCGCCGCCTAACCGCCGCCCGCTACCTGAAACAGTACCGCCACATCCTGAAGCCCGGCGGCCTGGTCCACCTAAAAACCGACAGCCGCGAGCTTTACGAATGGACGCAAGAAATCTTCGCCAAACAACCCGCCGTGGAGGTGCTCTACCACGATCACGATATCTACAGTAAGCCGCTGCCCATCCCCGAACTGAGTACGGAGACTTACTACGAGAAACTACATAAAGGTTTGGGTAAAACGATCACTTACACCCAGTTCCGCTTTGGGCCGGGAGAAATAAATATTGTTGGTGGTAAAGGAGTTCCTGGGCAGGAGCTGTCCTAGCTCCAGTCAAGGCGTTCGCCAAGTCAGAATTACATATTGAGCCAATAAGTAGCCTTAGCAACAATAGACCGATTCCGCGTAGTCCAGCCCAGCGTATCGTAATTGTCGGTATAGACGAGGAAGAAATCGGAGACCGGCGCAAAGCGCCACTGCAGGCGTGCGTTGAGGTTGAAGTTCTCAAGCTGTTCATTGTACTGAAGGAAGGTTGTCAGGAAAACGGACTTGCTGAAAGTAAGGTCAATGCGCGGGCCGATGAGAAACAGCGCGGTGCTGGCGTAGGGGTCGGGCAAGTTGATGTACTGGTAGTTGAAACGCAGATTGATCGCGCCGAAGGGCTGATAGCGGTAGACGATACCCCCACTGATGCCGTAAGTTCTCCCGTTATAAAACTGGCCTAACTCGGGCTCTATAGAATAACTGAACTTCTTCCGGCGGTCTGATCGGATCTCGCCACCGAAGCGGGCGTAGCTGTATTCACCGGCGGGTAGCGGTGTAGCGTCCGTCCGGGTAGGGTCGAAGGGTTCGAAGAGTTCGACTTTAGTGGTGCGTGCGAAGAGGGTGATTTGTGAAGTATTGGCGTACCGCCAGTCGTAGATGAAACGCGCACCGTAGTCCGCCAGGCCATCTCCTGGTTTGAAAAAGGAGCGAGTACGCAGGGCGGGGCCTTTCTGGATCACGTTGGGGTTATCCGGATAATCTATTCTTCTGATGCCAATAAAGGGACTAAAAATATCGCGGCGGGGAACGAAACCTACCTCTGCGTTGAAGTCGTCGCCGACGTAGAGGTGGGTGTATTCGAGGTTCCAGTTGCGTTCGCGGTATTCGAGGGCGAGGCCGTGGGTGTAGTCGTCGCCTTCCCCGTTTTCGCGGTCGGAGAAGCTGCGGTGCAGGAATACCTTACCATTCCATTTGTTATTTTTGGTAGCCAGGTTGTAGTCGACGCCGAGGATGCGGTTGAACTCGGCGTTGGTCTCGGTGCTGTCGCTAAAATTTGAAAAGTTTTGCTTGTTGACAGCGATAATACCAGCGGCGGAGCGATCTCCAATCTTACGTTGGACAGCGGCAACGGTGTAGTTGTAGGCGGGTAGACCTTGCTCAAGCTCGGCTGCGGCCTGCATGTTGAGGAGACCGATTCGCCAGTCGTCCCCAACCTTGCCGCTCAGGCGTGCGCCTGCGTAGATCTGGTTCGGGATGGCCAGGCCCGTCGTCGTGTCGCGGGCAATACCGATACGACGACTGAAGAAAGGATTGGCCCGCGAATCACCGAAGGAGCCGAAGAGATCCGCATTTTCCAGAAAAAATTGGCGCCGCTCAGGGAAGAAGACTTCAAAACGGCTGGTGTTGATGACCTGCTGATCAACCTCCACCTGGCTGAAATCGGGATTCACGGTGAGGTCGAGGTTGAGGCCCGATCCGATACCGATCTTAGCATCACCACCCACGGCACCATTCCACTGCACCTCCGTCCCCGCCTCATAATCTTTATTGAGACCACCGCCAACGTAAGGAATAACCGTGAGGTTACCGCCCTGCGCCTTCGGGGCACCGCCGATAAAATCGATCGTCCCCATATAAGCCAGGCTCATAATGATCTGATTTTGGGGTATGCGGTGCCAGGTAGAGCGGGTGCTAGACTGGGTATCGAAGCGGTAAGAATTAAAGTACCACTGCGGGTCGCCGTCGGGAAAGCGCAGGCTGGTGAAAGGAATGATCATTTCCACCGACCAGTAGTTATCGCCGATATAGCTTTCGCCCCGCCACTTATTATCCCACTCTTCCCGAAAGTCTTCGACGCTTTCGCCACCGTTGTAGATCAGGGCCTCACGGGTAACGCCAAGCGGGTTCATACCGAAGACGATGGCGTTCGTCTTGTCCTTAAAAGGGTTGAAAACCAAGGTAAGGTTGTCGTTACCTCCGGCACGGTAGTCTCGCCGGAGACTGGGGATAACGAAATCTTTGCCCTGTACGTAGCATTTAGCAGCGACGTAGAGATTGTCGTCGTCGTAAGCAAAGTAAATTTCAGTTTGGTCACGCGCCAGAGAAGTATCCGAAGGGAAAGTCTCCCAAAAACCGGTGGCTGGCTTGCAAGCTTTCCAGATCGCCTCGTCGGGATTCCCGTCTAGAGTAATACCGTTGGTTATCCGAACGGCGGTAGAAGATGGGGCGGCGTCACGATCTCGGAGATCAAACTGTGCGTACAGTAAGACGGGGAAGGATATAGCTAGCAGCAGGATGAGTCTCACGGTCATAAGTTCTTAGTCGGGGTGTACAATAGTTAAAGCTAAAAATGGCGACAGTAGGTGGCCGTAATCGAATGATTAATGCTTGGCTGAACGTCGGAGGCCAAGCAAGCTTTCTACTAAAGACTACAAAGGTAGTAGAAGTTCGGAAGAGGTACTACCCCATTACCTCAAAACAAAAGTGCCACTCCTCTTATCCGAGGGGCGGCACACTTTTATAAGACACTATTGTTCAGGGATAACTTTAATTCGTAGTTATTTCTAGACACTTTATAAGACTGAAAATGTTGTTGTCCGTAGGATTATTATAAAGCTGTTAAACCTTTGCACCGTGTTTGTACTCTAGCTCGAATCTCTATTAAATATACCCTTGGGCCGCAGGCCTCGGCAAAGGGTAATGCTTCA